>DATCUS010000195.1:0-12366 GCA_036561845.1 Tardiphaga sp. | reverse complement strand
GCCGGCCTCCGTGCGACCCGACCCGCCACGCGCCCTGCCATCGCAGCCGAAGCCGCGCAGCAAGGCCAATGGCGCCGCGCCGCCGCGCGCGGGCTATCTCGCCGTCCATAGCGTGGAGAAGAGCTTCGGCAAGCGCCAGGTCGTCCGCGGCGTCAGCATCTATGTCCGTCGCGGCGAGGCGGTGGGCCTGCTCGGTCCCAACGGCGCCGGCAAGACCACGGTGTTCTACATGATCACCGGCCTGATCAAGGCCGACCGCGGGACCATCGAGCTCGATGGCCACGACGTCACGAAACTGCCGATGTACCAGCGCGCCAGGCTGGGAATCGGCTATTTGCCGCAGGAAGCTTCGATTTTTCGCGGACTCACGGTGGAGGAGAATATCCGCGCGGTGCTCGAGGTGGTGGAGCCCAGCCGCAAGAAGCGCGAGGCCGAGCTCAACGCACTGCTGGACGAATTCAACATTCAGAAGCTCCGCAAGTCGCCGTCGATCGCGCTGTCAGGCGGCGAGCGGCGGCGTGTCGAAATCGCCCGCGCGCTGGCCACCCGCCCCAACTACATGCTGCTCGACGAGCCGTTTGCCGGCATCGATCCGATCGCGGTGGGCGACATCCAGGACCTGGTCCGGCATCTCACCAACCGCGGCATCGGGGTGCTGATTACCGACCACAATGTGCGTGAAACGCTGGGGCTGACAGACCGCGCCTATATCGTTTACGCTGGGGAAATTCTGACCGAAGGAAGTCCGGAACAGATCGTCGCCAACCCGGATGTCCGGCGTCTTTACCTTGGCGAGGAATTCCGCCTCTAGTCCAAATTTACAATTCGTCAAGCCGTGTACATTGCTCTGAAAAAGAGATAAGCAAGAAACGGACCAACTTTTGGATCGGTTTTTGTCTCCATGGCTCTGACGCAGAGACTAGAGTTCCGCCAATCCCAGTCGCTCGTAATGACGCCGCAGCTGATGCAGGCGATCAAGCTGCTGCAGCTGTCCAATCTCGATCTCGCCACCTTCGTCGAAGACGAACTTGAACGGAATCCGCTGCTGGAACGCGCGAGCGACGGCAGCGAAGCACCCGTCGCCGGCGAGCCGGCGCCAGAGCGCGAGCGTGCGGAATTTTCTGAACCGTCCGATCATGACGAGCTGGGTTCGACCTACAGCCAGGACGGCAGCGCGGACAGTTCCGATTTTTCGGATCGCGCCGGCGGCGAAGGCTTCGAGTCGCAGCAGCCCGACGAGTGGATGAATCGCGAGCTCGGCACCCGCACCGAGATCGAGCAGACTCTCGATACCGGCCTCGACAACGTGTTTTCCGAAGAGCCGGCGGAAGCCGCGGCGCGCGTCGCCCAGGACGCTGCACCCACCGCCTATACCGAATGGGGCGGCGGCGCTTCCAACGACGACAGCTACAATCTCGAGGCGTTCGTGGCGGCGGAGGAGACGCTCGGCGGGCATCTGGCCGAGCAGCTGGCGGTGGCCTTCACCGATCCCGCCAAGCGCATGATCGGCCAGTATCTGATCGATCTGGTCGACGAGGCTGGCTACCTGCCGCCCGACCTGGGTGACGTCGGCGAGCGCCTCGGCGCCTCGGTGCAGGATATCGAGTCGGTTCTCGGCGTGCTGCAGAAGTTCGACCCGCCCGGCGTGTGCGCCCGTGGCCTCAGCGAATGCCTGGCAATCCAGCTGCGCGAGCAGAACCGTTATGACCCGGCGATGCAGGCACTGGTCGAGCATCTCGATCTGCTGGCCAAGCGCGACATCGCCAGCCTGCGCAAGATCTGCGGCGTCGATGATGAGGATCTGGCCGACATGATCGGCGAGATCCGAAGGCTCGATCCGAAGCCCGGCCTGAAGTTCGGTTCGGCGCGCATGCAGACCGTTGTGCCGGATGTCTATGTGCGGCCGGGTCCCGATGGCGGCTGGCATGTGGAGCTCAACAGCGACACGCTTCCGCGTGTGCTGGTCAATCAGGTCTATTACAGCGAGCTGTCGAAGACGATCCGCAAGGACGGCGACAAATCATATTTCACAGACTGCCTGCAGAATGCCACGTGGCTGGTGCGTGCGCTCGATCAGCGCGCCCGCACGATCCTGAAGGTAGCCACGGAGATCGTGCGGCAGCAGGATGGCTTCTTCACCCAGGGCGTTGCGCATCTGCGGCCGCTGAATCTCAAGGCCGTGGCCGATGCGATCCAGATGCACGAGTCGACGGTGTCGCGGGTGACCGCCAACAAATACATGGCGACCAATCGCGGCAGTTTTGAATTGAAGTATTTCTTCACTGCCTCGATTGCCTCGGCCGACGGTGGCGAGGCGCATTCGGCGGAAGCCGTCAGACATCACATCCGGCAGTTGATCGACGGCGAGAACCCGGCAGTCATCCTGTCCGATGATACCATCGTGGAACGGTTGCGCGCCGCGGGCATTGATATTGCGCGTCGTACCGTGGCGAAATACCGCGAGTCGATGCGAATTCCGTCATCGGTGCAGCGTCGCCGCGACAAGCAGAGCATGCTCGGCAATGCACTCACAGCTCCCGCCGCATCGTCCGAAAGGACGTCGCCCGACAGATCCCGCGACATCGCACCAGCTTGATTGCACTCCGTTCAAATCGGGATACTGTCGGTTCAACTCAAGACGAATCGAGGCCTGACCATGACTCTTCGCATCTCGGGAAAAAGCATCAATGTCGGCGACGCCTTGCGCGGTCGCGTCAGTGAGCGCACCGACGAAGTCTTGCGAAAATATTTCGATGGCAATTACTCCGGCCACATCACCCTGAGTAAGGATGGTTTCGGTTTCCGTACCGACTGCGCGCTGCACCTCGATTCCGGAGTTACGCTCGAAGCGGACTCCAATGCCGCGGACGCTTATGCGAGCGCCGACCAGGCGCTGCTGCAGATCGAGAAGCGGTTGCGCCGCTACAAGAGCCGGCTCAAGGATCGCTCCGCCCGCAAGGCCCACGCGGTCGCCGAAGCGATTTCCGAACTCGAAACGCCGACCCTGGACGCGCCGAGTTACGTCATCGAGGCGATCGCCGACGAGGACGAAATCTCGGCCTACAATCCGGTGATCATCGCCGAGGCGACCACCTCGCTGAAGCGCCTGTCGGTGAGCGAGGCGGTGATGGAACTCGACTTCACCGGTGTTCCCGTGGTGGTATTCCAGCACGGCAGCAGCGGTCGGGTGAACATCATCTACCGGCGTCCCGACGGCAATGTCGGCTGGGTCGATCCGCCGGTGGTTAAAGCCTCCTGACGCCATTGACGGCCCGAAAGCCCGTCCCTATGGTCCGCCGCCTTTGACTGGCAGGGCCGGTCAAACGGATTTCGCACGGATCGGTTCCGGTGCTAGAATACGCTCGGGCGGTCTCGCCCCGGGCGTATTCTGACTGCGTTCCTTCCACCTCTTGTCCAACGCTGCCAGTCTGAATTCTCTCCACAGCTGACGGTCCAACATCCTCGGAACGGTCCATGACGATTACCGATCTGGTCGCGCCCGAAGCAATACTTCCCGCGTTGAAGGTGAACAGCAAGAAGCAGGCGCTGCAGGAGATGTCCGCGCGCGCCGCGACGCTGACCGGTCAGGTCGACCGGGTGATTTTCGAAGTGCTGATGCAGCGGGAGAAACTCGGTACCACTGCCGTCGGCTACGGCGTGGCGATCCCGCACGGCAAGCTGCCGAAGCTGGAGCGGCTGTTCGGGATGTTCGCACGGCTGGAGCGCCCGATCGATTTCGAGGCCATGGACGGCCAGCCGGTCGACCTCGTGTTCCTGCTGCTGGCCCCGGAAGGCGCCGGCGCCGATCACCTGAAGGCACTGGCGCGCATCGCCCGGCTGCTGCGCGATCAGGATGTCGCCAAGAAGCTGCGCGCCTCCAAGGATGCCCAGGCGATCTATTCAGTGCTGGCGTTGCCGCCGGCAACCGCGGCCTGAGTCTGGTCGCCGATCATTTTGGCTCCGCGGCCGAGGCCGCAGAGCTTGAAATGATTGGCATCGATGTCGGCGTCAGTGGACGCTGACGGTCTGCAGTTCCTGGCTCCATGCGTTGGCGATAGCCGCTTCGCGGCTGTCGGTCAGCATGATCGGCGTACCGTTGGCTGCGTGCAGCGCGAACAGCTTCAGTCCCGGCGCGATGCGCGGTGCCTGCGGGAACAGCCCCGGCACGTCCTCGGAACGGATCTGCTTCACATAGGCGATGTGGCCCTCGCCCAGGTTTGCCAGCGCTTCGGTGGTCACGCTGGCATTGTCATTTTCATAGGCAGCATTGAATTCACTCATGGTCTCGACTCCTTCTGTTAGACCAAGCGGTCGAGTCCGCTACTCGTTCCATCCAAAGTGCCGGATCGGTCGAAACCGCCGTCACTTTTTCGGGTCACGCATTATTCGTGCTCATTGATAGCGATTGTCTTAACGACCCTCTCAGGCTCAGGCCTGGCGAGGTCGACCGACAACAGCCCGTTCTTCAGATCCGCGCCCAGGACCAGCATGCCCTCCGCCAGCACGAAGGTGCGCTGGAAGTGGCGCGCGGCAATGCCGCGATGGATATACTGCCGGGTCTTGTCGTCCTGCTGGCGGCCCCGGATCACGAGCTGGTTTTCCTCGGTCGTCACATCGAGTTGATCGCGGGTGAAACCCGCGACCGCCAGCGTGATCCGCAGGCGTTCGGGCTGGCCGCTGTTACGGTCGCACCGCTCGATGTTGTAAGGAGGATAACCGTCGGCACCTTTGACGACGCGATCGAGCGCACGCTCGATTTCGTCGAATCCTAGAAGGAACGGACTGGACAACGAAGGAACACGAGACATTAAAACAAAGCCCTCTCGAAGCGACTTTGGTCATTCAGGGCCCTTACGGCACCCCATCTTCAACCGGTCGGCGGATTGCCGTCCGGTCAACAGCAATATGGGCATGGATGTCGGGGCGTTCAAGCACCCCTGGACTGCGGCCAGATGGCCGTAAACCTCTGAGTTGGGTCAGATATCGATCCGCGCGCGGCCGTCGGCGCGGAACAGATGGAGCTTGTCGCGCGAGGCGATGGCGCGGATCTGCTCGCCGATGGCGGGGGCAATCTGGCCGGGGACCCGAACGATCACCTCGCCCGGAGGCAGTTCGCCGGGGGTTGCGCTGACGCCCTGCGCGCCCTGCCGGGAGCCGTAGACAAAGGTTTCCGGGCCGACCCGTTCGATCGCTTCCACGGTCAATTCCAGGGTGATTCCGCCATCTGCCACCGCGTCGGTGGAAATGGCCAGGTCTTCCGGCCGCACGCCCAGAATGCCCGCCTCGGCCTTGCCGCGGCTGTCGCCGGCGAACTGGACGCCGATCTCGCCGGGCCGCATCGCGATCAGGTTCATCGGCGGCGCGCCGATGAAGGAGGCCACGAAGGTGGTGGCGGGCTTGCGGTAGATGTCGAGCGGATTGCCGATCTGCTCGACCTGGCCGCCATTCATCACCACCAGGATGTCGGCCAGCGTCATCGCTTCCAGCTGATCGTGGGTGACGTAGATCGAGGTGGTCTTGAGCCGGCGCTGCAGCTTGCGGATCTCGACCCGCATCGCCACGCGCAGCTTGGCGTCGAGATTGGACAGCGGCTCGTCGAACAGAAACACTTTTGGCTGGCGCACGATGGCGCGGCCCATGGCGACGCGCTGGCGCTGGCCGCCGGACAGCTGCCGCGGCTTGCGGTCGAGCATGGCGCCGATCTCGAGAATCTTCGCGGCCTCGCGGACGCGCGCGTCGATCTCCGGCTCTTTCATGCCGCGGTTGCGCAGCCCGTAGGCCATATTGTTGTAGACGCTCATATGCGGGTAGAGCGCGTAGTTCTGGAACACCATGGCGATGTCGCGGTCAGCCGGCTCGATCTGGTTGACGACGCGGCCGCCGATGTCGATCTCGCCCGAACTGATGGTTTCCAGTCCGGCGACCATCCGCAGCAGCGTGGACTTGCCGCAGCCGGAGGGACCGACCAGCACGCAGAACTGACCGTCGGCAATTTCGAAGTCGATGCCCTTGATGGCCTCGAATCCGCCAGCATAGGTCTTTCGCACGTTACGCAGCGAGACGTTCGACATGTTCTTCCTACTTTTCCGTCTCGACCAGGCCGCGCACAAACAGTCGCTGCATGAACACCACCACGGCGACCGGCGGCACCATCGCAAGAATGGCGGTGGCCATGGCCAGTTGCCACTCCGCGAGTTCATCGGTGGTTGTCAGCATCTTCTTGATGCCGGTGACGATGGTCTGCATCGAGTCCTGCGTGGTGACCAGCAGCGGCCACAAATACTGGTTCCAGCCGTAGATGAACTGGATCACGAACAGCGCCGCGATGGTCGTGACCGACAGCGGCAGCAGGGTATCCTTGAAAAAGCGGAACGGGCCGGCGCCGTCGATGCGCGAGGCCTCCAGCAATTCATCGGGGATGGTCATGAAAAACTGCCGGAACAGCAGCGTGCCGGTGGCCGAGGCGATCAGCGGCAGGATCAGCCCGGCATAGGTGTCGAGCATGTGCAGATCGGCGATCACCTTGTAGGTCGGATAGATGCGCACCTCGACCGGGAGCATCAGCGTGACGAAGATGATCCAGAACGCGGTCTTGCGGAACGGAAAGCGGAAATACACCACAGCATAGGCGGACAGGATCGAGATGAAGATCTTGCCGATCGCGATGCCGGCGGCCGTGATGAAGGAATTCAGCAGCATCTGACCGACCGGCTCGCGGCTGTAGCGCGACGCACCGACGAAGACGGCCCGGTAATAATTCTCCATGGCATGGCCGCCCGGCGACAGCGGCATGTTGCCGTTGACGACGGTGGCGGCGTCGTGCGTCGAGGCAATGAAGGCGATGTAGACCGGAAAGGCGACGATGAAGACGCCGAAGATCAGGATCGCGTAGGCGACGATATCGTTCCAGCGGCGATGCTCGACCATCAGTACTGCACCTTGCGCTCGACGTAGCGGAACTGGATGGCGGTCAGGGCGATCACGATCACCATCAGGACGACGGATTGCGCGGCCGAGCTGCCGAGATCGCCGCCAAGCCGGCCGTCGGCATAGACCTTGTAGACCATGGTCGTGGTCGTTCCGGCCGGGCCGCCGCCGGTCACCGCATCGATGATGCCGAAGGTGTCGAAGAAGACGTAGACGACATTCACGACCAGCAGGAAGAACGTCGTCGGCGACAGCAGTGGAAAGGTGATGGTCCAGAACCGCCGCAACGGACCGGCCCCGTCGATCGCGCCGGCTTCGAGCACGCTGCGCGGAATCGACTGCAGGCCGGCCAGGAAGAACAGGAAGTTGTAGGAGATCTGCTTCCACACTGCGGCCATGACGACGAGGGTCATGGCGTGATTGCCGTTGAGCAGCGGATTCCAGTCGAAGCCGAGCAGGCGCAGCGGCCGCGCCAGCGTTCCCAGCGTGGGATGAAACATGAAGAGCCACAGCACGCCGGCGACGGCGGGGGCGACCGCATAGGGCCAGATCATCAGCATCTTGAAGACCGGAGCCGCCTTCAGATTCTTGTCGGCCTGGGTCGCGAACAGCAGCGCGATGGTCAGCGACAGCGCCGCCACCAGCGACGAGAATACCACCGTCACGCCCATCGCCTTGTAGTATTCCGGTTGCGCGAACAGCGCCTGGTAGTTTTCCAGCCCGATGAAATCCGAACTCAGGCCGAAGGCGTCCTCGCGCAGGAAGGATTGCCAGACCGCTTGGAGTGCCGGCCAATAGAAAAATACAAAAGTAATGACCAGCTGCGGCACCAGCAGCAGATAGGGCAGCAGCTTATTCTTGAAAACGGCTGTCTTTTCCATGCAGGTCGACGGGTCCCGGAGAACGATCGAAACTCATTATGTCGTCACCCGCGAAAGCGGGTGATCCAGTAAACGCAATCGCCTGTCGGACAAACGGACGGCTGCGTCTACTGGGTCGCCCGGTCCATACGCGCAATTGCGCGTCTGGCCGGGCGGCGACAGCGCCAGATATTACTTCGCGGACTTCTCGAACGTACGCAACATCGCATTGCCGCGAGTGACCGCGGCATCGAGCGCGGCCTGCGCGGTCTTCTGCCCCGCAAGGGCCGCTTCCATTTCCTCGGCCCAGATGTCGCGCATCTGCACCATGTTGCCGAAGCGAAGGCCGCGGGAGTTTTCCGTCGGCTCCTTGTTGGTCAGTTCCTTCAGCGGCGTCTGCAGGATCGGGTTCTTCTCGTAGAAACCATCCGCCTTGGTCTTCTCATAGGCCGCCTTGGTGATCGGCAGATAGCCCGACTCCTGGTGCAGCTTGGCCTGGCGGTTGGTGTCGCTCAGGAAGGTGAAGAACTTGGCGACGCCCTTGTATTCCTCGGGCTTCTTACCGCCCATCACCCACAAGGATGCGCCGCCGATGATCGAGTTCTGCGGAGCGCCAGCGACGTCAGGGTAATAGGGCATCGGTGCGGAGGTGAAGTTGAACTTGGCGGTGCCCTTGGCGCTGGCGTAATAGCCCGACGAGGTCAGGAAGATCGGGCATTCGCCGGAGCTGAAACGGCTCTCGCTGGCATTGGCGCGGCCGGAATAATCGTAGGTCTTGTCCTTCTGCAGGTCGATCAGCGTCTGCAGGTGCTTGACGTGCAGCGGCGTGTTGAACTTCAGCTCGGTGTCGAAGCCGTCCAGTCCGTTCGCCTTGCTGCCGATCGGCACGTTATGCCAGGCCGAAAACTGTTCGATATGCGCCCAGGTGGCCCAGGCATTGGAGAAGCCGCAGGTCGTGTAGCCGGCTGCCTTGAGCTTCTTGGCGTCCTCGAACACCTCTGGCCAGGTCTTCGGGATCTCGGCGATGTTGGCCTTCTTCAGCGCATCGAGATTGATCCACATCACCATCGAGGATGAGTTGAAGGGGAACGACAGCATCTCGCCCTTGGAGGTCGAGTAGTAGCCGGTGATCGCCGGCAGATAATTGTTGGGGTCGAAGGGCTCGCCGGCGTCCTTCATCAGCTGGTAAACCGGCTTGATGGCACCCTTGGCGCTCATCATCGTGGCCGTGCCGACCTCAAACACCTGCATGATGTGCGGCGCGGTACCGGCCCGGAACGCGGCGATGCCGGCATTCATGGTGTCGGGATAGCTGCCCTTGAAGGTGGGGATGACCTTGTAGTCGGGCTGGCTAGCGTTGAAATCCTCAGCGAGCTTGTTGACGATGTCGTTGTTGCCGCCGGTCATCGCATGCCACCACTGGATCTCCGTCACCGCAAAAGCGGGCGAAGCCAGCGCCAGCGTGGAGGCGAGCAGCGCGGCAAGGCTCAAAGGTCGGCGAAGCATTCAAATTCTCCCAGGTCGTCATCATCGTTGAATGCGCCGGGTACAGGCGCTGTATGACGTGCCGATGACCTATAGTCGAGCCGGGGCCGAGGGGAAAGCGCCGACCCTGGAAAGGCCATCAATCGGGATTTTGCGTTCCCGGATGCGGTGCGGCATTGGCATGCCGCTCCGCGGATCCCGGTTGGTGATGTGCGCCGCCGAAGCGGCCGCGCACCACGCCGCCGGCGTGGTGCATCGGGTGCCCAGGGCGCCGCTAGCGCTTGCGCTCCAGGCCACTCACCGTTCCCTTGGCGACAAGATCCTCGATCTCCCCGGCGGAATAGCCGAATTCACCGAGCACCTCCGCGGCATGCTCGCTGAATTTCGGCGGCACCCGGCGCAGGCTGGCCTTGGTGCGGTCGAAACGCACAGGCGAAGCGACGCCCTTGTACCAGTCCTTTTCGATGACATCGCCGCGCGCGATGGTGTGCGGGTTGGCGAGCGCCTTGTCGATCGACTGCACCGGACCGGCGGGAAGGCCGGCGGCGAGCAGGCGCCGGCACAGCGGCTCGCCGTCCTCATCTTTCAGGATCGCCTCGAGCTCGGCGCGCAGCGCATCGCGGTTGACGACCCGGTCTCGGTTGCGCGCGAAGCGCGGATCGGTGCCCATCTCCGGCTTGCCGAGTTCCTTGCACAGCTTGCGGAACGTGGCGTCGTTGCCGACGCCCACGAAGATGTTGCCGTCGCGCGCCGCAAACACCGAATAGGGATACAGGTTGGGATGCTCGTTACCGGTCAGCGCCGGCGGCTTGCCGCCATTATAGAAGTAGTTCGCGGTGTGCGGATGCATGATGGCGAGGCCGGTCTCGTACAAAGTCGCCTCGACGAACTGGCCGAGCCCGGATTTGGCGCGTTCCGCCAGCGCCATCAGGATGCCGACGCAGGCATAGAGCCCGGTCGCCATGTCGACCAGCGCAACGCCAATGCGTGTCGGGCCGCTCTCCTGCGAGCCGGTCGCGGCCATCAGCCCCACCATCGACTGGATGATGGCGTCATAGCCGGGATGGCCGCCATGGGGACCGTCGCCGCCGAAGCCGGAAATCCTGCAATGGACCAGCTTCGGGAATTTTTCGCGCAGCACATCGTTGCCGATGCCCCATTTGTCGAGCGTGCCGGGCTTGAAATTCTCGATCATGACGTCGGCATCTTCGAGCATGCGCATCAGCACCACGCGGCCGGCCTCGGAGGCGAGGTCGAGGCCGATCGAGCGCTTGTTGCGGTTGGCGCCGATGAAGTACGCGGCGTCGTCGTCGTGGAACGGAGGGCCCCAGTCGCGGGTCTCGTCGCCCGCCGGCGGCTCCACCTTGATGACGTCGGCGCCGTGATCGGCAAGAATCTGCGTGCAATAGGGTCCACCGAGGACGCGCGACAGGTCGATCACGCGCAGACCGGCGATGGCGCCGGGAGCAATATTGGGGATCATGAGGCGTTTCTGATGCTTTTGTTGTGGTCGTCCGACCCATAAACCATCCAAAGCGCGTCTTCGCAAACGCAGGCCGCCATGCGATTTCGGTTGTTGCCCCGAAGCGGACGGCATGGCTGGCGGAAAGCTGGCCCGCCAGAGACTGGCGAGCCGGCATGGCATTCGATCAGACGATCGTGGAGCGGACGTCGATATTGCCCCGGGTGGCATTGGAATACGGGCAGATCTGGTGCGCCTTCTCCACCAGCGTCTCGGCCTCGGTGCGGGCAAGGCCCGGCAGCGACACCGCGAGTTCGACATCCAGACCGAAACCGCCGGCCGAACGCGGTCCGATGCCGACCGTTGCGGTCACCGCCACGTCGGCGGGTACCTTCGGGCCGCCCTGCGACGCGACGAACTTCATCGCGCCGATGAAGCAGGCCGCGTAGCCCGCTGCGAACAGCTGCTCAGGGTTGTTGCCGGCACCGCCGGCGCCGCCCAATTCCTTCGGGGTCGTGAGTTTGACGTCGAGCGCGCCGTCCAGGGTGGCGGCACGGCCATCGCGGCCGCCGGTGGCCTTGGCGCTGGTCTTGTAGAGGACGTTGACTGACATGTGAGCTCCTTGTGCGAATTCAACGCCATGAATATTGCGCACAACTAGATTGTGCACAATATAAAATGTCGACGCGGCAATTTAATTGTGGTCAATTGATTGTGAGGCGGCGAGGGGCCAGATTGGCGCTACGACGCATCAGATTCGGAGATGGCGATGGCAAGGAAGTCCGCAGCGCATCCGCCGCTGAAGCTCGACAACCAGATCTGTTTCGCGGTGTATTCCACCGCACATGCCTTCAACCGCATCTACAAGCCGTTGCTGGAGCGGCTGGGGCTAACCTATCCACAATATCTGGTGATGCTGGTGCTGTGGGAGCGCGATGACGTCCCGGTCAAGGACATCGGCCAGCGGCTGTTTCTGGATTCGGGCACGCTGACGCCGCTGCTAAAGCGGCTCGAGGCCGCCGGGCTGATTCGTCGCACCCGCAGTGCCGAAGACGAGCGTCAGGTGCTGATTGCGCTGACGCCGCAAGGACACGCACTGCGGGACAAGGCGAAGACCGTGCCGCAAGGCGTGCTGGCGGCCTCGGCCTGTTCGGTCGATGAGTTGGTGTCGTTGAAGAGCGAACTGGTCGCGCTGAGGGACAGACTTATTGCGGCGCTGGGGGAGTGAGCGTCAGAGGCGCTTCTTTGCGAAGGCGCGGCCGGATCCGGACTTCAGATATTGCTCGAAGGCGAAAGCCTGCCGTTCGTCGCTGAACGCGACATAGGTCTTGATTCGCCACGGGCGATATTTCGACGTGTGAGGCACTTCGCCCGCATTATGTTTCTTTAATCGTGCAGGCAGATCGTCGGCAATGCCGACGTAGAAATGCTCGGAGTCGAGGCTTTCTAGTATGTAGACATACTTCATGGCCTTGCGGATCCATGACTCGTCGTTGGCTGAGCTTGCCTGCGAGTGATCGATAAAATTTAGCTGAATATTTCCCGTCCGCCTACACCCTTCGGGCTACGGCGTGACATCCTTCGCTCGCTTCGCCCGATAGTCTGACGTGGCTTGCCGAGCCGAAGCTCGCG
>DATCUS010000194.1:0-5630 GCA_036561845.1 Tardiphaga sp. | reverse complement strand
GCGCGCGCCCGCGCGCAGGCGGCGCCGGCCCAGTACTTGGCGGGCCTCAATCCCGAGCAGCGCGATGCCGTCGAGACGCTCGATGGTCCAGTTCTCGTTCTGGCAGGCGCCGGCACCGGCAAGACCAAGGTGCTGACCTCGCGGATCGCGCACATCCTCACCACAGGCCGGGCCCGCCCCGCCGAGATCCTGTCGGTGACCTTCACCAACAAGGCGGCGCGGGAGATGAAGCACCGCCTCGGCCTGATGCTGGGCCAGGCGGTCGAGGGCATGCCGTGGCTCGGCACCTTCCACTCGATCGGCGGCCGCATCCTGCGCATCCACGCCGAACTGGTGCAGCTGACGTCGAATTTCACCGTGCTCGACACCGACGACCAGATCCGGCTGCTCAAGCAGTTGCTGGCGGCCGACAACATCGACGACAAGCGCTGGCCGGCGCGGATGCTGGCGGGGCTGATCGACGGCTGGAAGAACCGCGGCCTGACGCCGTCGCAGGTGCCCGCCGGCGAAGCCGCCGTGTTCGGCAACGGCCGCGGCGGCAAGCTCTATGCCGCCTATCAGGCACGGCTGAAGACGCTCAACGCGGCCGATTTCGGCGACCTGCTGCTGGAAGGCATCCGCCTGTTCCGTGAGCATCCCGACGTGCTCCGGCAGTACCAGCAGCGCTTCAAATACATCCTGGTCGACGAATATCAGGACACCAACGTGGCGCAGTATCTGTGGCTGCGGCTGCTGTCGCAGTCGGCGACCGGTCCCAGAGCGGCGCAAGCCATCCCCTTCTCTCCCGACGAAGAACGCGAACAGGCTGCCGCCTTGCCGCCGGCGGCCTCGCCGCTGAAAAACATCTGCTGCGTCGGCGACGACGACCAGTCGATCTATGGCTGGCGCGGCGCCGAGGTCGACAACATCCTGCGCTTCGACCACGATTTTCCCGGCGCCAAGGTGATCCGGCTGGAGCGCAACTATCGCTCCACCGGCCACATCCTCGCCGCCGCCTCGCATTTGATCGCGCACAACGAAGGCCGGCTCGGCAAGACGCTGCGCACCGAGGACGTCGCCGGCGAAAAGGTCACCGTTACCGGCTGCTGGGATTCCGAAGAGGAAGCCCGCACCATCGGCGAGGAAATCGAGCAGTTGCAGCGCGAGGGCCACAAGCTCAACGACATCGCCATCCTGGTGCGCGCCTCGTTCCAGATGCGCGAATTCGAAGATCGCTTCGTCACCCTTGGCCTGCCCTATCGCGTGATCGGCGGCCCGCGCTTCTACGAGCGCGCCGAGATCCGAGATGCGCTGGCCTATCTCCGGGTGATCAATTCGCCCGCCGACGACCTCGCTTTCGAGCGCATCGTCAATGTGCCCAAGCGCGGCCTCGGCGACGCCACCGTGCAGATGCTGCACGACCATGCCCGCAAGCGAAAGATCCCGCTGTCGGAAGCCGCCCGTCTCGTCGTCGACACCGACGAGATGAAGCCGAAGGCGCGCGGCAGCCTGCGCGAGCTGATGCTGAACTTCGAGCGCTGGCGCACCCAGCGCGACGCCATCACCCACACCCAGCTCGCCGAGATCGTGCTCGACGAGAGCGGCTATACCGAGATGTGGCAGAAGGACCGTTCCGCCGACGCAGCAGGCCGGCTTGAGAACCTCAAGGAGCTGGTCCGCTCGATGGAAGAATTCGAGAACCTGCAGGGCTTTCTCGAACATATCTCGCTGGTGATGGACCGCGAGGGCGGCGCCGACGAGGACGCGGTGTCGATCATGACGCTGCACTCGGCCAAGGGGCTGGAATTCGACAACGTGTTCCTGCCGGGCTGGGAGGAAGGCTTGTTTCCGCACCAGCGTGCGCTTGACGACCAGGGCCGCGCCGGCCTCGAGGAAGAGCGCCGGCTGGCCCACGTGGGTATTACGCGCGCCCGCAAGCGCGCCAAACTCTATTTCGCCACCAACCGGCGCATCCACGGCACCTGGAACACGACGCTGCCGTCGCGCTTCCTCGATGAATTGCCGGCAGACAATGTCGAGATCACCGAATCCAAGGGCGGCAATAACTGGGGCGGCAACAGCGGCTATGGCCCGTCGCGCTTCGACAACGTCGAATCCTTCGGCTCCAGCTATTCAACACCGGGCTGGCAGCGCGCCCAGGCCAACAAGTCGCGCAAGGGCGGCGGACAGGCCGGCGGCGGCTTCAACGAAAGCCAGTCGCCATTCTCGTCGTCACGCAGCGACGCGCCGGGCAGCGGCTTCTCCCGCGGCAGAAACGGTCCGATGACCATCGAAGGCGAGCTGATCGCGAAATCCACCGGCACAGAGTCGGCATTCACGCTGCAGGACCGCGTCTTCCATCAGAAATTCGGCTACGGCGCGGTGACCAAGATCGACGGCAACAAGCTGACGATTGCGTTCGAAAAGGCCGGCGAGAAAAAGGTGGTCGACAGTTTCGTCGAGCGGGTGTGAAGTGCCGGTCTATATTGCGTTGATTCAAAAGGATGCGGGCGGCAGCTTTCGCGTATCGTTTCCCGATTTTCCCGGCCTCGTCACCGCTGGCGACAGTCTCGATGAAGCGATCGAAGAGGCCGAGGAGACTCTCGAATCCGTGGCCGGGAACTGGACAAATCCGGACGGCACCACGGATCTCCCCGTACCGCGCACCATCGAACAGTTGCAGAACGATCCGCAATTTTCCGATGCCGCAGATGGCGGCACGATCGTCGAGATCGATTACGACGCCGCAGAATAACTGCAAATTTGCCACGCCTGCGATTGCGCCTGCCCGTGAGCGTTCCTATGTACTCACACCGCGCCCGACGCGGCCGTCCCGATTCATATCATTAAGTCCCCCATGCCCCCCATCATCTCCATATCCAGCCTGACCAAGAGCTATGCCTCGGGCTTCACCGCCCTCAAGGGCATCGACCTCGACATCAACCGCGGCGAGATCTTTGCGCTGCTGGGGCCGAACGGCGCCGGCAAGACGACGCTGATCAGCATCATCTGCGGCATCGCCAATGCGACCTCCGGCAAGGTGGTGGTCGACGGCCACGACAATGTCGGCTCGTTCCGCGCCGCGCGCGAACTGATCGGCCTGGTGCCGCAGGAACTGCACACCGACGCTTTCGAGACGGTGTGGGCCACGGTGTCTTTCAGCCGCGGCCTGTTCGGCAAGCCGAAGAATCCCGATCATATCGAGAAGGTGCTGAAGGACCTGTCGCTGTGGGACAAGAAGGACAGCAAGATCGTCACTCTGTCCGGCGGCATGAAGCGCCGGGTAATGATCGCCAAGGCACTGTCGCATGAGCCGCAGATCCTGTTTCTCGACGAGCCCACCGCGGGCGTCGACGTCGAGCTGCGCAAGGGCATGTGGGAGGTGGTGCGCACGCTGCGTGCCGCCGGCGTCACGGTGATCCTGACCACGCACTACATCGAGGAAGCCGAAGAGATGGCCGACCGGATCGGCGTCATCAACAAGGGCGAGATCATCCTGGTCGAGGACAAGACGGCTTTGATGCAGCAGCTCGGCAAGAAGCGCCTGAAGCTGCACCTGCAGGGTAAGGTCGCCGCGATTCCTGCGAGTCTTTCGGACTATCACCTCGAGCTTGCCGCCGACGGCGATCAGTTGATCTACACCTACGACACCAAGAGCGAGCGCACCGGGATCACCAGCCTGCTGAGCGACCTGCGCGAAGCCGGCATCCGGTTTTTCGATCTCGACACCACGCAGAGTTCGCTGGAAGATATTTTCGTCAGCCTGGTGAGGAAATGAGCATGAATTTCCGGGCCGTCCGCGCCATCTATCTGTTCGAAATGGCGCGCACCTGGCGCACCGTGCTGCAAAGCATCGTTTCGCCGGTGATTTCGACATCGCTGTATTTCGTGGTTTTCGGTGCTGCCATCGGCTCGCGCATCACTTCGGTGGAAGGCGTCAGCTACGGCACCTTCATCGTCCCGGGCCTGGTGATGCTGTCGGTGCTGACGCAGAGCATCTCCAACGCCTCGTTCGGCATCTATTTTCCGAAGTTCACCGGCACGATCTACGAGCTGCTGTCGGCGCCGGTGTCCTATATCGAGGTCGTGCTCGGCTATGTCGGCGCGGCCGCCACCAAGTCGATTCTGCTCGGCCTGATCATTCTGGCCACCGCCGGCCTGTTCGTGCCGCTGCACATATTGCATCCGTGGTGGATGCTGACCTTCCTGGTGCTGACCGCAGTGACATTCAGCCTGTTCGGCTTCATCATCGGCATCTGGGCCGACGGCTTCGAGAAGCTGCAGGCGATCCCGCTGCTGGTGGTGACGCCGCTGACGTTTCTCGGCGGCAGCTTCTATTCGGTGAGCATGCTGCCCTCGGGCTGGCGCACCATCACGCTGCTCAACCCGGTGGTCTACCTGATCAGCGGCTTCCGCTGGAGCTTCTACGAGATTTCCGATGTCAGCGTAGTGCTGAGCGTATCGGTGACGCTGTTCTTCCTGGCGGCCTGCATGGTCACCGTGTGGTGGATCTTCAAGACCGGCTACAAGCTGAAGAACTGAGACTGAGCAACCGGCCCACATGAAAACGGCCCGGATCATCCGGGCCGTTTGCTTTAAATCAGCTTGAGATTAACGACGGTAGCAGTGGAAACGATGACGCCTGTCGTAATAGCCGCGGCACTCGCGGCTACGTCCTTCGGGAATGCCGAGCACACCCTTGACGCCGCCCACAGCTGCACCGACCCCCAAGCCGAGGGCCCCGCCAACCACGCCGCCGACCGGACCGGCCGCCCGGTTACCCTCACGAACGCCCTGGCGGGCACCTTGATCGGCTCCGCGAATGACGCCTTGTGCCTGCGCCACATGCGGAATGGCCAGCACCGCCAGCACGCCGGCCAGCATTGCGAGCTTAGCCATGACCGGGCTGACGGACAGGATCGATGTCTTGGTCTTCATGTTGAATTCCTCTGGATGACCACGTTCGTTCAATCACCGCGTGGAACTCAATAACGTCAAAGTGACCGATTGGTTGCACTGACGTAGATCAATTTCACGACGCTGGGCCGGACCGGTTTTCGCCCCGACGGCGCCATAGGAAAGCCGTCCGGGGCATTAACGATGCACGAAACTGTCACTGGAAACCGACGCTTGCGCTATGCATATTGGTGGAAAGCACGGACAGGCGGCGTTTCAGTGGTGGCCGGAGGCCAAAGTCAGATGCGTTTCATCTTCGCGACTATCCTCGGCATGATAGCCCTCGCCGGGCCCTCAGAGGCCAAAATAGCCATTACTATCGATAAGGACGCCCAGCAGATGACCGTCGCCGTCGACGGCGTCGAGAAATATAGCTGGCCGGTCTCGTCGGGCGACGTCGCCCATGAGACGCCCAACGGCAGCTTCCGCACCTTCCGCATGGAGGAAGACCACTATTCCAAGGAATTCGACGACGCGCCGATGCCGAATTCCATCTTCTTCACCAAGCAGGGCCACGCCATCCACGGCACCGACTCGGTCAGCCGGCTCGGCACGCCGGCGTCTCACGGCTGCGTCCGGCTGTCGCGCCAGAACGCTGCGACGCTGTTCGCCATGGTCAAGGCCGACGGCGTCCTGAACACGACGGTCACCCTGACCGGCTCGGCGCAGGTGGCGATGGCGCGCAACCCGCGGCC
>DATCUS010000193.1:0-61249 GCA_036561845.1 Tardiphaga sp. | reverse complement strand
CCGAACGCAAGCCGGGTGCTGCGCCTGCGCCGCACAGCCACAAGCAGGGCGTGCAGCCGGTGTCGGCGCATCGGCCTGCGCCCGGCCCAGGGCCCGCCTCGCCGATGTCGAAACAGGCGGAAATCCCCGGCATCAGTGCGGTGATCGCGGTGGCCTCCGGCAAGGGCGGCGTCGGCAAATCGACCACCGCGCTCAACCTGGCGCTGGGGCTGCGCGACCTCGGCCTGCGCGTCGGGCTGCTCGATGCCGACATCTACGGCCCGTCGGTGCCGCGACTGACCGGCATCCGCGAAAAGCCTGTTCTCGACGACAGCAAGAAGATGATTCCGATCGCCAAGTTCGGGCTGTCGATCATGTCGATCGGCTTCCTGGTGGAGGAGGAGACCGCGATGATCTGGCGCGGGCCGATGGTGATGTCGGCGATCACCCAGATGCTGCGCGACGTCGCCTGGGGCACCCTCGACGTGCTCGTCGTCGACATGCCGCCCGGCACCGGCGACGCCCAGCTGACGCTGGCGCAGAACGTGCCCCTGAAGGGCGCCGTCATCGTCTCGACGCCGCAGGACCTCGCTCTGATCGATGCCCGCCGCGGTCTGGCGATGTTCACCAAGGTCAACGTGCCGGTGCTCGGCATCATCGAGAATATGAGCTATTTCCAGTGTCCGGAATGCGGCACCAGATCGGACATCTTCGGCCATGGCGGCGCGCGCCACGAGGCCGAGCGTCTCGGCGTGCCGTTCCTCGGCGAGGTGCCGCTGCACATGTCGATTCGCGCCATGTCGGACGCCGGCACGCCGGTGGTGGTGAGCGAGCCGGACGGCCCGCATGCGGCGATCTACCGGTCGATCGCGGCCCAGGTCCGCGATCAGCTCCAGCTGGCCACCGCCGCAGCCTGAACGCGTCAGCGGGGATCGCGGTGGCTGCCGTGTCGCATAGAACTTTCGTTTAATTGCAGCGGCGAGGGGGCTCGCCGCGTTTTCAGCGGCGGACTATCCGTGTTAGAGAGCCGTCACGAGAGCGTCTCGGCGATGCCATTTTCATGTCGCTGTTGAACATGCTCACGGGGATTCTGGGAAACGCCCGCAACAAGGAGAGGCCATATGAAGCGTCGTGAATTTTTGAAGGTAACAACAGCCGGGGCCGCCGTGGCCGCGGTCGCTTCACCGGCCATCGCGCAGTCGGCACCCGAGGTGAAGTGGCGCCTCGCTTCGAGCTTCCCGAAGTCGCTCGACACCATCTATGGCGGCGCCGAATACATGGCGAAGCAGGTCGCCGAGATGACCGACAACAAGTTTCAGATCCAGGTGTTCGCGGCCGGCGAACTGGTGCCCGGACTGCAGGCGCTGGACGCCACCTCGAACGGCACCGTCGAGATGTGCCACACCGTGTCGTACTACTACGTCGGCAAGGATCCGACCTTCGCGATCTACGCCTCGGTGCCGTTCGGCCTCAACGCCCGCCAGCAGAATTCCTGGCTGTTCCAGGGCGGCGGCAACGAACTCGCCAACGAGTTCTACAAGAAGTTCGGCGTGGTCGGCATGCCCTGCGGCAACACCGGCACCCAGATGGGCGGCTGGTTCCGCAAGGAGATCAAGACCGTCGCCGACCTGTCCGGCCTGAAGATGCGCATCGGCGGCATCGCCGGCCAGGTGCTGCAGAAGGTCGGCGTCGTGCCGCAGCAGCTCGCCGGCGGCGACATCTATCCGTCGCTGGAAAAGGGCACCATCGACGCCGCCGAGTGGGTCGGTCCCTATGACGACCAGAAGCTGGGCTTCCAGAAGGTCGCCAAGTACTACTACTATCCCGGCTTCTGGGAAGGCGGCCCGACCGTGCACGCCTTCACCAATCTCGACAAGTTCAATGCGCTGCCAAAGAGCTACCAGTCGATCCTGACCAATGCCTGCACCAACGCCAACACCTGGATGGCGGCCCGCTACGATATGCAGAACCCGGGCGCGCTGAAGCAGCTGGTCGCCGGCGGCACCCAGCTCCGCCCGTTCACCAACGAAGTGCTCGACGCCTGCCTCAAGGCGACCAACGAGCTGTGGGGCGAAATCTCCGCCAAGAACCCCGACTTCAAGAAGTCGATCGACGCCATGCAGGCCTACCGTTCGGATGAATATCTGTGGTGGCAGGTCGCCGAATATACCTATGACAGCTTCATGATCCGCTCGCGCACCCGCGGCTGATCGGCAGATAACGACGGACAGGAAGCCCGGCCTTCGCAAGAGGGCCGGGCTTTTTGTTGAGTTGATCTCGCTCCGCCGACGATTGGCGAATCCGCTAGTGTTGGCGGAAACAGGATTCTCGCCATGACCGAATCAGAGATCGAAACCGCTGCCGGGATACTCGCCGACGCGCGCCGCAGCGGCAGGCTGATCGAGGCGCTTCCGGTGGTGCCGGCGTCGGTGGCCGAAGCCCACGCGATCCAGGATCGCGTGGCGATGCTGTTGGGCGACGCCGTCGGCGGCTTCAAGGCCAACGCCCCGCCGGACGGCGAGCCGACCCGCGGCCTGATCTATGCGCGCATGATCCGCCCCAGCCCGGCGCGGATGGCGCCCGCCGAAGTGCCGCATTGCGGCGTGGAAGGCGAGATCGCCTTTCGCTTCATCCGCGACCTGCCGCCGAAGGATGCGCCCTATACGCGGGACGAAGTTGCCGGGGCCGTTGCCGTGCTGCCGGTCATCGAGATCGTGTCGGGCCGCTATCGCAATCCGCGCGGCCGGCCGAACCTCGAGCAGCTCGCGGACTGCACCATCAATGGCGGGCTGGTGTTCGGGCCGGAGATCGCCGACTGGTCGCACATCGACCTGCCGAATCTGCGCATCACCATGCTGGTCAACGGTGCACCGGTGCACGACAAGCAGGGCGGTCATCCGTTCGGCGATCCGCTGGCGGCGGCGGTGGCGCTGGCCAACATGATGGCTGATGGGGTGAAGGCCGGCCAGATCGTCACCACCGGCAGCTGGACCGGGATGGATTTTCTCAAGGTTGGCGACCGCTGCGTGGTCCGCTTCGAGACGCTCGGCGAAGCGGAGGTGGTGTTCGAGGGCTAGCCAATGGCAGATTGTTGCAAATCACCGTCCGGGCGGGCAGGGCGGACATGGTTGTTGATGTCCTGAGTGTGATTTGCAGAACCGTCCCGATCGGTCAGGCCAGAATCGATTTCACCAGCTCCCGCTCCGCCACGATGAAGTCGAAGAACGCCGCAATGCGCGGGAGACGCCGGAGATCAGGATGCGTCAACAGGCGCCAGCTGCGCGACATTTCCGGAACTGGCCCGAGCACGCGCACGAGATCCGGCTCGGCATCGCCGAGAGAGGCTGGCAGCGGCCCGAGCCCTAGCCCTGACTTCACCGCATAGATGAGACCGAGGACACTGTTGGTCCGTGCCGACAGCTTGACCGCTGGCGCGACGTTCTGAAGCCATATGGAGGCGCGGTGCGCACTCAACGTTTCATCGAACCCGACAAGCTGATGGTTTGGCAGATCCCCAATCGCCGCCGGCTTTCCGTGCTGCTCGATGTAACCGCGGCTCGCATAGACCGCCCAGATCGAATCCGCGATCTTGCGGCCGACGAGTTCGTCGTCATTGGTATCGCCGGACCGGAACGCAACATCGGCTTCGCCCTTGGATAGATCGAGGTAACGATCGCTCGTCACGAATTCAATGCGAAGCTTCGGATAGCGGCTGTGGAAGCGGTCGACGAGCGACGATTTCGTCATGCGGCCGATGATCGGCTCCGGACAGG
The DNA here is from genome assembly GCA_036561845.1 of Tardiphaga sp. GTDB lineage: Bacteria > Pseudomonadota > Alphaproteobacteria > Rhizobiales > Xanthobacteraceae > Tardiphaga. Next base: position 57,497 of record DATCUS010000193.1, on the reverse strand, counting down.
TCACGCGGATCACGCCGGTCAGATCGTGGGCCTCATCGTTTGCGCGTCGCTCGAAGTCGATCACGGCGGCTTCGATGCGCTCGGCATGGGGCAACAACTCCTCGCCGAATGTCGTCAGGCGATAGCCTGACGGGTGACGCTTCACCAACGGCTGTCCGATCGCGCGCTCCAGTTCAGTCAGGCGCCTTTGCACTGTCGACTGACTGATCCCCAGCGATTTCCCGGCGGCGATCGTGCTGTGATGCCGGGCGACCGCCAGAAAATACTTCAGATCGTTCCAGTCGAGCATGCGGCGATTATGCACTTTTGCGGCCGGGTAGCGCAATCCTGCGGCTGCCGTCCGCTGTACCGACTGTCTAGGCTTCGATCAGCCGCGCTGTCAGTCCGCTGAATGCTCGGCGGCTTGCGACATCCGGGAGAACGAGATGAAAAGCCTGCGGCCGCTGGTTCTGGGATTGCTCACAATAAGCGTCATGTCGTCCGCAATCGCGCAGCCGGCAAGCGTCGAATGCACGCAACCCGCCAGGATCATAGTGTCGTACCCGCCCGGGTCGCCCGACGACGTGATCGCACGCATTCTGGCGCAAAAGCTTTCCGAGTCCGGTGGACGGTTCTATGTCGAGAATCTCCCTGGGGCCGGCGGGATGATCGGCACCGCGACATCTGCCAGAGCTTTGCCTGACGGCTGCACGATGGTCATCGTCAATCAGAACTTCGTCGTCCAGTCGGCGATCGGCGAAAAACTCACCTATGAGGTTCCTGACAGTTTTATGCCCGTCACGCTGTTGATAGCGGCGCCCGAAACGATTTCGGTCAATCCCTCGGTGCCTGCGACTACGATCAAGGAGCTTGTCGCCCTGGTGAAGGCGAACCCCGGCAAGTATAATTACGCCTCGCCCGGTTATGGTTCTTCGCCGCATCTCGCAAGCGAACGCCTGTTCAAACGGACGCTCGGGCTCGACGTCGTGCACGTCCCGTTCCAGGGCGGGCCACCGGCGGTCACCTCGACGGTTGCCGGTCATACCCAGATCTTGCATCTCACGCTTCCGATCGTCGCTCCGCTGGTGCGCGACGGCAAGCTTCGCATGCTGGCGGTTGCCGACAAGCGGCGCAGTCGCGAGTTTCCCGACGTCCCCACTCTGGAGGAGGCGGGAATACCTAACCACGAGGTGGGCTTCTGGAACGGGATGCTGCTTCCCAGGGGAACCCCTGACGACATGGTCGAGCTCAGACACAGGCAAATCAGCCGGATCATGGAGCTGTCAGACGTGCAGGACAGGCTGGAGGCGCTGGGGTACGCGCGGATCAATGGCTCACGGCGCGAATTCGCTGCGCATCTGCAGAGTGAGCTGACCAAATGGAAAGTCATTGTTGGCGACGGCAAGACCAAACCGGAATGATTCGATCTGAAACGGTTGCCGGTCCGCAGCATGACCGATCTGTATCGCGGGCGATGCCGAACAATTCGAAAGAGCGTGTCATGAAAAGCCAGCCTTCCGTCGCCAACGAAACTGCCACGGCGGCGGTGCGCGCGCAGTGGGATCAGATGGCCCAGGGCTGGAGCGACGCTGGCGCCATCATTCGGCCGTGGCTGCATGAGGCGACGCAGGCGATGCTCGGAATGGCCGGAGTCAAGCCGGGCTCCCATGTCCTCGATGTGGCCGCCGGCGCCGGCGACCAGACCCTGGACATCGCCAACCGGGTCGGCCCCCAAGGCTATGTGCTGGCCACCGATCTGTCGCCGGAGATTCTCCAATTCGCAGGAAGGCAGGCCGCCGCCGCGGGTCATCGCCATGTCGAGATCCGTGTTTCGGACGGACAGGAATTGCAGATTGAGGATTCCACGTTCGACGCGGTGGTCTGTCGGCTTGGGCTGATGTTTTTCGCAGACCCGCTGCAGGGATTGCGCGAGATGGCGCGGGTGCTGAAACCCGGCGGCGGGGTCTGTACGATGGTGTTCGGAAGCCCGCAGGCCAATCCTTGCGTGACGACGCTGATGTCAACGGCGCTGAGGCACGCCGGCTTGCCGATGGGCGATCCCTTTCGGCCGGGTGGACTCCTGAGCCTCGGCAAGCCCGGTCTGATCGATAGCCTGTTTGCGCAGGCGGGATTTCACGACGTCGCAACGGCCAGGATTGCGGCGCCGTTTAACCTTCCTGATGTCAAAGACTACATCAAATTCATCAGGACGTCGGCGGGGCCGATTGTGCAAATATTGAAGAGCCTCGACCCAACGAAAGCCGATGCCGCCTGGGCCGATATGGAGCACGCTCTCAGCCGGTATCAGCGGCCGGGGGGATGGGAAGGTCCCAACGAGCTGCTATTGACGGCAGCAAGGAAGCCGTGATCCCCGAAATGGACGTCGCATCTCGCTTTGTCGCGCGCGCGTCTTTGGCCGGGATCCTGCCCTTGCAAACCTCCGCCCCGGCGACTCGGCTGCAGCGCACCGGTCAACGGCCGTGGTGCGCGGCCCGCCACCCCGACGACACCGCCTTCGTATTGTGTGATGCATTCCCGGATACCGCCGGGCGAAATAGGCACGTCAAGGGGCCAGGCGGAACCCCGTGGTCAGGTGGTTCCTCTGCACCCTTCTCGGCGGCCGACCAATTGACGAAACCGCCGCGAAAGCGCATTTTTCCGCCCGATCAATGTGGGGACCTCCGTTGGCCGCTGTTCGAGCACCCAGCGTTAAACCGAGTTTGGCTCTTGCCGGTTCAATCTGGCTTGGTTTGACGCTCGTCGCGGCGGGTGTGTGGGCAGTTGTGGCCGGTTCACAGGCGGTCGTCGTTCCCGCCACGCGGGCCGTCGACCAGGGGGCGGTTACATTTGCGGACCGCTTCGTCGTCAGCGCGCCCGCAGAATTCAGCCCGACAGCCTCGCAGGCCCAGCTCGATCGGGCGAAGCAGGAACTGTCGCAGGCCATGCTGAGCGCCAGCACAGAGGCTCCTGTGGCCGAGGCACCTGTCCCCAAAGTTCCCTTGCCGCGCGTGCGGCCTCCCATATCGAGCCTGACGGCCAGCCTGGGCCCGTCGGTCGATGTTGCTAAGCCGCCATCGTCCGATCCCCTGAGCGAGGTGAGCGCGGCGCTCCGCAAGGCCTTTGCAATGTTGCAGCCCCCTGGAGCCACGTTGGCTTCTGCGTCCCCCGATGGCGGGATTGGCAACGATGGTTCAGACCGGCCTTCCGGAATGGTCGCGCCGGGCCACCAGACGGCCCTCTACGACATTTCGGCCCGCACGGTTTACATGCCCGATGGAACGCGATTGGAGGCTCACTCCGGCTATCGCGAACTCCTCGACGACGTGCGTTATGTCGACGTGAAAGATCGCGGTCCGACGCCGCCGCAGGTTTATGAGCTCAAGCCGCGAGAGAAACTATTCCATGGCGTTCAGGCGCTGCGGATGACGCCGATCGGCGAGGGCGATCTGTACGGCAGGACCGGCCTGCTCACCCACAGCTACCTGCTGGGTCCCAACGGCGACTCGAACGGGTGCGTGTCGTTTAAGGACTATGACGCCTTCCTGAGAGCGTTCCAGAACGGCAGCGTCAAACGGCTGGTGGTCGTCAAGACGTTGGCGACCGAGGCGGTGGCGGACGCCGGACGAACGTAACGCGCCGTTCACGGGGAGGCGCCTAGACGGGGCCCGGCGCGAAGGGCACCAGCAATCGCATGGTGGCCCGGAATGCGATGCTGGCTTTGCCCACCAGGGCTGTCCCATGGACTTGAGCCGTACCATTTGCGTAGGTCCCTGAGAACCCGCAGCCAACTTCACGCCCGCCGAACAATGGGCTTTTTCCCGGCGTGTCTGTGTGTTGGTGAGTGATCAATTCACCTTTCCATTTGCCGTCGTCTGCGGTGTAGGCCCCTGTGTAGTAGAAAAAACTGTCGCCGCCGACGATCTGTCCGTCGCGCAGCCCGATGATGCCGGAGGCCCGCCTTTCGGTCTCGTCTTCCATCGTGATGTTGATCGCATAGAGCGCGTTCGGAATTGTCATGCGGCGTCTGGGGATCCATTCACACCAAGCAGCTTGTATACCATAGCGCCTGCGCCATTTCGATTGCCAGCACGGCATTTCAAACGGACCGCTCGGGTCGACCTTCCCTCAGTATGGATTTTGGAGTGTGATCGGTTTGGATTGAAGCAGGGGCGTGTCCCGGAGCTGCATGGGCCGATATGGAGCAGGCTCTCAGCCGCTATCAGCAACCGGGCGGATGGACAGGTCCGAACGAGCTGCCATTGACGGCGGCAAGGAGGTCGTAACCCACGAGGGTCAGGTTTCTTCTGCCTGGAAAGCGCGTTGCACAAGCCTCGATCGGCTCGGTGACGGTGCAGCTGACGCGGCGATCAGCTGGTGAGCACCACGATCTTTCCGCCGGCCCCGTTATTCTCCATCGTGCGATGCGCTTCCACGATGTCGCCCAGTCGGAAGACCCGGCCGACGACGACCGGCAGCGATCCCGCGGCGACCCGGTCGATCAAATCCTGCAGCGGCATGGCCATGAAATCTTCGATGCCGCCCGAATAGGTCGTGAGCGAGACAGCCGTGGGAATCACATCCATCGGCGCGAAGTTCTGAAACGACCATTGATCGCCGACCATTCCCGCCATGCAGACGATGCCCGGCTCGCGAGTTGCTGCGATGGAATCGGCGAGAGTCGAGGTGCCGATCAGCTCCAGCACCTTGTCGGCCCCGCCGTCCCAGTCGCGTTTTACGCGCTCGGCAATTGTCCCATCGTCGAGGAAGAAGCGATCCGCGCCGTTCTTCCGGATCAGGCGCTCGCCTTCGATATGGCGAGAAGTACCTGCCACCTCGGCTCCATGCGCCCTGGCGATCGCCGCGGCCGCAAGGCCCACCGAGGTCGTGCCGCCGCGGATCAGCAGCCGTTCGCCAGACCGGATCCGAAGTGCGCGAAATAAGGCACCCCAGGCGGTCTGCAGCATCTCCGGCAAGGCTCCCAACTTCTCCCAGGGCATATCGCTGACAAATGTCCTGACATTTCCTGCGGGCACCAGCACATACTCTGCATAACCACCGTCGAAGGTGCGGCCGAGGCCTCCCATGACGGTGGCAACCTTGTCACCCACCGCAAACTCGCCGCCGGGCGCGTCGGCGACGGTTCCCGTAGCCTCGATGCCCAGGATGCGCGGGAGCTGAACGCCCGGCGAATGACCTTGGCGGGTGAACAATTCGGAGCGGTTGAGCCCGAATGCTTTCACCCTGATCAGTACCTGGCCGACGCTCGCAGTCGGGACGGGCCGGCTTTCGATCTTCAGCACTTCCGGCCCGCCTGGGGCATACATCACGACGGCCTTCATCGTCTTTTCCATGTCGGTCCTTCGTGCAAACCAAACAGCGCCGTTCCGTCGGCGCTAACAACCGTGGCGTACGGCACTGCCTGACAAGGGTCAGGCAGTGGCCAATGGCAGCGATCAGGGGCGGATTGCTAAACGGTGGAGCCGCCGAACAGCTTGCCGGCTCCGGCCCAGTCGGCCGGCTTCACGTCCTCGAAGATGACGTAGATGTAGTTGGGATCGGTGCCGGTATTGCGGAGAATGCTGTCGGTGATTTCCGCGGCAACTTTCTGCTTTTGCGCTTGGTCCTTGCCTTCGAACCAGCTGACACGAACGACAGGCATTGCGTAACTCCTCATTGAGATGCGGCACGCCCGAACAAGATTTACCGGCGGGTCGCCATTGAAATGTAAGCTACACTGTAGAATAACCGGAAATAAAGCGGCCTCCGGGCGACTTTGAGTAGAGGTGGGGGCTACAATGGCAGGCGAAGATCCGTTTTCCGGCGTCTCCATCTTCGTCTCCGCGGCGCATCTGGGCAGCTTCACACAAGCAGCAGAGCGACTGGGCATCACCAAATCGGCGGTGGGCAAGAGCATCGCCCGGCTGGAGCAGCGTCTGGGCTTCAAGCTGTTCCACCGGACCACTCGCCTGATGCGTCTGACGGGCGATGGTGAAGCCTATCTGGCCGCATGCGCCGCTGCGATGGACGAAATCATGGCAGCCCAGGCCGCGCTGTCATCCAGCAATCGTGTACTCAGCGGCCGCCTGCATATCGATATGCCCGCTGCATTCGGTCGGCGTGTCCTGCTGCCTCTTCTCATCGAGATCACGCGGCCACATCCGGGGCTGAGCCTGACTCTGACCTTCACGGACGCGACGAGCGACCTGTTGCAGGAGGATGTCGATCTCGCCATCAGGTTTGGCACCTTGAAGGACAGCAGCAATCTGATCGCGCGACATCTGGCGACGCAGGAGCGTGTGATCTGCGCAGCACCGTCCTATCTGCGGGTGCACGGAGAGCTCACCAAGCTCGATGATATCCGATCGCATCGCTGCATCGTCGGATCGCCGAAAGGACCGCCACTGACATGGTGGGTGCGTGATGGCGCCGTGGACAGGCGCATCGCCCCTCCTGCCACTCATCACGTGGGCGACGGGGAAGCCATGGTCGATGCCGCGGTCGGTGGATTGGGCCTATGCCAGCTTCCGGTCTCGCTCGTTCGCGATCATCTTCAGCGTGGCACCTTGCGGGAGGTGCTGCCGGACTATTCACCCGCTCCGGTCGATGTCCACGCTGTCTGGCTGCGCCAGGCGCAGCTCAGCCCCCGCGTGCGCTACGTCGTGGACCAACTGGTGGCCGCAGCTGCAACGGGCAAACTGGGTTGATGACCGGCTCTATGCCGTATCTGCAACAATCGCTCGTCCTCTTTCTTTGACCTGTGACCCCGCAGCCGCCGCGCGCCGCGTGGCCGCAGATGATTCCGACGGCCCAGCGTACACTTCCAGCGTATCCTACGCTGGCAAGATGCTTCGGCGATGGCCTCGCTGGCGACACCATCGCCGCTTCGGACAGCGAACGGATTGGCCTGATGGCCAATGCCCGCAAGCGGAAGGTCAAAGCCGATCGGCTGGCCCGCGAGGCGGCAGTTCTGGAAGGGGACGCGCGCGACTGAGCGCTGGGACGTAAGAGTTACTTCGGCGGTCCGAAGTCCAGCGCCGGCATGTCGATCTGCGGGATGTCGATCTTGACGTTGGTGGTGTCCACCGCGGTGTTGTCGATCCAGTAGGTGACGAGGCCGGGCCAGCCGATCACGATGATCACCAGGATGATCTGCATCGCCACCCAGGGCATCGCGCCCCAGTAGATGTCGCGGCTCTTCACTTCGGGCGGCGCGATGCCGCGGAGATAAAACAGCGCGAAGCCGAACGGCGGATGCATGAACGAGGTCTGCATGTTGACGCACAGCAGCACGCCGAACCAGACCAGATCGATGCCGAGCTTGCTGGCGACGGGCGCGAGCAGGGGAATGATGATGAAGGCGATCTCGAAGAAGTCGAGGAAGAACGCCAGGAAGAACACGAAAATGTTGACGAAGATCAGGAAGCCGAGCGCGCCGCCGGGCAGACCGGTCAGCAGATGCTCGATCCAGCGCGCGCCGTCCATGCCCTGGAACACGAGGCTGAAGCAGGTCGAGCCGATCAGGATGAACACCACCATCGAGGTCAGGCGCATGGTCGAGGTCATGGCCTGTTCGACCAGCGGCCAGGTGAGGCGGCGGTGCAAAGCGGCCAGCACCATGGCGCCGACCGCGCCCATGGCGCCGGCTTCGGTGGGCGTCGCGAGGCCCATGCCGATGGTGCCGAGCACCAGGAAGATCAGCACGATCGACGGGATCATGCCCCACAGCACGCGGCTGACCAGCTTCCAGTTCAGCGGCTCGCGCACGTCGGCCGGCAGCGGCGGCATGGCGTTGGGGCGCATGATCGAAAGGAACACGATGTAGAGGATGAAGATCGCGACCTGCAGGATCGAAGGGCCGATGGCGCCGAGATACATGTCGCCGACCGAACGGCCGAGCTGGTCGGCCAGCACGATCAGCACCAGCGACGGCGGGATCAGCTGGGTGATGGTGCCGGACGCGGCGATCACGCCGGTGGCCAGCTTCATGTCGTAGCCGTAGCGCATCATGATCGGCAGCGAGATCACGCCCATGGCGATCACGGACGCCGCCACCGTGCCGGTGATGGCGCCGAGGATGGCGCCGACGATGATGACGGCATAAGCGAGGCCGCCCGGCACCTTGCCGAACAGCTGTCCGGTGCCTTCGAGCAAATCTTCGGCAAGGCCGCAGCGCTCGAGAATGGCGCCCATGAAGGTGAAGAACGGAATCGACAGCAGCAGGTCATTGGAGATCGTGCCGTAGAAGCGGAACGGCAGCGCCTGCAGGAACACCGGATCGAAGTGTCCGGTGAGGATGCCGACGACGCCATAGAACAGCCCGACCGCAGCCAGCGAGAAGGCAACCGGAAATCCGATCAGCATGAAAATGATCATGGTGCCGAACATCAGCGGGGGCATCACGCCAAAGGAGAACATCGTGCGGTCCTGACTGTAGAATTCTTCGGGTCGAAATTGTCTGGCTGAAAAGAAAACGCCGCTATTGCAGCGGCGCTTCGTAATGGGTGTCGAGCTTCACCACGCCGGCGAGCGCCGCGATCCGTTTGGCGAGTTCGGCGAGGCCCTGCAGCAGCAGCAGCAGGAACCCGAGCGGCAGGATCATCTTGACCGGCCACAGGATCAGGCCGCCGGCATTGCTCGAGGTTTCCTGCAGGCGCCATGAATTGAGAAAGAACGGCGTCGTCAGATACAGCAGGAAGGCCATCGCGGGGAGCAGGAACAGAATGATGCCGATAATGTCGATCCACAGCCGGGTGCGATCCGATACCGCGGAATACACCAGGTCGACGCGCACATGCTCGTTCAGGCGCAGTGTCTGCGCGGCGCCGAGAAATACGATCCCGGCGAACATGTACCACTGGATCTCGAGCCAGCCGTTGGACGAGTAGTTGAACAGGTAGCGGATCGTGGCGTTGCCGGCGCTGATGAGGCAGGCGAGCAGCACCAGCCATTTGGCGACAAATCCGAAGATGTCGCTCAGGCCGTCGATAACCCGCGTGAATTTGATGACGTCCACTGCTCTCCCCTTGAAGTCGCCTCGGCATCCGCTCGGCTCGGCTTCCCATTGAGAAGCTACAGCTTTTTCAGCTGCGCGAGGTGACGCGGCGGCACCATTTCAGCGCGCAAAGCCGCCGTCAATTGGAAAAATGACACATTGACGCAGGGGCTAAAAGCGAGGCGGAAGAGGGAACAGCCGCGCGGAGGTTACCCTCCGGTCACGCTCATATGCCGGCTGACGCTCGGCCGGTTGTGGCGGCGGTCGATAATGAAGTCGTGGCCCTTGGGCTTGGTCCCGATGGCGCTGTCGATGGCCGCGTTGAGCAGGTCGTTGTCCGCGGATGCGCGCAGCGGCCGGCGCAGGTCGGTGGCGTCCTCGTGGCCGAGGCAGGTGTGGATGGTGCCGGTGCAGGTGATGCGCACCCGGTTGCAGGATTCGCAGAAATTATGGGTCATCGGCGTGATCAGGCCGAGCTTGCCGCCGGTCTCGGCGACCCGGACGTAGCGCGCCGGGCCGCCGGTATTGTCGGGCAGGTCGGTGAGGGTGTACTTCGCCGCCAGCCGCGCCCGCAGCAGCGACAGCGGCACGTACTGATCGATACGGCCTTCGCCGATGTCGCCCATCGGCATCACCTCGATCAGCGTCAGCGCCATATCCTTGCCGTGCGCCCATTCCATCAGCGCGGGGATCTCGTCCTCGTTGAGGCCCTTCAGCGCCACCGCGTTGATCTTGACCGCAAGGCCGGCCGCGCGCGCGGCCTCGATGCCGGCCAGCACCTTGTCGAGATCGCCCCAGCGGGTGATGGCGCGGAATTTTGCGGGGTCGAGCGTGTCCATCGACACGTTGATGCGACGCACGCCGCAGTCCGCCAGTTCGCCGGCATACTTGGCCAGCAGCGAGCCGTTGGTGGTCAGCGTCAACTCATCGAGCGCGCCAGTCCCGAGGTGCCGCGACAGCGAGCGGACCAGCGACATCACATTGCGCCGCACCAGCGGTTCGCCGCCGGTCAGCCGCAGTTTTCGCACGCCCTTGGCGATGAACGCCGTGCACAGACGATCGAGCTCCTCAAGCGTGAGCAGGTCGGCCTTGGGCAGGAAGGTCATGTCCTCGGACATGCAATAGAAGCAGCGCAGGTCGCAACGGTCGGTGACCGATACGCGGAGATAGCTGATGGAACGGCCGAACGGATCCGTCATCTCGGACGGAGTCGTTGCCTTCAGGTCCAGTCCCAATTCCGCCATCGGTTTGCCTCAACGCCGTCTCAAGCTCTACGGAGCCAATGTAGGCATGGCAAGTGCCCGGCACAATCGCGCAGGGCGATGTGCCGGACGCGTGGCGATCAGCGAGTGGGTGCCGGGAACGGGGTTTCGGCGGCAGGAGCAGCAGCGGCCGGAGCGGCGGCCGCAGGCTTGCGCCTCACCATTTTCCGGGCCGCGCGACGGGGCGGCGTCATCGGCTGAAGTTCGCCAACCACCGGATTGGGATCAATCACCGTGGTGCCAGCGGTGAACATGTCGCCGGGATTCTTGGTGACCGACACCGGAACCGTCAACGGCTGGAACTTGGGCAACGTGAATGTCACGCTGAAACCGCCTTCGGCACTGACAGGAACGGAGCAGGGCGTTTTGCAGTTCTGGCCGAGCGAGGTACGGGCATCCGCGCCGGGCGGGACAGAATCGAGCTGAAGGTTCACGGGCGGCGGCGCCGACCGGAAGGAATCCATGGAGAACGACGCGCAGCCAGCAAGACTCATGCTGGCGACTGCAACTACGATGACTCGACGCATATGTGACCCGTCTCTTTTGCGGCTGGCCGCAGTCCCCGAGTAACCATAGGAGCCTAGGTATTTTCGCGCAACCGTCCGGGTGGGCATAGTTAATCCATGGTTAACGAGCCGGAAGAGTCTCACGGATTTAGCTTAAGTAATTGATTCAATTAGACTTGCGAGATGCGGCGAGCTCGGTGACCGCGCCTGACAGTTCGCGCATATGGCCGATCAGCCGATCAGGTTTGAGCTCGGCGATGGGGACGTCGGTATAGCCAAATTCCACGCCGATCACCGGGACGCCGGCGCGGCGGGCGACCCCGATATCGGGGCCGGCGTCGCCCACCATAATGGCCGACGCCATGCTTCCGCCGGCGCGGGCAACGGTCTGTTGCAGGATGACCGGATTGGGTTTCGATACGCCGAAGGTGTCGGCGCCGCAGATCGCGTCGAATCGGGCACTCAGCTCCAGCCGGTCGAGCAGCAGCTTGGACAGCCATTCCAGCTTGTTGGTGCAGACAGCGAAGCGGTAATTTTGCGCGGATAGCGCATTCAGCGCCTCCTCGAGCCCTTCGAAGGGACGGGAGAAATCGGCAATATGGGCGGCGTAGTGGTCGATGAAATCGGCGGTCAGGCGGTCGATGCCGGCCACCGTGGCCGTGCGGCCCTCCAGCTCCAGCCCGCGCTCGATCAGCTTGCGGGCGCCGGCGCCGATCATGTTGCGCGCCAGATGCATCGGGACCGGCGCCAGGCCCTCGCGGTCCAGCACGTAATTCAGGGCGTTGATCAGGTCCGGCGCGGTGTCGACCAGCGTGCCGTCCAGATCGAATACGACAATCGGCGAATGGCTCATAGGGGATCGCTACCGGCCCTTTCACCGTCTGGCAAGCGATTGTCGCTTGTGGCGGCGTCGGCGGTCGGCTTCACGATGCCTTGTAAGGCCCTGTTCCTCTGCGGCGAACAGCGCTAGATAAGCCGCCGCATCTCTGCGGCCCCTCCACTGCAACCGAGGACTTCGGCTCTTCATGACGATCGACGAACTGAAACGGCAGGCGGCGGCAAACGCGCTCGAATACGTCCGCGACGGCATGAAGCTTGGCCTCGGAACGGGCTCCACGGCCAAGCATTTTGTTGAACTGCTCGGCGAGCGGGTGGCCGGCGGACTGAAGGTGGTTGGCGTGCCGACATCCGAGGCGACGCGCGCTCAGGCCGAGAGTTGCGGCATTCCGCTGACGACGCTCGACGATGTGGACCGGCTCGACCTCACGGTCGATGGCGCCGATGAAATAGACCCCCAGCTCAATCTCATCAAGGGCGGCGGCGGCGCTTTGCTGCGCGAAAAGATCGTCGCGGCCGCATCCGACCGCATGATTGTCATCGCCGACGAGTCGAAATGGGTCGCGACGCTCGGCCGCTTTCCGCTGCCGGTGGAGGTCATTCCCTTTGGACTCGCGGCAACGCGTCGGGCTATTGCCGAGGCGTTCGCCCAATGCGGCGTATCCGGGCCGATGGCGATCCGGAAGGGCAGCGACGGCCATGCTTTTGTCACCGATGGGGGCCACTGGATCATCGATGCCCATCTCGGGCAGATCCCCGACGCGCCCCGTCTCGCCGGACTGCTCAGTTCGATACCGGGCGTCGTCGAACACGGCCTGTTCATCGGACTGGCCAGCATCGCAATGCTGGCGGGCTCCCAGGGTATTCGCATTTTCGAGCGGCCGTAACGCCGCGATCAAGGAGAACAAGATGAACTATCGTTCGAACCTGCTGCTCGCCGCCGGCCTCGTCGTTGGCCTGGCCGGCGCCGCGCTTCCGGCCCATGCCCAGCAGCCGCCGCAGAGCCAGACCCGACCGATCAAGCCGGCGACGCCAGCGGCGATCGCCGCCGCCAAGGAGATCCTGGCCCTGAAGAACGCCAGTGCCATGTACCAAAGCGCCGTGCCGAACATCGTGCAGCGGACCAAGGATACGCTGCTGCAGAGTAATCTGAACTACCAGAAGGATCTCAACGAGGTCGCTCTGATCGTGGCGCAGGCTCTGGCTGGCAAGGAAAAGGAGATCGGCGAGCAGATGGCGCGGATCTATGCCAGCGATTTCACCGAGCAGGAGTTGAAGGATCTCGTGACATTCTACAAGTCCCCGCTCGGCCAGAAGCTGCTGGCGCAGGAGCCGCAGTCGATTTCTGCCAGCATGAACTACATGCAGCAGTGGGCGCAGCAGTTCGCGGAAGAGGTCAACGGCCAGTTCCGCGCTGAAATGCGCAAGCGCGGCAAGGAAATCTGACAGATACCCGAACGTTCCGGAGCGGCCCATGAGTGACTTCGACGTCGATTTGTTCGTGATTGGCGGTGGCTCGGGCGGCGTGCGCGCCGCGCGAATCGCCGCCGGCTACGGCGCGCGAGTCACGATCGCCGAAGAATACCGCTTCGGCGGCACCTGCGTGATCCGCGGCTGCGTGCCGAAGAAGCTGATGGTCTATGCGTCGCATGTGAAGCACGAGATCGAGGACGCCGCCGGCTTCGGCTGGAATATCCCGTCGGCGACCTTCGACTGGCCGACCTTCATCGCCAACAAGGACAAGGAGATCGCCCGGCTCGAGGGCATCTACACCGCCAATGTCGAGAAGTCCGGCGCGGCCATCGTCAAGGCGCGCGCAGTGTTCGAGGATCCGCACAGGCTGCGGCTGTCCACTGGTGAGGTCGTGCGTGCGCGGTACGTGCTGATCGCCACCGGTGGCGCGCCCAATCACGGGCACGAAATTCCCGGTATCGAGCATGTCATCTCGTCCAACGAGGTGTTTCATCTTCCGGAGCTTCCGAAACGCATCGTGATTCAGGGCGGCGGCTATATCGCGCTGGAATTCGCCTGCATCTTCGCCGGCCTCGGATCCGACGTGACGGTGGTCTATCGCGGCGACAACATCCTGCGCGGCTTTGATGAGGATGTTCGCGCCCACGTGCGCGGCGAGATGGAAAAGGAAGGCATCACGATCCTGACCGGCTGTACCGTCGACAGGGTCGAGAAACACAGCCACGAGTTCACGGCAACGCTGTCGAACGGGTCGAGCATTGCTGCCGATCAGGTGCTGTTCGCGATCGGCCGCCATCCCAATGTCGCCAACCTCGGGCTTGAGACGGCCGGGGTGGCGATCAACCCCGCCAACGGCGGAATCGCGGTCAACGAGTTCTCTCAGACCAACGTGCCCCATATCTACGCGGTGGGCGATGTGACGCATCGCACCAACCTGACGCCGGTGGCAATCCGCGAGGGCCATGCCTTTGCAGACACGGTGTTCGGAAGGCGCACCGTGAAGGTCGATCACAGCAACATTCCGACCGCTGTCTTCACGCAGCCCGAGGTTGGCACTGTCGGCATGACCGAAGCCGAAGCCCGGGTCCAGTTCAGCCATGTTGATGTCTACAAGACCAATTTCAAGCCGATCAAGGCGACATTGTCCGGCAGCGAAAGCCGCGTGCTGATGAAACTGATCGTCGACGGCGTCACCGACGTCGTCGTCGGTTGTCATATCGTCGGGCCGGAAGCAGCAGAACTGATCCAGGTGCTGGGCATCTGCGTGAAGTTGAAGGCCACCAAAGCGGATTTCGATGCCACCATGGCGGTGCATCCCAGCGCGGCCGAAGAACTGGTGACCATGCGCACGCCGACCGCACGCTATGTGCGGGAGGCAGCGGAATAATCAGTCGGTCGCCTGCAGCCACTCGGCCGCGCCGCGCCACAGCGTGTCGCGATGTTCGGGCCGGAAGAATCCGAAATGCCCGATCTTTGTCGCGCCGACATCGGCTGGCGCGATGGTGGCGACGTCGGGCCTGATCGAGGTGAAGCCCGAACAGAGCAACTCGACGGCCGGCGGCGTTGCCCAGGGGTCGTCGGAGAACGACAATGCGCGTAACGCGCCGCGGTAGCGCGGGAAGTTCGACAGCGCACGCAGGCGGACGTCGTCGAACAGGTAGCGTTCGCTCATCACCCAGCGGACCCATTCCAGGAAGACGCCCTTCGGCAGGTCCATGCCGAGCCCTGTTCGCCCCGGGGCATAGCCCATGAGCCGGGTCAGCGGGACGCCAATGAACTTCAGCAGCACATAGATGCGATAGCGCTCCGGTGCGGTCATCAGGCCCCAGTAGCCGGCCTGGGCGGCGACAAACAGCGCGCGCGCAACCTCGGTATTGTTGGGCAGCAACCCCAGCGCCTGGCCGCCAAAGGAGTGGCCGACATAGCCGAGCGGCATGGTGTGGTAACGTTCGCGCATCCAGCCGACCGCCGCCGTTGCATCCAGTGCCGCCCAGTCGGACATCGAGGCCTTGAAGCCGGCCAGCGATGTCGACCGGTCGCCGCCGGCCGGCGATGGCTGCCGGGAATCGCCGGTGCCGCGATAATCATAGGTCAGCACGGCGCAGCCGCGGCCAGCGAGGTAGCTGGCAAATCCCTTGTAGATGCGGCGCGGCACGGCGGTGGCGGAGTTGATCAGGACGGCATGGCGCCTGGCGCCGCGGGGCAGGTACAGGGTGGCGCCGAGCGGATATCCGTCGGTGGCCGGGAAAGTGATGTCGTCGACGAAGACGTCGTCCAGCGCAGCCTCGGCCACCTCGAGTTCTCCTGCGGTATGAGCCCCAGCAAACGCGAATTCGGCATTGGCTGCAAGGGCTTGTGTCATTGGGGCGATTTCCAACTGGCGATCCGGGGGCAGTCTGTGTATAACCCGGCCTCCGCTGCCTGCCCAATGGCGCGGTTTTCAGGAGTTGAAGCGATGTCCGAGCGGTGGACGCCCGATAGCTGGCGCAGCAAGCCTGTGCAGCAAATGCCCGAATACCCGGATGCGAAAGCGCTGGCCGATGTCGAGGCGCAGCTTGCCACGTTTCCGCCGCTGGTATTTGCGGGTGAGGCGCGCAACCTGAAGAAGGCGCTGGCCCGAGTCGCAAAGGGCGAAGCCTTCCTGCTGCAGGGCGGCGACTGCGCCGAGAGCTTTGCCGAGCACGGCGCCAACAACATCCGCGATTTCTTCCGGGTGCTGCTGCAGATGTCGGTGGTGCTGACCTATGCCGGCGCCTTGCCGGTGGTGAAGGTCGGCCGCATCGCCGGCCAGTTCGCCAAGCCGCGTTCGTCGCCGATGGAGAAGCTCAACGGCGTCGAGCTGCCGAGTTATCGCGGTGACATCGTCAACGACATCGCCTTCACTGCCGAGTCGCGCACCCCGGATCCGCATCGTCAACTGATGGCCTACCGGCAGTCGGCGGCGACGCTCAACCTGCTGCGCGCCTTCGCCAGCGGCGGCTTCGCCAATCTCGGCAGCGTGCATCAGTGGATGCTCGGTTTCCTGAAGGATTCCCAGCAGTCGCGGCGTTACAAGGAACTGGCCGACCGGATCTCGGACGCGCTGAACTTCATGCGCGCCTGCGGCCTCAATCTGGAAAGCCACCCTGAGCTGCGCTCGACCGATTTCTACACCAGCCACGAAGCGCTGCTGCTCGGCTACGAGCAGGCCTTCACCCGCGTCGATTCCATGACGGGCGACTGGTATGCGACCTCCGGTCACATGATCTGGGTCGGCGACCGCACCCGCCAGCTCGACCATGCCCATATCGAATATTTCCGCGGCATCAAGAATCCGATCGGCCTGAAGTGCGGCCCGTCGCTGAAGCCCGATGAATTGCTGAAGCTGATCGACGTGCTCAATCCGGACAACGAGCCCGGCCGGCTGACGCTGATCAACCGCTTCGGCGCCGACAAGATCGCGGACCATCTGCCGGGCCTGATCCGCGCCGTGCAGCGCGAGGGTCGCTCGGTGGTCTGGTCGTGCGACCCGATGCACGGCAATACCATCACGTCGAGCTCGGGCTACAAGACCCGGCCGTTCGATCGCATCCTGTCCGAGGTGAAGTCGTTCTTCACCATTCACGCGTCCGAAGGCACCCATGCCGGCGGCGTGCATCTGGAGATGACCGGGCAGAACGTTACCGAATGCACCGGCGGCGCCCGCGCGATATCAGACGAGGACCTCAACGACCGCTACCATACGGTCTGCGATCCCCGCCTCAACGCCGAGCAGTCGATCGACATGGCGTTCCTGGTCGCCGAACTGCTGAAGACGTCGCGGATCGGCAAGGACGAGCCGCTGCCGGTCGCGTCGGGACTGTGATTTGACCCGACTCTGGCGGGCGCTGATCAACACCTGGAACGGGCTGACTTTCGCGACCCGTTCCGAGCAGGCGATCCGCGAGGAGCTGTTCGCGCTGCTCCTCGCGGTGCCGCTTTCCCTGCTGATAGGTACGACCGCCGCCCGCCGCCTCGAACTGGTCGCGGTGGTGCTGCTGCTGCTGACCGTGGAACTGCTCAACACCGCCATCGAGAAGCTGGCCGACCGGCTCACTACCGACCACGATCCGGCGATCGGCCGGGTCAAGGACATGGGCTCAGCAGCGGTCGGCGTGGCGCTGGTGATCGCCGGCCTGACCTGGCTGTTCGCGCTCGGCGAACGCATAGGTCTGTTCTAGCGCCGGCAATTGTGCAACGCGCGTCTGTCGGGCTAGATGTGGCCATGACCACATCCGCTCACTTCACCATCACGCTGGCGCAGCTCAATCCCACCGTCGGCGATATCGCCGGCAACGCCGCGCTGGCCCGCACCGCCCGCGCCAAGGCTAGCGCCGACGGCGCTGCGCTGCTGGTGCTGCCGGAACTGTTCATCGCCGGTTACCCGCCGGAAGATCTGGTGCTCAAGCCGTCGTTCCAGGCCGCCTGCCGCGCCGCCATCGAAGAACTGGCGCGGGAGACCGCCGATGGCGGTCCGGCCGTGCTGATCGGCTCGCCGTGGATCGACGACGGCAAGCTGTACAATGCCTGCGCGCTGCTCGACGAAGGCCGCATCGCGGCGCTGCGCTTCAAGGCCAATCTGCCGAATTACGGCGTGTTCGACGAAAAGCGGGTATTTGCCCGCGGCCCGGCCGCCGGACCGGTGACCATTCGCGGCATTCGCGTCGGCGTGCCGATCTGCGAGGACACTTGGATGGAGGAGTCCGCCGACTACGAAAACGTGGTCGAGTGCCTTGCCGAGACCGGTGCGGAAATTCTCATCGTGCCCAACGGCTCGCCCTACGCCCGCGGCAAGACCGACATCCGGCTGTCGATGGCGGTGGCGCGGGTCACCGAGAGCGGGCTGCCGCTGGTCTATCTCAACCAGGTTGGCGGCCAGGACGAACTGGTGTTCGACGGCGCGTCGTTCGTGCTGAACGCCGACAACTCGCTGGCGGCCCAATTGCCGGCCTTCGCCGAAAGCATCACGACGCTGCAGTTCATCAAGGCGGCGGACGGCTGGCGCTGCGACGGCCCGGTGGCGCCGGTGCTGGATGGCGACGAGGGCGACTACGCCGCCTGCGTGCTCGGTTTGCGCGACTATGTGCAGAAAAATGGCTTCCCAGGCGTGCTGCTGGGCGTGTCCGGCGGCATCGATTCAGCGCTGTGTGCAGCGCTTGCCGTCGATGCGCTGGGCGCCAACCGCGTCCGCGGCGTGATGCTCCCATTCCGTTTCACTGCGCAGGTCTCGCTGGACGACGCGGCGCAACTGGCCGGCAAACTTGGCATTCGTTACGAGGTGCTGCCGATCGCGCAGGCGGTCAACGGCTTTGAGGAAATCCTGTCCGGCACCTTCGCCGGATTGCCGCGTGATATTACCGAAGAGAATTTACAGGCGCG
Organism: Tardiphaga sp.; assembly: GCA_036561845.1. GTDB lineage: Bacteria > Pseudomonadota > Alphaproteobacteria > Rhizobiales > Xanthobacteraceae > Tardiphaga. The sequence goes on along the minus strand of DATCUS010000193.1, from coordinate 39,051 downwards.
TACCCGCGGCACACTCTTGATGGCGATTTCCAACAAGACCGGCGCCATGGTGGTGACCACCGGCAACAAGTCGGAAATGTCGGTGGGCTATGCCACGCTGTATGGCGACATGAATGGTGGCTTCAATCCGATCAAGGACATCTACAAGACCGAGGTGTTCCGGCTGTGCACGCTGCGCAATCGCTGGAAGCCGGAAGGCGCGCTTGGCCCGTCCGGTGAGATCATTCCGGTGAACATCATCACCCGGCCGCCGACCGCGGAATTACGCGAGAACCAGACCGACCAGGATTCGCTGCCGCCCTACGACATTCTGGATGGCATTCTCGAGCGGCTGGTCGAGCACGAGCAGCCGCTGGCTGATATCATCGCCGCGGGTTTCGAGCGCGACGTGGTGCTGCGCATCGACCGGCTGCTCAACATCGCCGAATACAAACGCCGCCAGGCGGCGCCCGGCGTGAAGGTGACGCGGCGCAATTTCGGCCGCGACCGGCGCTATCCGATCACCAACAAGTTTCGCGACCTTGCCACGAGTTTGCCGCAACCCGACGAGGCGCTGGTGTCGCGGGCGGCCCGCGGTTCGGCAGAAGCGTTCGAGGGCTGATCAGCGCGTGGTCGGAATGAACGTCGGTCCGACCGAGCGGATCGGCTTGTTGGGATCGGCGGGCGTCGCTGGCGCTGCTGCTGCGGGCGTCTCGGCCGGTGCCGCGACTGGGGCAGGGGCGCCCTTTTTGAGCGCGGCCGGGGTGCCCTTGGCCGGCGGCAGCGACATCTTCTTGGCGCGCTCTTCAGTGACGATGATGTCGCCGTTTTCGGCCGCCGACTTGTCGTCGATGGTTTTCAGCGCATCCGACCAGGTCTGCCCGGGAGCCTTGCAGGCGCATGACGGGTTGAATTCGGTGCGGTACTTGAAGGCATTCGGCGACGACGTGTAGGGCTGACCGGTGATCGATACCGCGGCATTCATGTCCTCGCCCGGATTGCGATAGCTGAACAGGTTGGCCTCGGAGGCCGGGCACAGCGCCTTGCAGGTCTTCTCGTCGTCGGCAAAGCGGCTTTGTACGGTGGCGAAGGAAATTGGGAAGTAGAAGCCGTCGCAGGTGCGCACGCAGACGGTGCGGTAGGTGCCGGACGGCGCGCCGGCAACGGGCGCCATCGGCGGGGCATCCGGGCTCGGTTCGTTATTGCCAAACAGGTTGTTGAGGAAGTTGCCCGGACCGGAGTTTGGCTGCGGGGCGCGCGCGGCTGCGGCGTATTGCGGGCCGCAATTGTTCTGCGCCAGCGCCAGCAGCACCGAACGGCGCTGGCTGTCGCGGTCGGAACTGCCGGGGGTGCCGACGCGCAACCGCTCGAGATTGCCGGTGATCTGATCCAGATTTCCGCGCATCTGTTGGATCTGATTGTTGACTGGCCCGCACTGCGCCGACTGGCCGTTGAACAGCGAGAAGAAGCCCGAACTGTCGCAGCCCATGCGCTTGGCCTGCGCGGTCACGCGGTCGAGTTCGTTTTGCTGCTTGGAGGCGGCATCCTCGTAGCGGCGGATCTGTTCGGCCCTGGCGGGGTCACCGCCGCCGCCGCGGTCAATGGTCGCCAACTGGCCTTCGAGCCGCTGGCACATCGGATTGGCGCCGGGCGCGGCCTGTGGCGGCGGTCCGGGTGGCAGTCCCTGCGCCGTCGCGGCCACGTTCAGCATCGCCCCGCCGATCAGCGCGGCAGCGACGAAAATCCAGCGGGAAAGGGAGACGTTCAAAGTGTCAGACATGTCCGGCCAATGCAGCGAGTCAGAAACAATGCGGCGCGGATGAAACGTCACACAAACCACAGCCGGCAGCGGGATTCACGCAACAAGACCGCGGCCACGCGGCTTCCACATAGCCGCTTCTCGCGGCAGCGTCACGTCGTTTCCGGGGCTTCACTGTGGCGGGGACGGGCTCGTCCACCGCCGCATGTCGCTGCTCAGCGCTGGCAGGTTATGGCGACGTACTCGTTGCATCCACCACGCCCGCAATTGCCGCCGACGGGCTGCGGAATCGATCCGGTCACCTCATCGGGGTCGACCCTCCGGAACGCGGTGGCCTGAGCGAATTCGCGCGACTGGCAATAGGACCGCGCCGCGGGCGCGCCGCATTTCTCGCCATTGGCCAGGCACTGGTCGATGCCATAGCCGTCCGCCTGGTTGGCGATGATGAAGACACGGGAATCAGCGAAGGCAGAGGACGCGGTGAAAATGAATGCGGCAGTCAAAAATGCGGAAATCGAGCTCATAACCCACCAAATGAATGAGAGAAGAACCCTCACCGGATAGACGAAAAAGGTTAAAAATCATTAACCATCCGGGGGCGTAGATACCAATCATGGCCAAAATCTGCCCGTGGCCCGGCGGTTGTCGGGTATTGACGGCCGGGCCCCGGCTGCCGCATGGTGCCGCCATGAACGGTTCTCTCGCCATTTGTGGCATTTGCCGCGAGATTACGAGCTAGCGATTCGCTGGCTGAGGCCGTCTTTTCTCACACGAGATCATTGGACGCCCGGCCGCAAGGGACGGGAATTCCATGGATTTGCGACTTTACGATACATTGACCGGAGAAAAGCGCGCCTTCGCGCCGATCGATGCTGACAACGTCAGAATGTATGTCTGCGGGCCGACGGTCTACGACTTCGCCCATATCGGCAATGCGCGCCCCGTTATCGTGTTCGACGTGCTGTTCCGGCTGCTGCGTTACGTCTACGGCCCGGACCAGGTCACCTATGTCCGCAACATCACCGACGTCGACGACAAGATCAACGATCGTGCGATCCGGGACTTTCCCGGGCTGCCCCTGAACGAGGCAATCCGCAAGGTCACCGAGAAAACCCTTGTGCAGTTTCACGCCGATGTCGATGCGCTCGGCGCGCTGCGGCCTACCTTCGAGCCACGCGCCACCGATTTCGTGCTGCCGCGCCCCGACGGCAAGACCGACATGGTGACGCTGATCAAGGAGCTGATCGCGCGCGGCCATGCCTATGAAGCCGGCGGCGAGGTGTTGTTCGATACCCAGTCGATGCCGGACTACGGACGGCTGTCGGGTCGCAAGCTCGACGAGCAGCAGGCCGGCGCGCGTATCGCGGTGGACGCCCACAAGAAGCATCCCACGGATTTCGTGTTGTGGAAGCAGTCGTCGACCGACGAGCCCGGCTGGGACAGCCCGTGGGGCAGGGGGCGTCCCGGCTGGCACATCGAATGCTCGGCCATGTCAGCGGCCTATCTCGGCGATGTCTTCGATATCCACGGCGGCGGGCTCGATCTGATCTTCCCGCACCACGAGAACGAAATCGCCCAGTCGCGTTGCGCCCACGGCACGCAGGCGATGGCGAACTACTGGATGCACAACGGCTTCCTGCAGGTGGAAGGCGAGAAGATGTCGAAGTCGACCGGCAATTTCGTCACCATCCGGGAGTTGCTCAACGACTGGCCCGGCGAGGTGGTTCGCCTCAACATGCTGAAGACGCACTATCGTTCGCCGATGGACTGGACGCTGAAGGGCATGGAAGAGAGCGCCAAGACCCTTGACGATTGGTACTGGGTCGCCGCCGACGACAGGGGCGGCCACCCGTCGACCAAGGTGATGGAAGCGCTGTCGGACGACCTGAACACGCCACAGACCATCGCGGCGCTGCATGGCCTGCGCAACCTGGCGGCCGCCGGCGACGACAAGGCGCGGGGCAAGTTCGCGGCGTCGCTGCGTATGCTCGGCTTCCTGGGCGAGACGGCGGCGGAATGGAGCGGACGCAAGCAACAGTCGACCGGCATCGATGCGGCGAAGATCGACGGGCTGATCGCGGAACGTACCGCTGCACGTGCGCGAAAGGATTTCAAGGAATCCGACCGTATCCGCGACGAACTGGCGGCGATGGGCGTGACCATCAAGGACTCCAAGGACGGCACGACCTGGGAGATCGCGCGATGAGCAAGCCGGACACGCCGTTTCCGAAGCACTGGCTGTACTACATCGCGATCAAGCTTCTGCTTCTGGTCGGTGCAGTTGCACTGGTCCTGAAGCTCTATGGCATCTGGTGAGTATGATGGGACAGGCCATGCCTCAACCCGCGCTGCGGCCGTTCCTGCCGGCGGATACGCCGCTGCTCGCCGCGATCTTCGTCGCCAGCATAGGTGAGCTAACGGGCGACGATTACAGCGAGAACCAGCAGGCCGCCTGGGCCAGCGCCGCCGCCGACGAAGCGGCGTTCGGTCAGCGCCTGGCGCAACAACTGACGCTGGTGGCAACGTTGCAGGGATCGCCGGTCGGCTTTGCCTCGCTGAAGGGCGCCGACCATATCGATCTGCTCTACGTGCATCCCGGCGCCGCACTGCGCGGCGTGGCGGCGATGCTGTGCGACGCGCTGGAAAAGCTCGCCGGCGCCCGTGGCGCCAAGAGCCTGACCGTCGATGCCAGCGACAATGCGCAGGAGTTCTTCCTCAAGCGCGGCTATGTCGCGACCCGGCGCAGCACGATCACCATGGGCGACGAATGGCTCGCCAACACCGCCATGACCAAGACGCTGGCCGCAGCCGGAGCGCCGGGAGCGGCAACGTGAGCCGCGACCGCCTCTATCTGTTCGACACCACGCTGCGCGACGGCGCGCAGACCAACGGCGTCGATTTTTCGCTGCACGACAAGCGGCTGATCGCCGACATGCTGGACGAACTCGGCATCGACTATGTCGAAGGCGGCTATCCTGGCGCCAATCCTATCGACACCGAATTCTTTGCCACCAAGCCACCCCTGACGCACGCCACTTTCACGGCCTTCGGCATGACGCGGCGGCCCGGCCGTTCGGCGTCGAACGATCCCGGCCTGGCTCTGCTGCTGGAAGCGAAGGCGGATGCGATCTGCTTCGTGGCGAAGGCATCGGCCTATCAGGTGCGCGTGGCGCTGGAGACCACCAACGAGGAAAACCTTGCCTCGATCCGCGACAGCGTCGGCGCCGCGAAAGCCGCCGGCCGCGAAGTCATGCTGGACTGCGAGCATTTCTTCGATGGCTACAAGGAGGATGCGCCGTTTGCGCTGGCCTGCGCCAGGGCGGCATATGACGCGGGGGCGCGCTGGGTGGTGTTGTGCGACACCAATGGCGGCACCATGCCGCACGAGATATCCGAAATCGTCGGCGAAGTGGTGAAGATCATCCCCGGCAGTCATGTCGGCATCCACGCCCACAACGATACCGAACAGGCGGTAGCCAATTCGCTGGCCGCGGTGCGCGCCGGTGCGCGGCAGATCCAGGGCACGCTGAACGGTCTTGGCGAGCGCTGCGGCAATGCCAATCTTTGCTCGCTGATCCCGACCCTGCGGCTGAAGCCGGAGTTCGCCGAGGCTTTCGAGATCGGCGTGTCCGCGGAGAAGATGGCGACACTGATGCGGGTGTCGCGCACGCTGGATGACATGCTCAACCGCGCGCCGAACCGCCATGCGCCCTATGTCGGCGAAAGCGCCTTCGTCACCAAGACCGGCATTCATGCCTCTGCCGTGATGAAGGATCCGCACACCTACGAACACGTGGCGCCGGAGGCGGTGGGCAATCACCGCAGGGTGCTGGTGTCCGACCAGGCCGGGCGCTCCAACGTGATCGCCGAACTGGAGCGGGCCGGCATTCCCTTCAGCAGGACCGATCCGAAACTGGCGCGCCTCGTCGAGGAGATGAAGGAGCGGGAGGCCGCGGGCTATGCCTATGAGTCGGCGAATGCTTCGTTCGACCTGCTGGCGCGGCGCACCCTCGGTAAGGTGCCGGAGTATTTCCGCGTCGAGCAGTTCGACGTCAACACCGAGCAGCGTTACAATTCCAATGGCCAGCGTGTGACGGTGGCGATGGCGGTGGTCAAGGTCGAGGTCGCTGGCGAGACATTGATCTCGGCGGCGGAGGGCAACGGTCCGGTCAACGCGCTCGACGTCGCCCTGCGAAAAGATCTCGGCAAGTATCAGAGGTACATCGACGGATTGAAGCTGATCGACTACCGCGTGCGGATCCTCAACGGCGGCACCGAGGCGGTAACCCGGGTGCTGATCGAGAGCGAGGATGAGCAGGGCGAGCGCTGGACCACGGTCGGCGTGTCGCCCAATATCATCGACGCCTCGTTCCAGGCGCTGATGGATTCCGTGATCTACAAGCTAGTGAAGTCGAACGCGCCGGCCTGAGGAGTTCAGTCATGATCGACCACGTCTCGCTCGCAGTCAGCAATCTCGATCGGTCGGTGCCGTTCTATGAGCAGGTCTTCGCGGCGCTCGGCATGACCAGGCTGGTGACGCGCCCGGGGATGGTCGGGTTCGGCAAGGCCTATCCGGAAGTGTGGATCAATCTGCGCGCCGGACTGAAGCCGTTGTCGGCGAACAACGGCGTGCATCTTTGCCTGCGCGCAAGAACCGCAGCGGAAGTCGATGCGTTTCACGCTGCGGCGCTGACGTTCGGCGGAACTTCGGAAAGCGCGCCGTCGCTGCGGCCACATGACCGGGTGCGCTACTATGCGACGTTCGTGGCTGATCCCGATGGCAACAGGATCGAGGCGGTGACGTTTCCGCAGGAGTGACGTTGGCTCAGAGCTCTAAAGTCGGCTGGCGACTTCCGGAGCCAGCTTCTTGGCTTCTTCCGACGCCTTGGCCGCGGCGGCGCGAAGCCGGGGCAGGATGTCTTCGACCCGTTCGGCCTTCAGGACTTCGAGCGGCAGGGTGGGACGGATGAAGGCCGTGCTGCGCATGTGGGCCAGCAGTTCGAGCAGCGGTTCCCAGAAGTTCTCGATGTTGGCGAGCAGGATCGGCTTGCTGTGGCGGCCGAGCTGCTGCCAGGTCAATTGCTCGACCAGCTCTTCCAGCGTACCGATGCCGCCGGGCAGGGCGACGAAAGCGTCCGAGCGCTCGAACATCAGTCGCTTGCGCTCATGCATGTCGTGGGTGACAATCAGTTCCTGCGCCCGCGACAGCGCGTTTTCGCGCTTGGTCAGGAAGTCCGGGATGATGCCGGTGACGGTACCGCCGTGATCGAGCACCGAAGTGGCCACCGCGCCCATCAGGCCGATCGAACCGCCGCCATACACCAGGCCGACACCGTTTTCGGCAAGCGACTTGCCCAGCGCGATGGCTGATTCGACGAAGCGCGGATTGGTGCCCGGGCCCGAGCCGCAATAGACACAGACGGTTTTGATGATGCTCATTGAATCCATGTGGCACTGCGGAATGACAGCGTCAAGACTTGGAATGCGCGGCGGAGAGCAATTTCGTGCTGGAAAGTCGGGCAAACCCGAAAATCCATGCCATCCGAGGGGTGCGGGACGCGACCGGGCACGCTATATGACGGCGATCATGACAGCGCTCAGAAATACCAAACCGCGGCCCGCCTCTGCCCCCTCCGCTTCAGGGGCCCTGAATGACTAATCCTCATCACGCCGGCCAACCCGACGATGCCATGCAGACGCCGGAGAATACCACCGGGCGCGCCACATTGCTCGGCACGCTTGCTCATTTGTGGCCCTATATCTGGCCCGGAGACCGCGCCGACCTGAAGATGCGGGTGCTGTGGTCGATGGTGCTGCTGGTGTTTGCCAAGCTGGCGACGCTGACCGTGCCGTTCACGTTCAAATGGGCGATCGACGCGCTGACGGGCGCGGATACCGCGCCGGTGCAGTCCTCGAACTGGGCGCTCTGGCTGATCGCGTCGCCTCTGATCATGACCGGGAGCTACGGTCTGATCCGCGTGCTGATGGCGGTGCTGACGCAGTGGCGCGACGGCATCTTCGCCAAGGTGGCGATGCACGCAGTGCGCAAGCTGGCATTCCTGACCTTCGTGCACATGCATGAACTGTCGCTGCGCTTCCACCTGGAACGCAAGACCGGCGGGCTGACGAGGGTGCTGGAACGCGGCCGGCTCGGCATCGAAGTCATCGTGCGCATGGTGATCCTGCAATTGGTGCCTACGATCGTCGAGGTCACGCTGCTGATGGGCGTGCTGCTGTGGCAGTTCGACTGGCGCTACGTGCTGGCGACGCTGATCACCGTGGTGGTCTATATGTATTACACCTACATCGCCACCGAATGGCGGATCGAGATCCGCCGCCGGATGAATGATTCCGACACCGAGGCCAATACCAAGGCGATCGACTCGCTGCTGAACTACGAGACGGTGAAATATTTCAGCGCCGAACAGCGCGAGGCTGAGCGCTACGACCGCTCGATGGAACGCTACGAGCGCGCCTCCGTAAAGACCTACACGTCACTGGCGGTGCTCAATACCGGACAGGCGATCATCTTCACCTGCGGTCTGACCGCGACCATGTTGATGTGCGCCGTCGGCGTCCGCAACGGCACCAATACGGTGGGCGATTTCGTCATGGTCAACGCCATGATGATCCAGCTCTACCAGCCGCTGAATTTCATGGGCATGGTGTATCGCGAGATCAAGCAGGCGGTCATCGACATCGAGAAGATGTTCGGTGTCCTGCAGCGCAATCCCGAGGTCAAGGATCTGCCCGGCGCCAAGCCGCTGGTGGTGACATCAGGTAACGTTCGGTTCGACAACGTGCAGTTCGCCTACGATCCGGAGCGGCCGATCCTGAAGGGTCTTTCCTTCGAGGTACCGGCCGGCAAGACCGTGGCCATCGTCGGCCCGTCGGGCGCGGGGAAATCGACGATCTCGCGGCTGCTGTTCCGGCTCTACGATGTTTCCGGCGGCACCATTTCCATCGATGGCCAGAACATCCGCAACGTCACGCAATCCAGCTTGCGCGCGGCGATCGGCATGGTCCCGCAGGACACGGTGCTGTTCAACGACACGATCCGCTACAACATCCGCTACGGTCGCTGGGACGCGACCGACGCGGAGGTGGAGGAGGCGGCGAAGATGGCGCAGATCGACGCCTTCATCCGCATCTCGCCGAAGGGCTACGAGACCGAGGTCGGCGAGCGCGGCCTGAAATTGTCGGGCGGCGAGAAGCAGCGCGTGGCCATCGCCCGCACCGTGCTGAAGGCCCCGCCGATCCTGCTGCTGGACGAGGCCACCTCGGCGCTCGACAGCCACACCGAGCAGGAGATCCAGGATGCGCTGGAAAAGGTTTCGCGCAATCGCACCTCGCTGGTGATCGCGCATCGGCTGTCGACCATCGTCGGCGCCGACGAGATCATCGTGCTGGATCAGGGCCGCATTGCCGAACGCGGCACCCATTCGCAGCTGCTGGCTGCACACGGCCTCTACGCCAGCATGTGGAACCGGCAGCGCGAGGCCCAGGAGGCCCGCGAAAAGCTGGCCCTGATCGCCGACGACAACAAGGCCCCCAACCGGGCGCCGCCGGTGGTCAATGACCTGCTGACGACGCCTGACGCGGCGGAGTAAACTCTGCTAAAGCTTCGTCGATTCAGTTTGAACCCAGGTTTTTAGAACTCATGTCCATCGCCAATTCCATCCGTGCGCAGATCCCGCCGATCCACAAGGAGGGCTATCCGTTCATCGGGGGCTTCGCCCTGGCCAGCCTGGTGCTGTTCTGGATCTGGACGCCGCTCGGCTGGATCGGGACGCTGCTCACCGTCTGGTGTGCGCTGTTTTTCCGCGATCCGGTGCGGGTTACGCCGGTACGGGAGGGCATCGTGGTGGCCCCGGCTGACGGCCGGGTGTCGCTGATCTCGATGGTCCTGCCGCCGGCCGAACTCGGCCTGGGCGACCAGCCGCTGCTGCGGATCTCGATCTTCATGAGCGTGTTCAATTGCCACGTGAACCGCAGTCCGGTGGCCGGTCGGATCGACCGGATCGCCTATCGCCCCGGCAAGTTCATCAATGCCGAACTGGACAAGGCAAGCGAGGATAACGAGCGCAATTCCTTGGTGATTTCGATCCCCGGCGGTCGCATTGGCGTGGTGCAGATCGCCGGCCTGGTGGCGCGGCGGATCGTCTCGTTCGTCCGTGAAGGCCAGACCCTCGGCGCCGGCGAGCGTTTCGGCCTGATCCGCTTCGGCTCGCGCCTCGACGTCTATTTGCCGGAAGGCACCAAATCGCTGGTCTCGGTGGGCCAGACCGCGGTTGCCGGCGAGACCGTGCTGGCGGACTTCCAGCTGGGCGACGGCGGGCGCACCTTCCGCGTCGATTAACCGCGTCGCGTGCGGTTGTGGCCTGTGCTCCGCCACAATGGCGGAGCAGGGTGGCATTTGCTATAGAGAGCCATGCAAATGCCCATCGACCCCAAGTCGCCCGAGATGCGTCGCCGCCGGTTTCACCCGATTCCGGTGCGGATGCTGGTGCCCAATGTCATCACCCTGCTGGCGATCTGCGCCGGCCTCACCGCGATTCGCCTGTCGACCGAGGGGCGAATGGAGCTGGCGGTGGCCGCTATCGTTTTTGCCGCGGTGCTCGACGGCGTCGACGGGCGCGTCGCCCGTATGATCAAGGGGCAGTCGAAATTCGGCGCAGAGCTCGACAGCCTGGCGGATTTCGTCAATTTCGGCGTTGCGCCAGGGCTCATCCTGTATTTCTGGCAGTTGCATGACCTCAACAATGTGGGCTGGATCGCGGCGATGATCTTCGCCATCGGCGGCGGCCTGCGTCTGGCGCGCTTCAACGCCACCCTCGACGACCCCAACAAGCCGCCGTTCGCCGCCAATTACTTCACGGGCGTGCCGGCGCCGCTGGGCGCGATCACGGTGCTGCTGCCGATCTACCTGTCATTCCTCGGCGTGCCGATGCCGCCGGCGGTGCTGACCGCGCTGTTCACGCTGCTGATCGGGTTCCTGATGGTGTCACGATTGCCGGTGTTTTCCGGCAAGGCCGTGAAGATGCGCGTGCCGCGCGAAATGGTATTGCCGGTGGTCGTTGCGGCGGTGTTGTTCATCGCGCTGCTGATCAGCTATCCGTGGCACATTCTGTCGGCGGTTTCTGTGGCCTATCTGCTGAGCCTGCCGTGGGGGTGGAAGTCCTACCGTGAGCAGGAACGCAACCTCGCGGCACAAGCCGAGGTGCCCGTCGATCCGACGGCACCGGCCGATCCGGCTTCCCCTTATGCGCCGGCCGCACCCGAGCTTCCTCCCGCTGACCGGCCCGCCCGCCTGAACTGAACGGCCCATCCGCTATCAAGTTCGGTGTGCCCCCGCACGGTTGCCGGCAGCCAGTGGGCTGGCCGCCGGAAGTCGGCTATATGCGGCAGGCGACCATCCGGCAAAGACCGGATGCATGACCCAGAAAAGCAGGAGAAACGCCGTGACAAACCCCGCGACCGGACCGCTGCCCGCGTCCGTCCTCGAAGCGCTGGCGCGCTATGATACACCAACGATCTGCAACGCCATGGAGATCGTCGCGCCGGAACGCCGGTTGGTCGGATACACCACCCGGCCGCTGGTTTGCCCGTTTCCCGATCTGCCGCCGATCGTCGGATACGCGCGTACGGTCACCATCCGCTCCGTGCTGGCCTCGGGCCTGACACCGGCCGAGCAGTCGGCGCGGCGTATAGCCTATTATGAATATGTCGGCACTGGCACGGGGCCGCGCATCAGCGTGATCCAGGACATCGACGGCACCGATGTGGGCTATGGCGCATTCTGGGGCGAGGTCCAGAGCGCCGTTCACAAGGCGCTCGGTTGTCTTGGCGTCATCACCGACGGGTCGATTCGCGATATCCCGCAATGGGCGCCGGGCTTCCAGGCGCTGGCGGGCTCGATCGGTCCGTCGCATGCTTACGTTCATGCCGACAATTTCGGCGGCGAGGTACGGGTTGCCGGCATGACTGTTCGGTCTGGCGATCTGATCCATGCCGACCGCCACGGCGCGGTGGTGATACCCCTCGACGTGGCCGCGAGGCTTCCCGATGCCGCAGAACTTTGCGGCCGCCGCGAGACGCCGATCCTCGATATCGCCCGCAGTCCCGACTTCACCCTCGCACGGCTCAAGGAAGCGCTGGCCAAGTCAGCCGAAATCCACTGACGCCGCAGCAGCGCCGTCTCATCCGGTTCGTCCCGCTGCCTGTCCGGCCGCGGGACGAACGTGGTTAGCGAACCATGAAGGTGAGCAGGCCGCCCGGCGATCCGCGGGTTGAATACCACCGGGCAAGCATTGCGGCGGTTTTCGCACCTGCTTGTGCCATTCAGTGCGGTAAGCTTTACGGGTCTTTAATGGCGCTCCAGCTAGGTTGATGACGCGCGGCTTGATATGAGCGGCGCGCCGTCCAGCACGGACGATTGTTTGCGTACGCGTAGCGTCGGAGTTGACCATGGATATCATGACGAGCGCCGGGCTTCTTGGCGGCATGGCCGTTATCGCCCTGATGGTGTTCATGGGCGGCGATCTGCACATGTTCATTTCCGAACATGCCATGATCATTATCTTCGGCGGATCGATCACCGCGACCATGATCCGGTTTCCGCTCGGCGTCATTCTGCACGGCTTGCCTCTCGGCGCGAAGTTCGCATTCACCATGAGCCGGCTTTCGGCGCGCGACCTCGTGGAAGAACTGGCGCGCATCGCCGAGATCGCCCGCAAGCAGGGACCGGTCGGGCTGGAAAAAGTCGAGACCGACGAACCGTTCCTCGCCAAGGGCATTCGCTTCGTCGCCGACGGTTACGACCTCGAATTTATCCGCGACAACCTTGAACGTGACCGCGACAACTTTCTGATGCATCTCGATGAGGGCAGCAAGATCTACCGCGCCATCGGCGACTGTGCACCGGCATTCGGCATGATCGGCACACTCATCGGCATGGTGCAGATGTTCTCGAACATGTCGGATCCCTCGAAGCTCGGTCCGTTCATGGCGACCGCTCTGCTGGCGACGCTGTACGGCGCGCTCGTCGCCAATCTGTTCTGCTTGCCGATTGCCGACAAGCTGCATGGCAAGAAGATCGACGAAGATACCAACCGCACGCTGATCATCGACGGTATTCTCATGATCCGGGATTCCAAGAGCCCGACGCTGGTACGCGAAATGCTGCTGGCCTATTTGCCAGAGAAGCATCGCCATGAAGAGGGTGAGCCGGTCCCGGCGTAAGCTGCGGCTGACGGCGGACTGGAAATCAGGCAATGGCCAAGAAGAAGAAAGCTGACGAGCACGCTGGCGGCCACGGCTGGTTCGTGACGTTTGCCGATCTGATGGCTCTGATGATGAGCTTCTTCGTGATGCTCGTGTCGTTCTCGACGCAGGACACCGCGAAGCTCAAGATCGTCGCCGGTTCGATGCGCGATGCATTCGGCGTGCAGTCCGACGCGCGCTATTCCGGCGTCATCGAATCCGATGGTCTGCCGACGCGCGGTCAGACCAAGAACAAGGCGCATGTCTCGCCCGAGGAAGCCTCCAACATCACCAGTCCGGACGAAGCCGCGGCCGGCCGTCCCGCCGGCGCCAAGCTGAAGTTGGACCGCGAATTCGCGCTGGCCTCGGCGTCGTTGCGGCAGGCGCTGCAGGATATGCCCGAGATCAGCGAAATCTCGAAGAACATCATGTTCGAGGAAACCAGCCAGGGGCTCAATCTGGAGATCATCGACCAGAACGGCCGTTCGATGTTTGCCGACGGTTCCAAGGCTCCCTACGAGCGCACCCGGATGCTGCTGCAGAAACTGGCTGTGCCGCTCAAGGCAACTCCGTTGCGGGTGGCGATCGTGGGACATACGGCCGCAGGTTTCGTCCCCTCGCGCAGCGAATATGACGCCTTCGACTTGTCCGCGGACCGTGCCAATGTGGTACGCCAGATCCTGGAGCGGGAGGGGCTGCCAACGGCCCACGTGTTCTCAGTGTCCGGCAAAGCCGACAGCCAGCCGCTATTTCCTGACGATCCGTCGATGGCGGCCAACCGGCGGGTCACCATTACCCTGATGCGCGAGCCGCCGCCGCTGCCCCCGAATCTGAAGCCATAACATCCGCCATAGCCGTTCTGGCACATGGTTCCAAAAAACCCGGTCTTTGGACACGCGAACCGGGAAATATGCTATAATCTGTTGGTTGACTGGTCATGTCCGGCACGCCATAGCCGGGATCGAAATCACCGACAGGGCGTTCCCTTCCCATCATGGCAATCAGCGAAACATCAACCGAAGTCCCGACCGAAGCACCGGTCACGACAGGATTTTGGCAGCTCACGCTCGGCGCCATCGGTGTGGTGTTCGGCGATATCGGGACATCGCCCCTTTATGCCTTTCGCGAGGCGGTCGGCGCCGCTGCCCATGGGGCACCGGTCACCCGGGCCATCGTACTCGGCGTGCTGTCACTGATCCTCTGGGCATTGTTCATCGTCGTCACCGCCAAATACGTGTTGCTGCTGCTGCGGGCCGACAACAATGGCGAGGGCGGCACGCTCTCGTTGATGGCGCTCGGACAGCGCGCCTTGGGGCGGCGGAGTTGGCCGCTCATGGCGCTCGGCGTGGTTGGCGCCTCGATGTTCATCGGCGATTCGATGATCACGCCGGCAATCTCCGTGCTGTCGGCGGTGGAAGGTCTCAAGCTCGCGGCGCCGGCGCTGGAGCACTACGTCGTGCCGCTCACGGTGGTGATTCTCGTCGTGCTGTTTTCGGTGCAGCGCATCGGAACGGCAAAGGTGGCCTCCGCCTTTGGACCGGTCATGATCGCCTGGTTCATCACGCTGGCGCTGATGGGTCTGTATCACATCAGCGACGATCCCTCGGTGCTGGCCGCGATCAACCCGTATTACGCTATCCGGTTTATGTTTACGCACGGCGAGATCGGACTGGTGACGCTGGGTGCGGTGTTTCTCGCTGTCACCGGCGGCGAAGCGCTCTATGCCGATCTCGGCCATTTCGGTCGCAAGCCGATCCAGTCGGGATGGTTCTTCTTCGTGTTGCCGGCACTGCTGATCAACTATTTCGGACAGGGCGCGCTTGTGCTGTCCGATCCGTCGACGATCGAGAATACCTTCTACCGGATGGTGCCCGAGGCCGTGCTCGTCCCGCTCATCATACTGGCGACTGCGGCAACGGTGATCGCCAGCCAGGCGGTGATTACCGGAGCCTATTCGCTGGTTCGCCAGGCTGTTCAACTCGGCCTGCTGCCGCGCTTCGAGGTGCGTTACACGTCCGAAACTCATGCCGGACAGATCTATCTGCCGCGGGTCAACCGACTGCTGCTGATCGGCGTGCTGTTGCTGGTGATGCTGTTCCGGACCTCCAGCGGACTGGCCTCGGCCTATGGTATTGCGGTCTCCACGACCATGGTGGCCGACGGCATCATGGGCTTTGTCGTGATCTGGAAATTGTGGAACTGGAAGGCGGCGACGGCCGCCGCCGTGATCGTACCATTCGTGGTGGTCGACATGACCTTCTTCAGCGCCAACTTCCTGAAGCTGCTCGAAGGCGCCTGGGTGCCGCTGATGTTCGGTCTGTGCATGACCGTGGTGATCTGGACATGGCGCCGTGGTGCGGCGATCCTGATCAGCAAGACGCGGCGCATCGAAGTGCCGCTTGTCGATCTGATCAAGAGCCTGGAAAAGCGCCCGCCTCATATCGTCAAGGGCACCGCGGTGTTTCTGACCAGCGATCCCAACTTCGTGCCCACCGCGCTGCTCCATAATCTCAAACACAACAAGGTTCTCCACGAACACAATGTGATCCTGACCATCGAGACCGGTCAGACCCCGCGCGTCGATCCCGCCGAGCGGGTTCGCATGGAGAATATCAGCGACAAGTTTTCCACTGTCACGCTGCGCTTCGGCTTCATGGAATCGCCGAACGTGCCCAAGGCACTTGTGATCGCGCGGAAGCTCGGCTGGCAGTTCGACATCATGGCGACGTCGTTCTTTGTTTCGCGGCGTTCGCTGAAGCCGTCGGCACAGTCCGGCATGCCGCTGTGGCAGGATCACCTGTTCATAGCCCTCAGCCGTTCGGCCAATGACGCTACCGATTATTTCCAGATTCCGACCGGCCGGGTGGTCGAAGTCGGCACCCAGGTGACCATCTGAATATCCACAATTCTGCATGGCTGTAGACTAAAATAGCGGTATGCTATGCCCTCAGTGCAGGGCTATAAGCCGCGTCGCTTTGCCAATTTTCAGTAAAGCTTTTTGAGGCCCATCCTATGACGACCGAGACTGCCGTCTCCGCTGCGGAAACGCCGGCGGACAAAGGCCATGGGGAATCGCACTCCACCGCAGGCTTCAAATCCCTGATGCTGGGCAGCATCGGCGTCGTTTACGGGGATATCGGCACCAGCCCGCTCTACGCCCTCAGGGAGGCCCTGGTGGCTGCCGGAGGCCATACCGCGGCTGGCGTGAGCAACGCGGCGGTGCTTGGCGTCCTGTCGCTGATCCTGTGGGCTCTGATCATCGTGGTCACGCTGAAATACGTCCTGATCCTGCTGCGCGCCGACAATAACGGCGAGGGCGGTACGCTGGCACTGATGGCGCTCGCGCAGCGCGCGGTCGGCTCCGGCAGCGCCGTCATTATCCTGCTCGGCATCATCAGCGGGGCCTTGTTCTATGGCGACGCCGTGATCACTCCCGCACTGTCCGTGCTCTCGGCCATTGAGGGCATGAAGCTGGTGACCTCGGCATTTGACGCCTATGTGGTACCCCTGACCATTATCATCCTGCTGGTGCTGTTCGCGGTGCAGTCGCGCGGCACCGCCCGGGTAGCCGCCTTTTTCGGGCCGGTCATGTGCATCTGGTTCGCCGTCATTGCGGTTGCCGCGATCCCGCCCATCATCAGGCACCCGGAAGTGCTGTTCGCGCTGAACCCGGTGCACGCCTTCTCATTCATGTTTCACCACGGCATCATCGGTTTCGTCACGCTCGGTGCGGTGTTCCTGGCCGTAACCGGTGCCGAGGCGCTGTATGCCGATCTCGGGCATTTCGGCAAACGTCCGATCCAGACCGCGTGGCTGACCATCGTGCTGCCGTCGCTGGCGCTGAACTATCTGGGGCAGGGCGCACTGGTCATCGGTGACCCCACTGCCATTGAAAACCCGTTCTTCCTGATGTTTCCGGACTGGGCGTTGATCCCGATGGTTGGCCTGGCCACGGCCGCCACCGTGATCGCCAGCCAGGCCGTCATCACCGGGGCCTATTCGCTGACGCGGCAGGCTATCCAACTCGGTCTGCTGCCGCGGTTCGAAATCCGCCACACCTCGGAAGCGCATTCCGGCCAGATCTACATTCCGCGCGTTAACATGCTGCTGCTCGTCAGCGTCGTGCTGCTGGTGCTGCTGTTCCGCTCGTCGAGCGCGCTGGCTTCCGCCTATGGCATTTCGGTGACCGGGACCATGGTGGTCACGGCGATGATGGGCTTCGTGGTGATCTGGCGGGTCTGGAAGTGGTCGCCGTTCGCGGCCGCCGCGTTGATCGCACCGTTCCTGCTACTCGACATGACTTTCCTCACCGCCAATCTGCTGAAGGTGTTCGACGGCGGCTGGGTGCCGCTGGCGCTGGGTGGTGTGGTGATCCTGCTGATGTACACGTGGCGCCGCGGCAGCCGGTTGCTGTTTGAGAAATCCCGCAAGCTCGAATTCCCGCTGCTCGATCTCGTCGCCATGCTGGAGAAGCGGCCGCCGCAGCGCGTGTCGGGCACCGCGGTGTTTCTCACCAGCGATCCGATCAGCGCGCCGACCGCGCTGATGCATAGTCTGAAACACTACAAGGTGCTGCACGAGAAGAATGTTATTCTCACCATCGAGACAGCGCCGACGCCACGGATCGATCCGGCCGAGCGCGTCCGTATGGAAGAGATCAGCGCGACTTTCTCCCGGGTGACGCTGCGCTTCGGTTTCATGGAGTCGCCCAACGTACCGAAGGCGCTGGCCATCGCGCGAAAGACCGGCTGGCAGTTCGACATCATGTCGACCTCGTTCTTCCTGTCCCGCCGCGCCCTCAAGCCCGCCGTGCATTCCGGCATGCCGCGCTGGCAGGACCTTCTGTTCATCGCACTCAGCCGCACCGCCAACGACGCCACCGACTATTTCCAGATTCCCACCGGGCGCGTGGTGGAAGTGGGTACGCAGGTCACGATCTGACCGTGGGGTGCTTGATTTTCTGCGCGCCAAAGGCGAGTTTGGCGCGTCATCGCAAGGCACGATCGACGTGGCAATTCGCTTCGCAAGACGGAGCGCGGGGAGGTTTTCGTGGCAGGTAACAGTGTTGAGGATTTGGCGCCGGACGACGTCGCCAAGGGAATCGCCGACGGGCGCTATCTGCTGATCGACGTGCGCGAGCCCAACGAGGTCGCCGTCGAGGCCTATCCGGACGCCGTCGTGGTTCCGCTGTCGGGCTTCGATCCCAAGGAACTTCCCGATCCCCAGGGCAAGCAGGTCGTGTTCGCCTGCCGCTCCGGCAAGCGCTCGGTGACCGCTTCGCTGGCGGCCCAGGCGGCCGGATTTGCCTACGACAAGCATCTCGCCGGCGGCATGCTCGGCTGGAAAGCGGCGGGTCTGCCCTCCAAAACCGGCGGCTGATCCTCAATGAATCCGATCTTTGCGAACCTGCCCGTTACGGTGTTCGAGGCGATGTCGCAGCTTGCGCGCGACAACAACGCCATCAATCTCGGCCAGGGCTTTCCCGACGATCCCGGTCCCTTGGACATTCGCCAGGCCGCCGCCGATGCGGTGCTGAACGGCTACAACCAGTATCCCTCGATGATGGGCCTGCCGGAACTGCGTCAGGCGATCGCGACCCATTACGGGCACTGGCACGGCCTCAATCTGGATCCTACGACCGAGGTGATGGTGACCTCCGGCGGCACCGAGGCGCTGACCACGGCGATTCTCGCGGTGGTTGAACCCGGCGATGAAGTCGTGTGCTTCCAGCCGGTCTATGATTCCTATCTGCCGGTGATCCGCCAGGCCGGCGGCATTCCGCGGCTGGTGCGTCTCAAGCCGCCGCACTGGCGCCTGACCGAAGAGGACCTGCGCGCGGTCTTCAATCACAAGACCAAGGCGGTGCTGTTCAACAATCCGCTCAATCCTGCGGCGGTGGTCTATCCGCGCGAGGACCTCGAGCTGCTGGCAAAATTCTGCCAGGAGTTCGACACCATCGCGATCTGCGACGAGGTCTGGGAGCACGTGGTGTTCGAAGGCTTCAAGCACATCCCGCTGATGTCGATCCCCGGCATGCGCGATCGCACCATCAAGATCGGTTCCGCCGGCAAGATCTTCTCCCTGACCGGGTGGAAGATCGGCTTCGTCTGCGCCGCACCAAAGCTGCTGCGGGTCTGTGCCAAGGTTCACCAGTTTCTCACCTTCACCACCGCGCCGAACCTGCAGGTCGCCGTCGCCTATGGGCTCGGCAAGTCCGACGAGTTCTTCAAGGAGATGCAGACCGATCTGGCGCGCAGCCGCGACCGCCTCGCGGCGGGGCTTGAACGCATCGGCTTTCCCGTGATCCAGTCGCAGGGCACATACTTCCTCACCGTCGACCTCAGCCCTCTCGGGCTCAACGAGACCGACGAAGCGTTCTGCAAACGGATCGTCCATGATTACAAGGTCGCCGCGATTCCGGTGTCTGCGTTCTATGAGGAAGATCCGGTGACCACGGTGGTGCGGTTCTGCTTTGCCAAGAAGGATGCGACCCTGGACACCGCGCTGGAGCGGCTGTCGGACGCGGTGCATCGACGCTAGGAGCAAGTCGTGGGCATCGGGATTTGCAAGGTCACAGGTCTCATCGCCGCGCTGGCATGGTCGATCCAGGCGCAGGCGCAGGCGCAGGAGCGGGTGGTCAATTTCTACAACTGGTCGAACTATATGGCGCCGGGAGTCCTGGAGGATTTCACCCGGGAGACCGGTATCAAGGTGATCTACGACACGTTTGACGCCAACGAGACGCTGGAGACGCGGCTTTTGGCCGGCAAGTCCGGCTATGACGTGGTCGTTCCAACCGCCTATTTCCTGCAGCGCCAGATCAGCGCGAAGATTTTCCAGAAGCTGGATAAATCGAAACTGCCCAATCTCGCCAATGCCTGGGGGGCCGTCAGCAGCCGTCTCAATGTCTACGATCCCGGCAACCAGTTTGCCGCCAACTACATGTGGGGCACCACCGGCATCGGCTACAACGTCAAGACCGCGGAGAAGATCCTCGGACCGGACGCCAGGATCGACAGCTGGGACACGGTCTTCAGGCCGGAGAATCTGGCGAAGTTCAAGGACTGTGGCATCCACATGCTGGATTCCGCCGACGACATCCTTCCGGCGGCACTGAGCTATCTTGGTCTCGATCCCAATTCGACCAAACCGGGCGATCTCGACAAGGCCGCCGATCTCGTCGGCAAGATCAGGCCTTACGTGCGCAAATTTCATTCATCGGAATATCTCAGCGCGCTGGCCACCGGTGAGATCTGCCTCGTGGTCGGTTGGTCAGGTGACATCAAGCAGGCGCAGAGTCGCGCTGCCGAGGCGAACAACGGCGTCGAGGTCGGCTATGCGATCCCGAAGGAGGGTGCGCAGATGTTCTTCGACAATCTGGCGATTCCCGCCGATGCGAAGAACGTCAACGAGGCCTACGCGCTGATCGACTATCTCTACCGGCCCGACGTCGCTGCCAAGAACTCGAACTTCCTGTCCTATGCCAACGGCAATCTTGCCAGCCAGAGGCTGATCAATCCGAAGATACTCAACGACAAGACGATTTATCCGGACGAGGCGATGTTGCAGAAGCTGTTCGTTATTACCGCGCGGGATCCGGCGACGCAGCGTGTCATCAACCGGCTGTGGACGAAGGTGAAGACGGGGAGGTAGCGCCGCGAAGCGCAGATCTTCACCTCTCCCCACCGGGGAGAGGTGAAGAAGCTACCGCCAGCGGCGATGCAGCCACAGCCACTGGTCGGGATATTCGCGGATCCAGCCTTCCAGTACGCTCGTCACGGCCTGCATGGTGCCCTGCACGTCGACCTTGCCGTCGGCGGTACGCACCGGCTTCACTTCCTCCGACAGCTCGGCGCGAAAACGGTGGCCGGGCAGGCGGATGATGCGGACGCCATGGATCGGGCAATCGACCTGGCGCAGCAGCCGCGCCAGCATCGGATTGGCCTTTGTCTTGCGGCCGAAGAAATCGACCTCGACGCCATTGGTGAACCACTGGTCCACCAGCATGGCCACATGCTGGCCGTCGCTCAGGGCATGCGCCAGCTTCACCGGCGCGTCGTGGCTGGCCGCGACCATTGTCCCCATATTGACCGCACGGATCTGCTCGATGACACGGTTGACGGCCTCGATGTTCGGCCGGCGATACAGCACGGTGGCCTCGAGTCCGTGGGCAACGGCTGCGAGCGCCGGCAATTCCCAGTTGCCGATATGCGCAGCGAAGATGAGTGCAGGCTTGCCGTCGAGGCGGAGCTGCGCGAACAGCTCGTGGGTGCGCTCAGGGATTTCGATGCGGCTGAGTTCGGGATGCGCGGGGTCGTGCTCCCACACATGATCGAGATGCGCGAACTCGGCGGCGAAACGGCCGAGATTTCCCCACACGCCGGCGAGAATTTTCTCGATTTCTTCCGGCGATTTTTCCGGGAAGGCCGCGGTGAGGTTGGCGCGGCCGATCTTGTCCTCGCGAAACAGCGGGCCGATCTTCTGCGTGATCTTCGCAAACAGGTCGGCGGTCTTGATCGGATCGAAATAGCGGGTCGTGCGGAGCAGCGCGACCGTCAGCGCCCCGACCACAGCCTCGCCCGCCGGCTTGATGGCGTCGCGGATGCGGGCGCGGGTGCGGAGGAACAGCCGCAGCATCAGAAGTGGACGATGATCTTGCCGAACACCTGGCGGCTCTCCATGCGCTTCAGAGCCGGCTCGACGTCCTCCATCGATACCTCGGTGTCGATCACCGGCAGCATGCCGTCGGCCATCTTGTCGAGGCTCTCGGAGATATTCTTCATGGTCGCTCCGAACGAACCGAAGATGCGGTACTGCTGCTGGAACAGTTGCATCAGGTTGATGGTCGTGGTCGGACCGGAGGTCGAGCCGCAGGTGACCAGGCGGCCGCCGCGCTTCATCACCAGCAATGAGCCGTTGAAGGTGTCGGCGCCAACGTGCTCGAACACGACATCGACGCCTTTCTTCTTGGTGATCTTGCGCGTCTCGCCCTCGAAGCGATCCTTGCGGTAGTTGATGACGTAGTCCGCGCCAAGCGCCTTCACGCCTGCGATCTTGGAATCGTCGCCGACGGTGGTGATCACCGTGCAGCCGATCTTCTTCGCCATCATGATGGCGACGGTACCGATGCCGGAGCCACCGGCATGCACCAGAATTGTCTCGCCTGGCTGCAGCTTGGCATTGTCGAACAACATGTGCTGCACCGTCGAGAACGCGATCGGCGCGCAGGCCGCATCGCGAAAGCTGATGCCGGCGGGGACCGGGATCACCAGCCGCTCCGGCATGTTGATCAGTTCGCGGGAAAAACCGTCGAGGTGAAAGCCGTAGAGCCCGCCGACGTTCTCGCAGAAATTGTCTCGGCCTTCGAGACAGGCCTTGCAGACGCCGCAGGTCTTGGCGCCGTACATCACGACCATCTGGCCGGGCTTGAAACGGGTGACGCCTTCGCCGACCGCGGCGATCTCGCCGGAAGCCTCGGCGCCGATCGCCAGCGGCAGCTTGCGCTTGGCGAAGGCCATGCCGCGAAAGCCCCAGACGTCGATGTGGTTCAGCGCCACCGCTTTGACGCGAATCTGAACTTCGCCGGCCTCCGGAGGCGGCGGCGCCGGCTGATCGACGACGACGAGTTGACGATCGGCAACGAGATTGAGCGCACGCATGACACCGTGTCTCCGGCAGTAAGGTGATTTCTGATGGTTGCGTATCGCCGGTTCACGCTGGCGCGTCAACCGGCGAGGGGGCTGTGTGCGGCCTAGATCGGTTCGCGCGTCAGGATCAGCGAGGCATTCTGGCCACCGAAGCCGAACGAGTTCGACATCACCGCGGTGACACGCGCATCGCGCGCGGTATTGGGAACTACATCGAACGGAATCGCCGGATCCGGGACGTCGTAATTGATGGTCGGCGGGATCCGCTGGTGCTCCAGCGTGAGCAGCGAGAATACCGCTTCCACTGCGCCGGCCGCGGAGAGGGTGTGGCCGACCATGGATTTGTTCGATGATACCGGGATCTGTTTGGCCCGTTCGCCGAACACGGTGGAGATGCCGAGATACTCCATCTTGTCGTTCTCCGGCGTGCCGGTGCCATGGGCATTGATGTAGTCGATCTGGTCAGAGACGAGGCCGGCATCGTCGAGCGCCTTGTGCACGCAGCCGACGATCGGCTTGCCGTCCGGGCTGGACCGGGTACGGTGAAAGGAGTCGGCAAGCTCGCCGCAGCCGGCGACAATGCCGAGAATCCTGGCGCCGCGCGCCTGCGCCGCCTCAAGGCTCTCCAGCACCAGCGCGCCGGCGCCTTCCGCCATGACAAATCCATCGCGGTTCTTGGCGAATGGCCGCACCGCGGCCTGCGGCTGGTCGTTGTGAGTCGAGAGAGCCGACAGCAGCGAGAAGCGGATCAGCGCTTCCGGATTGACCGAGCCGTCGGTGCCGACGCACAGAGCTGCATCGGCTTCGCCGCGGCGGATCGCTTCGACGCCGAGTTGGATGGCGGTTGCGCCCGAGGCGCAGGCTGTTGAGGTGGAGATTGGCGATCCCTTGGTGCCGAAGGTTTCCGAGAGATGGTCGGCGACCGAGCCGAACATGAAACGGCGGTGATATTCGCCGAACTTGCCGCCGGAAGCGACGCGCAGCAGCGCGTCGTAGTCGATGTCGGTATTGGCGCCGGTGGCGCGCGCCACGGCCTGGCGCTGCGGCCATTCCACTTCGACGGGGGCGACAGCCAGAAACAGCGGTCCGGGGAAATCGCCCTTGGTGCCGAGACCGGCCTGCGCCACCGCTTCCTCGGTGGCGATATCGGCGAGCTTCTCCGACAGGTCGGTCGACGAGAACGGCTCGACGGGGACGAAGTCGACCGTCCCGGCCATGGTCGTCTTCATGCCGTCGACGGGAAATCGCGTGATGGTGCGGATGCCGGATTCGCCGGCAGTCAGCTTGGCCCAGTTGTCGGACTTGCCGGCGCCGAGCGATGTCACCACGCCCATGCCGGTCACGACGACGATCGGCCGGCCGAATTTATCGCGGGTTGCGCTCATGATCTCTCCGTCGCGGTTCAACGCGATTAATTGATGGCTTCGACCAGCGCCATGCCTTCGCCGCGCCAGTGGCCGGCGCCGATCACCACAATCTGGGTGGGCGGCTTCGACATTGCAATCTCGAGGCCGGTGGAATCGTTCGGTGGAAACAGCGCGCCGCGCGAGATCGCCAGCGCCGCCAGACCGAGCCCGAGCGGAAACTGCGTCTCCAGCGTATGGCCGAACAGCGTGCCGGTGCCGCGCACCGGAACGCCGGGATGCTCTTGCAGGAATTTGCGTTCTTCCGAGGTCACGGGCTCCGCGCCGGTTGCGCCGGTGATGATGGCGGCATCGTCCTTGATCGTGCCGAGCTTGCCCCAGAGCGTCTCCAGCGAGGTGGTGACCTCGCCCGGATGCTTGCGCCGGGCATGATCGGCGACCACGTTGGTGAGCCGGGCGAAAGGCTTCGCGCCGCGGGCCTGCGCGTGAGCCTTGGATTCGATCACCAGGAAGGCGCCGCCCGAGCCCAGTGCAAAGCCGCTGTTCTTCTCGCGCGCCCACACGGTCTCGAACTTGTTCTTCAGGTTGAAGTCGGCAAATTCGTACAGCAGCAGCAGATCCTTGCGCTCGCCGTTGTGGGCGGCGCCGATCAGCGCGATGTCGCTCTGGCCGGCGGCGATGCGCGCCAGCGCGATGCGTGCGGCGTCGACGCCGGCGGCTTCCTCGCCCATGAAGGTCCGCGACGAACCGGTGACGCCGTGCACGATGGCGATGTTGCCGGCCAGCAGGTTCGACAGCTGCGCCAGAAACAGGGTGGGGCGCAGGTCGTTCAGTAGCCGCTCGTTGAGAAAGCCCGGGGCTGAGGCGCCATGCGCCTCGGAATTGAGGATGCCGGAATCGACCGCGAGATCGCGTTCGCCGCCGCCCGCGGCGACGATCATGTCCATCTTCGACAGGATGTCCTTGTTGCCCTTGAGACCGGCGGATTCCAGCGCGAGACCCGCCGCATAGGTACCGATCCGCTGCCAGGCCTCCATCTGGCGCTGATCGCCCTTCTTGGGGATCTGTGCGTCGAAGCTGACAGGCGCGAGCGGATGCACGATGTAGGGCGCAAAGCCCTTTTCATCGACATTGATGCGCCTGTCGTTCAGCGCATCCCAATGGGCGTCGGGACCTTCGCCAAGTGAAGTGGCAAGGCCGATACCGGTGATCCATGCTTCCACCGGTTCGGAATTCGCGGGTCGGGATTCAGCCATTGGCCATTGCCTCGTGAGGGAAGTCGATCCGCTTGGCCATGGTTTCCATATGCCCGCGCAGGTCCGGATGCGGGAAGGGGACGATTCGGAACGTCAGTGTCGCATTGCAGGCGGTCTTGCCGCCGGCGGTGATCTTGACGTCGGTCATGGCGAAGCCGGAGCCGTCATGCGCCAGCGTGGCGTCGATCTTCAGTGTCTCACCGGGCGTGATGAAACTCCGCATCTTGGCCTCTTTTACGGCGGCCAGAAACGGCATGCGCTCGAACCTGTTCAGCGCAATCAGCAGCCAGCCCGAGGTCTGCGCCATCGCCTCGATCAACAACACGCCGGGCATCAACGGATAGCCTGGAAAATGACCCTCGAAGATCGTGCTTGTCTGCGGCACGATCGCTTCGACCGTAATCCGGCGCTCGCCTATGTTGAGGTCGGTGATGCGGTCGATCAGGTGAAAATATTCGAGGTTCATGGCAGGGCGTTACGCGCCCTTGGCCGCGACCAATTCGTCGATGCGGGCGCTCAGGTTCTTCAGGACAAAATACTGCTCGGTGGTCGCTTTGCCGTCATTGACCTCCTGGGTCCATTTTTCCAGCGGCAACTTGATCCCGAAGGCCTTGTCGATGGCAAAGGCGATATCGAGGAAGTCCAGGCTGTCGATGCCCAGGTCGTCAATCGCGTGGCTTTCCGGCGTGATCGTGTCGCGAGGGATGTCGCAGGTTTCCGCGATGATAGTGGCAACCTGCTCGAATGTGGAGGACATCATTAAGCCTTTGATATATTGAAGATAAATGTCAGGGTAGTGCGGAAAGAGGGGGGCTTGGCCCCGGAACGCCCTGTCCGCCGTAAGGAGTCGATTGCCCGTATAACGGAGGGACGCCCCCAGTTCAATGGCAGTTGAGCACCCGCTCACCAGCCAGTTCCATCCTGCGGACTATTATCCCGCGGGTATCAGGGCTGTGTCACAGCAATCTGGGCGCAGTCCCGGCGACCCATCAGCACGCAATCCTGGGTCTTGCGGAGGTCGGCGATGCTGATGGCCAGCCAGATCCCGATTCCGGTGAGCGCCGCAGTCAGGGCGAACGCCGCCGCGTTGGCCAGCATGCGGTGGCGAAAATCATCAGGTTCGTCGCGATCCTGCCGATAGCGGGCCAAGTCGTCGTGCTCGGACGATACAGCGTTGCGTCGAGCGTGACTGCCGAGGACCTGCGACGGCTGCGCTGAGGAACGCGGCACGAATTTGAGCACGCGGTGCTCGTTGTCCTCCCGGATGATCGGCTTCTGGGTCTTCATGATCGCCCGATGGCCTGCTCAGCGATATCAAATGCCAATTTAGCATGCCGGCCTCGCGAGACACAAACAGAGTTCGCATGGCACGAATGCTCTACGGAACTGACTGGCCCGGTCCGGCATCCGACGATTGCACCGAACGGGTGGGAGGGACGTCCTGATCGACCTTGCCGCCCAGTGCCCGGTGCAGCCACCGTTCGGTGGGGCCGCCGGCGACCAGGATGATGAAGGTGATCGCCAGGGCAATGGCGACGATTCGCCATTGCCCTTGGCCGCACAGGATGCCGATGCAGGCCGTCAGCCAGGTGCAGGCCGCACTGGTCAGCCCGCGAATCCGGGCATGCGCTCCGGCCTGATAGATCACGCCGGCGCCGAGAAAGCCGATGCCGGTGAGAATGCCCTGGACGACCCGGCTGGTAGCGTCCGTAAAGCGGCCGGGATCGCCAGTGGGATCCGACAGCATGACGATCATGGCGGTGGCGAGACTGACCAGCGAGAGGGTGCGCAGGCCGATCGGCTTGCCGTGCAGGTCGCGATTGAGCCCGATGGCGCCACCGGCAAGTGCGGCGACGCCGAGACGCAGCATGATTTCCGACCAGTCGTGCAATGCGATGCTCCCCGGTGCGCGGCGCTACTTCGGCAGCCGGCCCATGATGTAGAATTCGGCGTTCGGCTTCATGCCGATGACATTGGCCATCCGGTTCGACAGCGCGAAGAACGCGGCGATGGCAGTGATGTCCCAGATGTCGTCGTCGCTGAAGCCGTGGCCGGCGATCTCGGCAAAATCCGCCTCACCGACGGCTTCCGCGGAGCGGCTCACCTTCATTGCGAAATCCAGCATGGCGCGCTGCCGCGGCGTAATGTCGGCCTTGCGGTAGTTGACCGCGATCTGGTCGGCGATTTCCGGGTTCTTGGCGCGGATGCGCAGGATTGCTCCGTGGGCGATAACGCAATAGTGGCACTGATTGGCGCTGGAGGTGGCGACCACGATCATCTCGCGCTCGGCCTTGGTCAGCCCGCCATCCTTGTCCATCAGTGCGTCGTGATAGGCGAAGAAGGCGCGGAATTCATCCGGTCGCCAGGCTAGCGTCAGGAACACATTCGGCACGAATCCGGATTTTTCCTGCACCGCGAGGATGCGGGTGCGGATGTCGTCCGGCAAGGTGTCAATGGCCGGCGTCGGAAAGCGTCTCGCGATCGGTTGCGTCATGGCTGGTCCCGTCAGAGCCGTAGAGTTGGCTGCGGGACCATAGGGGATGACCGGGGCGGCGAAAAGCGTTTGTGCGCTGCGCCAGCTCGCTTCTAGCGCAGCGGCTTCTTCAGCAGCGAGAAGCGGTCGGGATCGAGGCCGAGCGACGGCTGCAGCATCGGCGTTTCCAGCGTACGCGCCATCGGCCGTTCGGTGAAGCCGGGGTCGTTGGGCACGTCGCGATGCGATGTCGCGCCGCGCCAGCGCTCCAGCACCGCTCCAACGAAATGCATGTCGTGCCCTGCCGCCACGGAGGGGACCGTCGAGATGGTCGCCTCGGAGCGCGGCAGCTGATGCAGCGGGACTTCCTTGAAGCGCAGCCGGGTCGGCAAGGCGACACCTTCGCCGAAGGCCAGTACTTCGCGGGTGCCGAGCGAGGGCACGAAGGACAGCAGGTTGGCGGCAGCATCGGACACGGCCGAGCGCAGCAGCGCCTGGTCGCGGTCGTTGGCAAGACGCATGGCGAACAGCGTATTGCACTGCGAGATTATGGTGGCGTCGAGTTCGGCGGGGCGCTGCGTCACGAGGCCCAGATAGACGCCATATTTCCGGCCTTCCTTGGCGATGCGCGACACCGCCTTGCGGGTCGGGCCAAAGCCGATGTTGCGGTCGGCGGAGGCGTAGCGATGGGCTTCCTCGCAGACGAACAGCAGCGGCGAGACGCCGTCGCTCCACAGCCCGAAATCGAACGCCATGCGACACAGCACCGACACCACGGAATCGACGACCTCGGCGGGGAAGCCGGCGAGCTGCATGATGGTCATCGGCTTGCCGTTGGCCGGCAGCCGGAACAGATAGGAGATCACCTCCGCCATGGTGTCGCCGCCGACATTGGCGTTATCGAACATGAAGGCGTAGCGCGGGTCGTTGCGCACCGTCTCGATGCGCGAGATCAGCTTGTGGTAGATGATGCGGGAGGAGCGGTTTTCGAGCTTGCCCATGCGCTCGTCGATCAGCGAGATCAGGTCGACCAGCCGATACGGCACGGGCGTGTCGACGGTGTAGCCGATGGTCTTCGGGTCGATGCGCTTCAGGCCGATCCGGTCGGCGTTCTGGTACTGGGTGTAGACCCCCTTGGCGATCGGGATCACCTCGCTGAGGATTTCCAGCTCTTCGGGCACGCCGGGCCGGCCGCCGAACAGCACGTCGACAATTTCCTCGAAATTGAACAGCCAGAACGGCAGTTTCAGGTTGCGCGGATTGAGCACCAGTGCGCGATCGCCGAAGCAGCGGCCATATTCGTTGTGGACGTCGAGCAGGAAGATGCGCAGGTTCGGGCGCACCTTGAGGATTTCATTGAGCAGCAAGGACACGCCTGACGACTTGCCGACGCCGGTCGAGCCGAGCACGGCGAAATGCTTGCTGAGCATTTCCTCGACGTCGATATAGGCGATCACCGAGCTGTCCTGCTGCAGCGTGCCGACATTGATCTGGTCGGAGCCGCTCGGCGCGTAGACGGTACGGAGCTCCTGGTTGGTAATCAGCTCGACGGTATCGCCGATGGTCGGGTAATTGGTGACGCCGCGCTGGAACTTGGGGCGCGCCGGCCCGCCGATGATTTCGCCGAGCAGGTCGACCGACGCGCTGGCGATATAGAGGTCGGAGACCGGCAGATTTTCGCAGGAGACTTCGGTGATCATGGCGATGATCGCCGAATTGGCGCAGCGGATGCTGACGAACCGACCGACGGTGCCACGTGCCTCGGTCGGCACCAACTGGCTGGAGGCCAGCAGTCCGACGCGGGCGAGGGAGCCGCGCACTGAAATGACGCGTCCAAACGACGCCATGGGCTTCAAATCGGTCATGGTATGAATCGCTCGTCGCGTCCCCGTTGGGGAAGACTATGCAGTCGGGAATTGGACAAAGAGTTAAGTCGGCAAGCCTTCACACGGACCGCTTCGCCAAGCCACGCTTGCAAAGTGGTATAGAGGTGCCGATTCACTCGCGTGAACAGCGTTTCGACATTCGGTCCATCTGCCGGTGTTAATGAGCCGTTAACCGTCGCGACACGGGTCTTGTCGGCGTCCCCTGAATTCCCGGCCCCGACGCACCGGGCGAGGAGTGGCGTCTCTTCCTGCATGCAAAGACTTGGCGGGCCTCAGGAATGGTCCAATTCCCTATCTTGCAACGCGGCGCGGCAAGGCGGTAACTGCGGGCAGGTGGAGCGGATCGGCGACAGCCACCTGCGGACAGGTCATGCGCATCGATTTTCTGGGGCTACAGGCATTTTTGAGCATCGCCGAGCGCGGCAGCTTTTCCCGCGCTGCGGCGCATCTGAACCTGTCGCAGACTGCGCTCAGTCATCGCATCAAGAAGCTGGAAGAGGACCTTGGTCTGCAGTTGCTCGCCCGCACCACGCGACAGGTCGCGCTGACCCCGGCCGGGCTCGACCTGTTGCCCACCGCGCGCAAGATCATCGGCGAACTGTCCGACGCGGTGGATTTGTTGCGCGAGCGCGGGCGCAAGCGCCAGGAGCGCATTACGCTGGGTTGCCTGCCGACCATCGCCGCGCACCATCTGCCTCGCGTGCTGCGGGAATTCAACGCGCTCCACCCCGGCATCGCGATCAAGGTCCACGACAATTCGGCATCGGAAATCGCCACGCTGGTGCAGTCCGGCCAGGCCGAGTTCGGGGTGACGATCATCGCCATGAACATCTGGGATCTCGCGGTCACGCCGCTGATCAAGGAGCGCTTCGTGCTGCTGTGCACCAAGGACAACGAATTTGCCAAACGGCGCTTCGTGGCGTGGTCGAACCTGCAGGAGACGCCGCTGATCCGCATCAGCCCGCAGGCCGGTAACCGCGCCTTGATCGACGATGCACTCGGTCGGCGCCGCGATTCGCTCAACTGGCGCTATGAAGTCCAACACCTGCAGACAGCAGTCGGCATGGTGCTGGAAAAGCTCGGCGTCGCCGTGGTGCCGAACATTGCCGTGGAAACCCAGGGCAGGGAAGGGCTGGTCGCACTGCCGCTGCGCAATCCCAGCGTCAGCCGCACCGTCGGCATCGTCGTGAAACGGGGATTGCCGGTCAGCAAACCGGCACAGGCGCTGATCGATCTGATCCGGGACTATTTTCTGGCGCTGCGCTAGGCTAGGTCCAATATATGCAGACGTTTGTCTGATTGTGCCAAAACTCTCATTTGTTTCATATATCGGAATTGGCTAATTGCGGATCACGATCGCGGACGCGGCCTCTCCGGAGACGCAATGCGCGCACGTCAAATCAAAGGTTGGACGCGCAACGCGTTCTTGCAGGGCGGAAGACATGCGAATGAAATTTTCGATCAGGCCGAATGATCTCGTGCGCAGTTGGCGCAAATTCGTTGTGCTCGCGGTCGCCCTTCTCGGTCTTGCCGCGCCCGCGCAGGCGCAATCGACCTACCCGACCCGTCCGATTCGCGTGATCGTGCCCTTCGCGGCCGGCGGCGTCGCAGATATTACCGTCCGGATTGTGACCGAGAGCCTCGGCACGAAAATGGGCCAGCGCTTCATCATCGAAAACATGGGCGGGGCTGGTGGCGTCGCGGCGGCCCGTGCGGTTCTTTCGAATGCTGCAGATGGCTATACGCTGGCGCTGCTCAGCAACGGCACGGCGGTCAGCGTGCCGTTGTTCAAGAGCCTGCCATACGACCCGGTGAAGGATTTCGCGCCGATCTCCAGCATCGGCTTTTTCGACTTCGTCGTCGGCACCAATGCGGAATCGCCGTACAAGACGCTGCCGGATCTGATCAAGTTCGCCCGGGAAAATCCTGGCAAGCTCAATGTCGGCACCATCACCGTGGGCAGCACCCAGAACCTGTCCGCCGCTTTGCTGAAATCGGTCGCCGGCGTCGATTTCCAGATCGTGCCCTATCGCGGCACGCCCGAAGTGATCGTTGGTCTGTTGCGCAAGGATATCGATGTCATGATCGACAATTATGTCGGCATGAAATCGGCCCTGACCGACCAGAAAATCAACGCTATCGCAACCACGGGTGAGACACGCTCGGTGATCCTCAAGGATGTCCCGACCGTGGCCGAGGGCGGTGTGAAGGGGTACGACGTGGTGTCGTGGAACGCACTATTTGCACCCGCCGGCACGCCGCCTGATGTCATTGCCAAGCTCAACGCCGGCCTGCGCGAGGTACTCGCACTGCCCGACGTCAAGCAGAAGCTGCTCGATCTCGGCATTGAGGCACGCGCCGGTTCGCCGGAAGAGCTGAAGGCCCGTCTCGTCGATGACATCGCCAAATGGACCAAGGTGATCGACCAGGCGGGGATTCCCAAGCAGTAGCGCAGCCACACGCCCTCGACTTTCAAGCCTACAGGACATGATGACAAAACCCACCGTTCCCGGACCTGACCCCGACACCCGCACGCCAAAATTCAAGCTGCCACCGCTGGCCTGCGACGCCCACACCCACATCTTCGGGCCCGGCAGCAAGTATCCCTACGTAGGCTCCTACATTCCGCCAGACGCTCCGCTGGAGGATTTCCAGAAGCTGCACAGGATCCTCGGCATCGGCCGCGCGGTGATCGTCAATGCCAGCGTGCACGGCACCGACAACAGCGTCGCGCTCGACGCCATCAAGGTCAGCGAAGGCCGATTTCGCGCGGTTGCCAATCTCGATGGCGCCATCACCGAGAAGGGCCTGCAGGAGCTGCATGAGGGCGGCTTCCGTGGCTGCCGCTTCAATTTCGTGCGCCATCTCGGCGGCACGCCGGACATGAAGGTGTTTCACCGCATCGTCGACATGGTCGCCGCGCTGAACTGGCACGTCGACCTGCACTTCGATGCGATCGATTTGCCGGAATATGCCGAACTGCTGGCCAAATTGCCGGTGCGCTACACCATCGACCACATGGGCCGGGTCAAAGCTGCCGACGGGCTCGACCAGCTGCCGTTCCGCACCCTGATCGAGCTGATGCAGCGCGACGAGAAGTGCTGGGTCAAGGTCTCCGGCTGCGAGCGGGTGACCTCGATGGGCCCGCCCTTCACCGACGCCGTGCCGTTTGCGAAGAAGATCTGCGAGACCGCGCCGGACCGCGTGATCTGGGGCACCGACTGGCCGCATCCCAACGTCAAGGCGATGCCCAATGATGGCGATCTTGTCGATCTGATCCCGCTGTTCGCGCCGGACCCCGCCATTCAACAGAAGATCCTTGTCGATAACCCCGCGCGGTTGTTCGACTTCGATAGCAAGTAAAGGACGACTCTCATGTCGAAGCCAAAAACAGGCCTGGTGGTCTCGGCCCATCCCGGCGACTTCGTCTGGCGCGCCGGCGGCGCGATCGCGCTGCATGCCAAGAAGGGCTACAAGGTCAAGATCGTCTGTCTCGCCTATGGCGAGCGCGGCGAATCCCAGTTCGCCTGGAAGCAGGAGGGCATGACGCTGGCCAAGGTCAAGGCCGGCCGCCGCGACGAGGCCGAGCGGGCCGCGGCCTCGCTGGGCGCCGAGATCGAGTTTTTCGACGCCGGCGACTATCCCCTGCATCTCACCGAGGCCCACAAGGAGCGGCTGATCGACATCTACCGCGAGCTCAACCCCAGCTTCGTGCTGACCCATTCGCTGGAAGATCCCTACAACGTCGATCATCCCGCCGCGACCGCCGCCGCGCAGGAGGCCCGCATCATCGCGCAGGCGATGGGCCACAAGCCGGAGGCCGAATACAGCTACAGCGCGCCGCCGGTGTTCCTGTTCGAACCGCACCAGCCGGAGATGTGCAATTTCAAGCCGCAGGTCATTCTCAACATCGACGAGGTCTGGGACATCAAGCGCAAGACGTTCGAGACCCTCGCCGCGCAAAAGCATCTTTGGGCCTATTACGAGCGCGTGGCGCTGCAGCGTGGCATGCAGGGCGGTCGCAACACCGGTGCGGCAATGACCTATGGCGAGGCCTATCAGCGCCTGTTCCCGATGACCCTTGAGGTGCTGGCATGAAACCGGTCGTCGTCCAGAATATCCAGCGCGCCGATGCCGATGTGGTGAAGCGCCTCGGCGTGCTCGGCGTCTCCACCTCGCACGAGGCCTATGGCCGCTTCGGTCTGATGAAGACCTATATGCGCCCGGTGTGGTCCGGCGCCGAAGCCGCGGGCACTGCGGTGACCGTGCTGGCTCAGCCCGGCGACAACTGGATGCTGCATGTCGCCATCGAACAGTGCAAGCCGGGCGACATGCTGGTGGTGGCGTGTACGACAGACAATACCGACGGCATGTTCGGCGATCTGCTCGCGACCTCGCTGAAGGCCCGCGGCGGCGTCGGCCTGGTCATCGATGCCGGCTGCCGGGACATCAAGACGCTGCGCGAGATGGGCTTTCCGGTCTGGTCGAGGGCGATCTCCGCCAAGGGGACGGTGAAGGCGACGCTCGGCGCGGTGAATATTCCCGTCGTCTGCGCGGGCGCGCTGGTCAACCCCGGCGATGTCGTCGTCGCCGATGAGGACGGCGTGGTGGTGATCCCGCGCCAGGATGCCGCCGACGTCGCCGACAAGGCGGAAGCGCGCGCGGCGCTGGAAGAGGACAAGCGGCAGAAGCTGGCTTCGGGCATTCTTGGACTGGACATGTACAGCATGCGCGAGGGACTCGCGAAGGCCGGCCTCGTCTATGTCGACAAGCCTGAAGACGCGTAGGGCAGGGTGATGATGAAGCTCCGCGTTCTGCTTGGGGACCACCCGCATACTGCGGCGCTGAAATCCGGTGCGATCAGATCCGATCTCGTCGAGATGGAGTTCGCGCAATACACGCCGACCAACAAGGGGTTCAAGCCCATGGTCCGCGACGCCGCGTTCGACGTCTCAGAACTGGCGATCGTCACCTTCCTGATGGCCAAGGCCTACGACAAGCCGATGGTGCTGCTGCCGGATGTGATGATGGCACGGTTTCAGCATGCCTATGCGGTGACCAGCCCGGCTGCCGGCATCGTCACGCCGCGGGATCTCGAAGGCAAGCGGGTCGGCATTCGCTCCTTCACCACCACGACCGGCGCCTGGCTGCGCGGCATTCTCGCCAATGACTACGGCGTCAATCTCGATGCCATCGACTGGATCACTTTCGAAGATCCTCATGTGGCCGAATACATCGACACCACCACCAAGGCGCCGGCAGGCAAGCAGATCATGCAGATGCTGTTCGATGGCGAGCTTGATGCGGTGCTCGGCGAGCAGAGCAACGACCCCCGCGTCAATCCGCTGTTTCCCGACGTCGCTGCCGAGGAGAGGACCTGGTTCGCCAGGCACGGAGTGGTGCCGGTGAACCATGTCACGGTGGTCAGCAGGGAGCTGTCCGACCAGCATCCCGATATCGTCCGCGAGGTTCATCGCATGCTGCAGCAGAGCAGGGCCTTGGCGGCAGGAAAGTCACCGTCGTTCAATGATGCCGAACTGACGCGGTCGATCGAACTGATCACAGAATATTCCGCACAGCAGGGGCTGATCCCCCATGCCTATGCGATCGATGAACTCTACGACCATGTGACGAACGCGTTGAGAGAAACTCCGTCCCCCTCATCCTGAGGAGCGGCCTTTTGGCCGCGTCTCCTTGCGAATGGCAACGCCATTCGCAAGGGACGAGGGCTGTTCATCCTCATGGTTCGAGACGCGCGAAGATGCGCTCCTCACCATGAGGGGACGGAGTCCGTGCCACCAAGAACATGCGAGAAAGCAAACCATGCCCCCCGAACCGATCTTCGATCTCGCCCATCTCGGCCATCTCGAAATGCTGACGCCGAAGCCCGACGAGAGCCTGAAGTTCTTTGTCGACGTCATGGGCATGACAGTGAGTGGCCGGAAGGGCGACTCGGTCTACCTGCGCGGCTGGGACGACTATGAGCGCTACTCGCTGAAGCTGACGGCGTCGAAGACGTCGGGGATGGAGCACATGGCGCTGCGGGCGCGCAGCCCGCAGGCGCTGGAGCGCCGCGTGGCCGCGCTGAAGGGCTCGGAATTCGCGATCGGCTGGACCGACGGCGATCTTGGCCACGGCCCGGCCTATCGCTGCCGCGATCCCGATGGTCATATCGTCGAGCTGTATTACGAGACCGAATGGTACGAGGCGCCGCCGGAACTCAAGCCTGCTCTGAAGAACCAGGCGCAGCGCTTTCCGGCGCGCGGCGTCAATGTGCGGCGGCTCGATCACCTCAATTGCCTCGCGGTGGACATCAAGGCCAACCGGCTGTTCTTCGAAAACTACCTCGGCCTGCGGCTGACCGAGCAGATCGTACTCAACGACGGCACCGAGGCGGCGATGTGGATGACGATGTCGAACAAGAGCTACGACTTCGCCTATTCGCGCGATCATTCCGGCACTCACGGCCGCTTCCATCACGTGACCTACGCACTGGACAGCCGCGAAGACATCCTGCGCGCCGCCGACATCTTCCTGGAGAACGGCATCTTCATCGAGACCGGGCCGCACAAGCACGCCATTCAGCAGACCTTCTTCCTCTACGTCTACGAACCCGGCGGCAACCGCGTCGAGGTCGCCAATGCCGGCGCGCGGCTGATCCTGGCGCCGGACTGGAAGCCGATTGTCTGGACCGAGGAAGAGCGCAAGAAGGGCCAGGCCTGGGGCCTCAAGACCATCGAGTCCTTCCACACCCACGGCACGCCGCCGGTGGACCATAAGTAGCTGGGCCACCCCGCCGCTGCTCGACCAGGCGTGCGGACAGCAGCGCAATCAACGCGATGAACAGGCGTGCGGCGGACCGCAGGGGTGAAGCTGAAACTGTCTCCGAGCGCACTCGCACTCGCGCAAATGGGCGCGGATGCGCACCAGTCCACATCCACGTGATGAAGCCGCTTTGCAGTCAGCATCTTTTGGTCGTATGGATAGCAGGTACGATCAGGGGTTGATTTTGAGCGAGGTAGACTCGTGTCAGGAACCAAGCATGACGACTTTGAGTTTTCCAGCCTGTCGCTGAAAGATCTCATCGAAGCGCGCGATCTCTATCACTTCCATCTCATGAGCAAGGTCAACGTCGTCGGCACGGCGGTGGGGCTCTATCTGATCCGGCGCGAGGAAGACTGGCCGAAGCCGCCGCCGCCCGGCGAAGAAGGCAAGCCGTATCGCAAACTGACCTATCCGCGGACGTTCGATAATTCCGAGGTGCGCGACTATTCGTGGCCCTGCATCATTGTGCTGGTACGCG
Organism: Tardiphaga sp.; assembly: GCA_036561845.1. Taxonomy (GTDB): domain Bacteria; phylum Pseudomonadota; class Alphaproteobacteria; order Rhizobiales; family Xanthobacteraceae; genus Tardiphaga. The sequence goes on along the minus strand of DATCUS010000193.1, from coordinate 2,122 downwards.
ACTGGATCGATGAATCAGACTTCGGCGGCAAGGGGCCGCACCGCCCGTGGCAGATCGTGCCGAAGAGCCTCTATCTGCCGGATGGCCGGGTCGTTCCGGTCTGCACGGTGCTGGCGCCGCCGATGCCGCAGGACGGTGGTCCGTCGATCGCGCCCGTCGCCTGGCCGCAAACCACGTTTGGCGGCGGACTTCCGCTCTATGTCGACGTTCAGCATGAAACGCATATGGCGACCATCGGCTGCCTGGTGTCCGACGGGCACACCACCTACGCGCTGACGGCCCGCCACGCCTGCGGCGAACCGGACACGGAGATATCCGCGATGCTGCGCGGTGGCCTGTCGCGGATTGGCGTCAGCAGCGACAAGCAGATCGGACGCAGGCTGTTTGCGGATGTGTATCCGGCGTTGCCGATGCGGCAGACTTGGCTGGGGCTTGACGTCGGTCTCGTCCGCATCGATGACGTCGGCGAATGGACCCCGAACATCTATGGCCTGCCGCCGATCAAGCCTTTGTTCGACATCTACGAGCAGAACCTGTCGCTTCGAAAGCTGATAGACAAGCCGGTCATCGCCATGGGGGCGGCGTCGGGCCTGTTGCAGGGCAAGATCAAGGCGATGTTCTATCGCTACCGCTCGGTCGGCGGCTTCGACTATGTCTCTGACTTCTTGATCGCGCCGGCGAGGGGCACGCGCGACAGCCATCATGGGGATTCCGGCGCGCTCTGGCATTTGCAGATGCCGGGGCCTGACGGCAGCGAAGACAAAAGGCCGCTGCCCGAGCGCGATCTCCGGCCGCTGGCGATCGAGTGGGGCGCACAGGTATTTGCCGAGAGCGGCAGGCGTTCGACCTATTCGGTGGCCACCAGCCTCAGCAACATCTGCAAGCTGCTCGATGTCGAACTGGTCGTCGAGGGCAGCGACGGCGTATCCGGCACCTGGGGCGCGGTGGGCCACTATTCTATCGGCACGCTGGCGATCGACGTCGTCAAGAACCGGACGCTCAAGGCCTTCCTCGCCGCCAATGCGGACAGTATCAGCCTGCCGCTGAACCAGTTGAACCTGCCACCCAAGAACAAGGATCTCATCGGATCCGGTATGGTGGCGCTGGCCGACGTGCCTGACATCGTGTGGAAGCAATACCCGTCGCCGCATCTCAATCGCAAAGGCGAGGACATCGGCGTTGTCGGCGGGCGTGACATGCAGTCCGGCGGCCTGCGCTCGACGGGCCCGGAGCATCCGAACCACCATTGCGATGCCGACATGCCGTTTGCGGGATCGGCGACATTGCCCGAGGCCTGTATTGCAGATCCGTCGCTGCTGACCGCCGCGACCTGGAACGCGTACTTTGATACGTTTCCCGAGAAGGTCGACATCCTGCACAGGGGTATTCTGCCGTTCCGTGTCTGGCAGTATTTCGAGCGCATGAAGGAATATGCGGCGACGGATCCCGGCAAGTTCATAGCGGCGGCCGGAACGCTGGCGCATTACCTCGGCGATGCATCGCAACCGCTGCACGGCTCGATCTTCAGCGACGGAATCAAGACGGAAGAACCGGACTTTCCGCGCAACAGCCCAAGTCGCAAGAACAAGAAAACCGGCGAGAAACTTCCGGCGTTTCGCGGCGAGGGCATTCACTCGGCCTATGAGACGCAGATGATCAACTGGGCGGCGAAATCCGGCGCGTTGTTTACGGAAATCCGCAAGAATCTCGACGCCAATCACGGCATGGCGTTGGTGCGGGATGGCCGCAGCGCAGCGGTTGCGACGCTCACCACCATGCGCGACGTCGCGAAGATCCTGCCGCCGAGGCATCTCATCGATGTCTACGAAGCGAGTTTTGCGCCCGACTCCCCGCCACATTCCAAGGCCCTGTGGGGCGGCGTCGGTCGCGAGACGGGGCAGGTAATGGCGCTCGGCGTCCGCACGCTTGCGATGATCTGGGACGCAGCCTGGGCGGCAGGACGCGGCGACACCAATCACGGCCGCATCGATCCGGCCATTCTCCGCAGCCATTACGAGGACATCAACTTCGTGCGTTCGGTGACCCTGGACGATATCGAGCAGGAGATTGCCAATCCGTCGCGATCGAGCCGCGGCACGGCGGGTCGTCGCGGTGGCCCGGC
>DATCUS010000192.1:0-2424 GCA_036561845.1 Tardiphaga sp. | reverse complement strand
GGATCGCGCCGCGCCGCCTCGCCGGCGCGGACGCCGAGCACGCTGGCGCCCTTGATCAGCACCAGGTTGGTCTTCGCCACCCCGATGCCGCCGGTGAATCCGATTACCAGCAGCCGCGCGCCGAAGGCGATGCAGCGCAGGCTCTGCTCGAACACCTCGCCGCCGACGGGATCGAACACCACGTCGACGCCGCGGCCGTCGGTGAGGCGCTTGACGGCATCGCGAAACGGGCCGCTTCCATACAGCACGCCGTGATCGGCGCCCCGCGCCCGGGCCGCCGCGAGCTTGTCCTCGCTGGAGGCCGCGGCGATCACCGTGGCGCCGAGCAACTTGCCGATCTCCACCGTGGCGAGACCGACGCCGCCGCCGGCGCCATGGACCAGCAACACCTCGCCGGGCCTGATCCGGGCGCGATCGACCAGCGCGTGATAGGCGGTGCCGTGGGCGGCGAGAAACGTCGCGCCCTCCGCGTAGTCGAGGGTCGACGGCAGCGGCGTCAGTTGCGCTGGCGCAACGATCACCTCGTCGGCATAGCCGCCGTGGCGCAGCTTCGCGATCACCCGATCACCCACGGCGACGCCCTCGACATCGTCCGCGATCTCGACGACGTCGCCGGCAGCTTCCATGCCAGGCGTGAACGGCAGTTCCGGCTTGAGCTGATAATCGCCGGCGACCATCAGAATGTCAGGAAAGTTGATCCCGGCGGCGCGGACGGCGACACGCACCTGCCCCTCCGCCAGCGGCGCCGAGATGACGGATTCCAGCCGCAGCGTCTCCGGCGGCCCGAGCGCGCGGCAGACGATCGCCTTCGGCATCAGGCCGCGCTCTCGGCGCTCTCGGCGCCGGCGCGGCGGCGTTGCAAGGCTTCACGGATCAGCGGCAGGCGGTCGTTGCCGAAGTACATGTCGGTCTTGTCGAGATAGATGGTCGGCGAACCGAAGCCGCCGCGGGCGATTACCTCGTCGGTATTGGCCTTGAGCTGGTCCTTGATGGCCGGATCGGCAATGCCCTGGAAGAAGGCTTCGGACTCGATGCCGACGCGATCGCAGATCCCCGACAGCACAGCATCCTGCGAAATATCGAGATCGCCGCCCCAATAGGCCTCGAACACCGCACGCGCGAATGGCACCATCGCTTCGGATGTGTGACGGCCAAGCCAGAGGCAGCCGCGCATCGCCTTGACGCTGTTTACCGGAAACACCCGCGGCGGCATCTTGATCTCCAGATCGGCGGAACGCGCCCAGTCGGCGAGATCCTTTGTCATGTAGCGCGCCTTGGCCGGCACCGGCGTCTTGCGGGATTCGTAGACGCTGGGATTGATGGAATTGAAGATGCCGCCGACCAGGATCGGCCGCCAGGAAATCTCGGTATCGAACTCCCGCGCCAGCGGCTGGATGTTGTGGAAGGCGAGATAGGTCCATGGACTGGAGCAGTCGAAGAAGAATTCGATCATGGGGTTTCCTCACAGTGCTGTTTTTCAGCTTTCTTGATCGCAGGTCCCGTCACCCTGAGGTGCCGCTGCGAAGCGGCGGCCTCCAAGGGCGACGGATGTCGAGCACTCATCCTTCGAGGCTCGCAAAAGCTCGCTCCTCAGGATGACGGTAGTGCTTGCTGCTGCTGCGCATGCGCCGGCGCATCGACTCCGAACATGATCTTGCGCGCCTGTTCGTCCATCGGCTTCATCTCCTGTTTGCCGACCGCGAGTCCGGCCTGCAGCTGTGGCCGCGCACGCAGCAGCGTGTACCAGCGCTTCACATTGGGGAAATCGTCGAGCGTCAGGCCCTGCGCCTTGTGCGTCATGATCCACGGAAAGCACGCCATGTCGGCGATGGAATATTCGCCGGCGATATAATCGCGTCCTTCGAGACGCGCGTCGAGCACGCCATACAGTCGCTTCGCCTCGCGCATGTAGCGATCCATGGCATAGGGAATCTTCTCGGGCGCATAGAGCAGGAAATGTCCGTTCTGACCGAGCATCGGGCCGAGGCCCCCCATCTGCCACATCAGCCATTGCAGCACCTCGAACCGCGGCCGCATCGCGGTCGGCAGGAACTGGCCGGCTTTTTCGGCGAGATAGATCAGGATGGCGCCGCTCTCGAAGATCGCGACTTTCTCGCCGCCATCGGCCGGCGCGTGGTCGACAATCGCCGGCATCCGGCCATTGGGACTGAGCGTCAGGAACGCCGGCTTGAACTGGTCGCCGCGTCCGAGCTGCATCGGGATCACCGTGTAAGGCAATCCGCACTCCTCCAGCATGATCGAGATTTTCCAGCCATTCGGCGTTGGCGCGTAATGCAGGTCGATCATGGCTTCCTCGAATGGCTTTTCACCAACTCTACGCCATTTTGCTCCGCAGCCAACCCGCTTGCCGTCATGGCCGGGCTTGTCCCGGGCATCCACGTCTTTTCGCCGGATGGAATAGCA
>DATCUS010000191.1:0-4413 GCA_036561845.1 Tardiphaga sp. | reverse complement strand
GCGGCGGTCGACGCCGCGCGGGCGAGCTACACGTCGGCGGTTGCCAGCTACCGGCAGGGTGTGCGCACGGTCGTCCGCGACGTGGAAGAAGCCCTGCTGAACCTCGATGGCGCCGGCCGCCGCGCGGAACAGGCGGAAACGGCGGCGCGCGAATACCGCAACTACTTCCTGTCCAGCGAGAGCAACTGGCGCGCGGGCCGCACCAGCCTGCTCACGCTGGAGGAGGCCCGGCGCTCCGCGCTGTCGGCCGAGATCACCGAAATCACCCTGCAGCAGAACCGTGTCCAGTACTGGATCGCGCTCTACAAGGCCGTCGGCGGCGGATGGCAGCCCGGCACGCCGGTCACCGCACCCCAAACGCCGGCCGATGAAAAGACAAAGAAGCCATGAGCATCCTCTCGAAACCCAAATCCCGCCGCGGCCCCGTCATCGCCGTGATCCTTCTGCTGGTGGTTGCCGCCGCGGCGTTTTTCCTGCGTCCGCCCGCGAAGGATCCGGCAGCCGGCGCGCCGGCCAGCGCGATGACGGTGGAGCTCGTCGCGCCCGACCGCCGCGACTGGTCACAGACCCTGCAGGGCAGCGGGCCGGTCACGGCGTGGCAGGAACTCATCGTCAGTCCCGAGACCGGTGGCCTGCGCGTCGCGGAACTGCTCGTAGACGTCGGCGACGTGGTCAAGCGCGGCCAGGTGCTCGCGCGCCTGGCGGACGACAGCCTGAAGGTCGACCTGCGCAAGCAGGAGGCCGTGGTCGCGCAATCGCGCAGCAGCCTCGAACAGGCCAGCGCCTATGTGCGACGGGCGAATGCGGTCGGCGCGACCGGTTCGCTGTCCGACCAGCAGATCGAGGAATACCGCATCTCCGAAGCGACGGCGCGTGCGACCCTTCAATCGTCGCAGGCCGACCTCGACAGCGTGAAGCTCAAGCTCGTGCAAACCCGCGTCCTGGCCCCCGACGACGGCGTGGTGTCGTCGAAGAGCGGCATCGCCGGCAACGTGGTGAGCGCAGGCACCGAACTCTTTCGCCTCGTGCGGCGGGGCCGGCTCGAATGGCGGCCCGAATTCGATGCACGCGAACTCGCCTCGGTGAAGACCGGCCAGAAGGCGGACCTGACATTGCCGAGCGGCGAACGAATCCAAGGCACGGTGCGCGTCCCGGCGCCGACCTTGTCGACCAGCACCGGGCGCGCCACGGTGTACGTCAGCCTCACCGGCGACAGCACCGCGCGCGCGGGCATGTTCGCCAGCGGCCTGATCCGCCTGGGCACCACGCCGGCGGTCACGCTGCCCCAGACGGCCATCGTCATGCGCAACGGACGCTCCTATGTCTACCTCGTGGACGCCCACAACAAGGTCTCCGCACAGACCGTCACGACGGGCCGTCGCCAGGACGACCGGGTCGAGCTGCTGTCGACACTGGCCAGCGATGCGCGGGTCGTGGCCAGCGGCGGGGCCTTCCTGTCCGAAGGCGTGCTGGTGACGGTCAAGCGAGCGGAGACGAAACGATGAACATTTCATCCTGGTCGATCCGCAACCCGGTTCCCGCCGTCCTGACCTTCATCCTGCTCACGGTCCTGGGGATCATCGGGTTCCGGACGTTGCAGATCCAGGACTTCCCCGATACCGATCTGCCGACCATCCAGGTCTCGGCGACGCTCGAAGGCGCTGCGCCTGCGCAGCTCGAGACCGAGGTCGCGCGCAAGATCGAGGACAAGCTCGCCTCGCTGAGCCGGCTGGACCACATCACCACGACCATCACCGACGGCCTGGTGAGCATCAGCGTCAGCTTCGAGATCGACAAGGACTCGGAAGTCGCGCTCAACGAGGTCCGCAACGCGGTCGACACTGCCAAGGCCGACCTGCCGGCCAGCATGGCGTCGCCGACGGTCTCCAAGCTGACCACGGCCAGCACCGCGCTGCTCACCTACACCGTCGACTCGACCGCGATGGACGAGAAGGACCTGTCGTGGTTCGTCGACAACCAGGTCACGAAGAACCTGCTGACCGTCAAGGGCGTCGGCTCGGTGTCGCGCGTGGGGGGCATCGACCGCGAGGTCCACATCGATCTCGATGCGGTGCTGATGGCCGGCCTCGGCGTCACGCCTTCGGATGTGTCGACGCAACTCAAGGCCACGCAGAAAGAGGCGTCGGGTGGCGAGACCTACGTGGGCGGTCAGAAGCAGTCGAGCCGTACGCTGGCCACCGTCGGCTCGGCCGCAGAGGTCGCGGCGATCACGCTGTCGCTGGGCGATGGCCGCTATGTGCGGCTCGACCAGATCGCGCGCATCACCGACACGAACGCCGAGCGCACGACCATGGCGTTTCGCGACGGAAAGAAGGTGATCGGGTTCCAGATCAAGCGCTCCAAGGGCTTCTCGGACGTCGGCGTCGCGAACGATGTCCGCGAGGCACTGAAGAAGTTCTCCACGACCCATCCCGAAGTCCACATCGTCGAGGCCAGCAACACCGTCACGCCGATCCAGGAGAACTACGAAGGCTCCATGGAGCTGCTGCTCGAAGGCGCGGTGCTCGCGGTGCTCGTGGTCGGATGGTTCCTGCGCGACATGCGCGCCACGCTCATCGCCGCGGCCGCGCTGCCGCTGTCCATCGCACCCGCCTTCGCCTTCATGGCGCTGGCGGGCTATTCGCTCAACACCATCACGCTGCTCTCGCTGTCGTTGGTCATCGGCGTGCTGGTGGACGACGCGATCGTGGAGATCGAGAACATCGAGCGCCATCTGCTGATGGGCAAGACGCCCTACCAGGCGGCAATGGAGGCGGCCGACGAGATCGGCCTGGCGGTGATCGCCACGACCTTCACGCTGGTGGCGGTCTTCCTGCCTACGGCTTTCATGGGCGGCATTCCGGGCAGGTTCTTCCGTCAGTTCGGCGTGACCGCGTCGATCGCCGTGCTCGCGTCCTTGCTGGTGGCGCGGCTGCTCACGCCGATGATGGCCGCCTACCTGCTCAAGCCCAAGGCCGCGCATCTGCACAACGCATCGACCGACGGGCCGGTGATGACGCGCTACCTGGGCTGGGCGCGCGGTGTGCTTCAGAACCGCAAAGCCACCGTCCTGGCCGCGCTGGTCTTCCTGGTGCTGTCGGTGGCGCTGGCGCTGACGATCCCGACCGCCTTCATGCCGGAACAGGACAAGGCCCAGACCACGGTGACGCTCAAGCTCGGCCCCGACGCCACGCTGGCGCAGACCACCGCCGTCAGCCAGCAGGCCCAACAGTTGCTGAGCAAGATCCCCGAGGTGCGATCCGTCTTCATTGCCGCCGGCACCGCCAGCACCGGCAGCGGCATGAGTTCGAGCTCGACGACGGATGTCACCAGTTCCACGCTCACGGTGGACCTGGTGGACCGCGGCGACCGCAAGCTCAAGCAGTCCCAGGTCGAGGCCGAAATCCGCGACCAGTTGAAGACCATTCCGGGCGTCCGTGTGACCGTTGCCGGCAGCAGCACCGGTTCGACGCTGGAGATCACGCTGGCCGGCGACGATGCCGACACACTGAACCAGGCGGCGAACCAGGCCGAGCAACAGCTGCGGTCGCTGAACCATGTCGGCACCGTGACGTCGAGCGCGGCACTGCAGCGCCCGGAGGTTCAGGTGCGCCCGGACTATGCGCGCGCCGCCGCCCTGGGCGTCACGTCCGAGGCGCTCGCGGACGCCGTCCGGCTCGCGACCTACGGCGATTACTCGACCGCGCTGCCCAAGCTCAATCTGCCCGAACGCCAGATCGCGATTCGCGTTCGGATGGATGCCTCCGTGCGCCAGGACATGGAGGCGATCGCCCAGTTGCGCGTCAAGGGCGCCAACGGCTCGGTCAGCCTGGGTTCGGTGGCGGATGTGGCCATGGGCAGCGGCCCGTCGCAGATCGACCGCCTGGACCGATCCCGCAACGTGACCCTGAGCGTGGAACTCAATGGCCGTGCGCTCGGCGAAGTGCAGAAGGAAGCCATGGCCCTGTCGTCGCTCAAGTCGCTGCCTGCGGGCGTGCGCATCGTCGAGCAAGGCGAGCTGCAGCGCATGTCGGAGCTGTTCACGAGCTTCGGCACGGCGATGGCGATCGGGGTGTTCTGCATCTACGCCGTGCTCGTGCTGCTGTTCCATGACTTCATGCAGCCCGCCACCATTCTTTGCGCATTGCCGCTGGCCTTCGGCGGCGCGTTCGGCGCCCTCTGGCTCACGAACCAGTCGTTCTCGATGCCGGTGGTCATCGGCGTGCTGATGCTCATGGGCATCGTGACCAAGAACTCGATCCTGCTGGTCGAGTACGCCATCGTCGCGCGGCGGGATCGCGGATTGGCACGACTCGAGGCGGTGATCGATGCTTGCCACAAGCGGGCGCGTCCCATCGTCATGACGACCATCGCCATGGCCGCCGGGATGCTGCCCAACGCCCTCGGCCTGGG
>DATCUS010000190.1:0-5164 GCA_036561845.1 Tardiphaga sp. | reverse complement strand
GCCTTCTGGATCGGTGCGCTGCCGCCGCTGGCCGTCGTGCTCGCGCGCGGCGAGGACGGGCGGCAATCGCTGCTGGCATTTTCGCGCGCGGTGCCGTTCGCGGTGGCCGCGCTGCTGGGAAGCGGCTTGCTGCTCGCGATCCTGCAACTGCAAGGCGTGACGGCGCTGTGGAGCACCGACTACGGCCGGGTATTGATGGCCAAGCTGGCGCTGGTCGCGCCGCTGCTGGCGCTGGCGCTATGGAATCGGCTGTCGCTGACACCGGCGATCGCTGCCGGCTCGGCACCGGCGCGCCGCCGTCTGCAGATGTCCATTGGTGGCGAGCTGTTGCTGGTGATCGCCATTCTCGGCGTGGTGGCGCTGTGGCGCTTCACGCCGCCGCCGCGCCTGCTGGTGGTGACGAACGATGATTTCTTCACCCACATCCATACCGGCAAGGCGATGGCCAATGTGACGATCACGCCTGGCCATGCCGGGCCGCTCGATATCGCCGTGCAACTGGAGACGCCGGACGAACGGCCCCTGACGGCGATGGCCGTGTCAGTGACCCTGTCGAATCCGGCGATCGGCGTCGAAGCGATGACCGCGCAGGCGCAGCGCCAGGACGACGGCACATGGCGCGTTCATATGAGCGTCTCGGTCCCCGGTCGCTGGATGCTCGGCCTGGTGATCCTGATTTCCGATTTCGAGCAGGTCCGCGTCGAGGCGCCGATCCTGATCAAATGATGTTTGCGATCTGCGTTCGAAGTGACGGGTGGGCCGGTTCGTTCCATGCGCCAACGTGACGGGTTCCATGCGCATTCGCACAGCGAATTGACTGGTCAGCCGTCACAAATCACGTTCAAAAGGTTGGAACTGCTCCAATCTGGAATTCATCGATGACCGATCGCCCCCTCGCCTCTGCATTGTCGCGGCGATCGCTGCTGGCGTCCACCGCCGCGCTGCTGGTGGCCGCGACCACGGCCCGCGCCCGCACCATCGCGCAGGGTCTGCCATGGGAGCCGGGCACCGCGACGCCGCCGATTCCCGTGCGTCCGGGCCCGTGGATGTTCTTCACGTCAGACGAAGCCGTCACCATCGAGGCCGCCGTCGATCGGCTGATTCCGCCCGACGAGCGCGGCCCCGGCGGCAAGGACGCCGGCTGTGCGGTGTTCATCGACCGCCAGCTCGCCGGTCCCTACGGCGTCGGCGCGGGCCTGTATTTGCGGCCGCCGTTCATGCCGGGCGTCGCCGGGCAGGGTTATCAGTCGCCCGAGATGCCCGCCGTGCGCTACCGCGCCGGGCTGAAGGCGCTGGCCGATTACATCAAGGCGAATTTCGCCGGAAAGACTTTTCGCGACCTGGCGCCGGAGGATCAGGACAAGGTGCTGTCGGGTCTCGAGACCGGCAAGATTGATCTCAAGCCGGTCAACGCCGCGCAGTTCTTTGCACTGCTGCTGAAGAACACCCAGGAGGGCTTCTTCGCCGATCCCATCTATGGCGGCAACAGGGACATGGCGGGCTGGAAGCTCGTCGGCTTCCCCGGCGCGCGTTACGACTATCGCGACTGGGTCGAGCGTCACAACGAAAAGTATCCGCTGCCGCCCGTCGGCATCATGGGCCGATCCGACTGGACAGTGAAAGAATAAGATGGCGCGCAAGCTTCCCCGCAAGGATGTGGTGATCGTCGGTCTCGGCTGGACCGGATCGATTCTCGCTTATGAAATGGCCAAGGCCGGCCTCGACGTGGTGGCCATCGAACGCGGCCCGTGGCGCGACACCGCCACCGACTTCCCGCCCGGCTATGCCCAGGACGAACTGCGCTACGGCGTGCGCCTCGACCTGTTCCTGCGCCCGGATCAGGAGACCCTGACCGTTCGCAACAACATGAAGCAGACCGCGCTGCCGATCCGCAGCTTCTCCGGCTTCCTGCCGGGCAACGGCGTCGGTGGCGCCGGCGTGCACTGGAACGGCCAGACCTGGCGCTTCCTGCCGACCGATTTCAACCTGCGCAGCCATCTCGAGGAGCGTTACGGCGCCGACAAGATTCCCGCCGACATGACCATCCAGGACTGGCCGGTCACCTATGACGAACTGGAGCCCTATTACGACCGCTTCGAGAAGCTGGCCGGCATTTCCGGCAAGGCCGGCAATCTGAAGGGCCAGATCCAGGCCGGCGGCAATCCGTTCGAGGGTTGGCGCAGTTCCGAATATCCGACGCCGCCGCTGAAGCAGAACTACGGCTCCACATTGTTCGCCGAGGCCGCGACCAAGCTCGGCTACAAGCCGTTTCCGCGACCGTCGGGCAATATCAGCGAGGCCTATCTCAATCCGCTCGGCGTCAAGATGGGCCAGTGCACCTATTGCGGCTTCTGCGAGCGCTTCGGTTGCGGCAACTATTCCAAGGCCAGCCCGCAGATCTGCGTGTTGCCGGCCTTGATGCGGATGCCGAATTTCTCCGCGCAGACCGAATCCGAGGTCACGAAGATCAATCTGGACTCGACCGGCAAGAAGGCCACCGGCGTGACGTACGTCGACACCTCCGGCGAGGAATGGGAGCAGCCCGCCGACATCGTGCTGGTCTGCGCGTTCTCGCTGTTCAACGTGCGGCTGATGCTGCTGTCGGGCATCGGCAAGCCGTACGATCCGGTCACCGGCAAAGGTGTGGTCGGGCGCAACTACGCCTACCAGACCACGTCCGGCGTCTCGATGATCCTGAAGGACAAGAACCTTAACTCGTTCATCGCCACGGGCTCCGGCGGCATGATGATCGACGAGTTCAACGGCGACAACTTCGACCACAAGGATCTCGGCTTCTTCGGCGGCGGCTATATGGGCTCCGGCCAGACCGGCGCGCGGCCGATCACCACCCTGCCGGTGCCGAAGGGCACGCCGAAATGGGGCGCGCAGTGGAAGAAGGCCGCCGCTGAAACCTACAACAGCGCCTACGGCATCTCGACCCACGGCAGCTCCTACAGCTACCGCGACTGCTATCTCGACCTCGATCCCACCTACAACGATCGCTTCGGCCGCCCGCTGATGCGCATGACGTTCGATTTCAAGGACAATGAAATCAAGATGTCGCAGTTTCTCACCGATCGCCTGGCCGAAATCGCCCGGGCGCTCGATCCGGTGGAGATGACCGCCAGCCCGCGCAAGGGGCCGTGGAATTCGACCATCTACCAGACCACCCACAACACCGGCGGCACGGTGATGGGCGCCGATCCGGAAACCTCGGTGGTCAATCGCTACTGCCAGAGCTGGGACGTGCACAACGTGTTCGTGCCCGGCGGCGCCTCGGTGTTTCCGCAGAACCACGGCTACAACCCGACCGGCACGGTCGGTGCGCTGGCCTACTGGACCGCGGACGCCATCAAGGATCGCTATCTCAAAAATCCCGGCCCGCTGGTTTAGGATGAGCGCGATGAACCGTTCCCTCGCCGTTGCGGCGCTTCTCGTCTCGTTCGCTAGCTCTGCGCTGGCGCAGGATCCCCAGAGCTTCGAACGCATTGAGCGCGGTCGCAACCTTGCCGTGCTCGGCGATTGCATCGGCTGCCACACCGCGCCGGGCGGCGCGCCGTTCGCCGGCGGGATCGCGCTGGAAACCCCGTTCGGGAAGCTGGCGCCGCCGAACATCACGCCGGACCGCGACACCGGCATCGGCAACTGGTCGGACGAGGATTTTATCGGGGCGCTGCATGAGGGCCGCGGCCACAATGGCATCCGGCTTTATCCGGCGATGCCCTATCCCGCCTATACGAAAATGACCGAGGACGACGTTCGGGCGCTGCGTTCCTATTTCCGGACCATCACGCCGGTCCGCAATGCGGTGGTCGCCAACCAGCTGCCGTTTCCGTTCAACATCCGTCTGGTCATGGCGGTCTGGAACTGGATCAACTTCATTCCCGGCCGCTACCAGCCCGATCCCGCCAAGTCGGACGAATGGAATCGCGGCGCCTACATCGTGCAGGGCCCGGCCCATTGCGGCACCTGCCATACGCCCAAGACGCTGCTCGGCGGCGACAAGACCTCGGCGCCGCTGGCGGGCGGCACGCTGCAGGGCTGGTTCGCGCCCAACATCACGCCCGACAGCCACAAGGGCATCGGCAACTGGTCCAAGCCGGAACTGGTGCAATATCTCAAGACCGGCGCCAATGACTGGACGCTGGCCTCCGGTCCGATGTCGGAAGCGGTCACGCATTCGACCTCGCAGATGTCGGATGCGGATATCGCGGCGATCGCCACCTATCTGAAGGACTCGGGCACGCCAGTCGGGGCTGCGAAGCCGGCGCCGATCGCGGCCGGCAGCCAGGCGATGGTCGCGGGCGCTGCGATCTACAAGGATAGCTGCGCCGCCTGCCACAAGGACAGCGGCATGGGCGAGAAGCTGCTGTTTCCGAAGCTGGCCGGCAGCGCGCTGGTGCAGTCCGACGATCCGACCACGCTGGCCCATGTGCTGCTGAGCGGCAGCCGCGCGGTCGCCACGGCGGGTGCACCGACCGGACCGGCGATGCCGGGGTTCGACTGGCGTCTCAACGACGCCCAGCTTGCCGCGGTGCTGACTTACATCCGCAACAGCTGGGGCAATGCGGCAACGGCGGTCGCGCCCGGCGCCGTAGCCAGCCAACGCGCGGCCCTGGCGAAGACGCCGTAGGTCTCGTGTCTCGGGCGGGATCCTGATGTTGATCGTGTCCCGGGCGCGCGACCGCGTCGTTCGTGTACCGGGCGCACTGTTGCGCTCCGTTTCCCGGGCGCGCTGCAGCACCGGCGATGCGCAGCATCGCCGGTAGTGCTGCTGCGCAGACCCGGGATCCAGCTTCTTGATATCAACAAGCTGGACCCCGGATCTGCGGCGCACCACGCCGCTCAGAAGCGGCGCAGTGCACCGCGTCCGGGGAACGGACCTAGATCGAATTGCGATATTTTTTCCTAGCATCCCCTTGACGTCTATCTAACTAGGTTTATAATCCATCGCATCCCGCCCCATCGAGAGGGGCGTATCGCGATCGTCAGGTTCGCGGGGCGGGGTGCGGTGGACGCGGCAGCGTCAGGCGCGGCATTCGGTTCAGGGCTCGCCAGAATGGCCAGTGAGAACCGAACAAAGCGCAGACGACAGCGCTGCGCGGACGGCGAAGGCGTGTGGTCCTGGTGCCCCGCGTGAGCACCAAGCCCGGTGGAGAGTCCG
>DATCUS010000189.1:0-4271 GCA_036561845.1 Tardiphaga sp. | reverse complement strand
TGACGACCTTGGTGGCTTTGTCGACCGCCGTGATCCGGATGTTGAAGTCTTGAGCCATCAGGAATCCCTCGACGCCATGCGTTCAGCCTGCTTGTTCCACCAGTCGAGCCGGCTCCACGGCAGGGACCACGCATCGTGCGGCCCCCACCCGTAGAACTTGGTCAGCTCTGCGACGACGTCGAGCCAGTTGTCAGGTCGGCCTCGTCGAAACTGTTCAAAAAATCGGCCGCCTCCTTGAAGTCGCGCTGGCACAGCCGCTCGGCGACGCCGCGGGGAACCTTCGCGACGATGGAAATCAGGTTGATGACGATGCCCATGCCAGTCGACGCGCTCTGCGACTGCTCCAGCTCGCCGGCGGTGGGCTCGCGCAGGCTGATCGTCGTGAAGGGCATGTCACCGATCGTGACGGGCTTGCGCAAAGTGAAGGTTTTTTCGAGTTCCATGAGGGTTTCCTGGTTGATGTAGGGGATGGGGCAGCGTCAAATGACGACCGCCCCAAGGAGAAAGCGATGAGAAATCCACTTTTTTTCGCCGCAGCCCTATTGATTTCGGCTGCCGCATTGGCGTCGGAGGCGCCCTGCCAGTTCCATGACCCCGTCGCGATCGTTTGCCGCTCGCCACAGGCTGCAGCCGCTGCGTTCGTGAACTACGGGACCGACTTCAAGACCGCGGCCCAGTCGCACCACAACGCGCTGCTTCGGCAGGCCGGGTGCGGCGGAGACACCAGCCGCCACGGGAAGAATCAGAGCCTCACTGTCGGCCGGGTCGAAAGCGTTGCCACACCCGCCGGGTGGGTCGAGGTGGCATCCGTGAAGGGCGACTCCGACGGATACCTCTGGACGCCGAAGCGCTACCTGCGCGGCACTTGCTCGGCCCCGCGGCTTCCTGTGATGAAGCCGATCAAGGCGCAGCGCGGTCTCGGGCAGGACTGAAGCGCCCTACTTCGACAGCGCCTGGAATGAGGTCGGCATGAAGGCCGGATGGACTGCATTCGACTCCGTCACCAGTTCGTCGGCCCGGCCCGCATCGCGGTAGAAGCGCTGTGCCAGAACGGTCGCCGGGATCGGACTCGGCGTGGAAATCGTCTTGAGGCTCGCCAGCTTGGCGCCGCGCTGCGTCAGGTCCTTCACCACTGCCGCGCGGAGCACGCGCAGCGCATTGAACGTGGCGTCATCCCCTGTGTTGCCGGCGATCAGGATCTCGGCGTCGAGCAGGTTGCACACCTGCGTGCGGATCGACACGGCATCGTCGAGCGATGCGGGCTGGTACTGCGCGGAGGCCCGGCACAGCGCCACCACGGCGGCCCGCCGGAACAGAGCGCCGCAGCCTTCCTGCATGGTCGCCATGGCATCGCCGACACCGGACGACAGAGTGGGCTCCGATGGCGTGAAGTCAGCGAGGCTCGACAGGACACGAACTGCATCTGCCGGGTCGGTGGATGCGGCCAGGAGTGACGCCGCCAGCGCCTGGGCCTGGGCCGCGAAATCGGTGATGCCGCTCATGATGCGATCACCGCTGCAGCCTTGGCGAGCGCGCCGGACGCCGCGGAGACCGCGACACGCGACACCGTACCTTGCGCGATCAGCTGCGACACCGTCACCGCCGTCGTGGCGATCCGCGTTGCGCTGCCGATGGGATTCGACCGGCCTCCGAAGTACCGGCCGTAGGGGCCCGGCATCAGGCCGACCATGCTCATCAGGTTGGTGGCGTTGTTCGCCAGCCCGACCGCTTTGGATGCCCAGGCCGAAGCCGTGCTGACCGCCGTGTTGACGACGGCGGCGCCCTGTGCCAGGGATGCCGTCACACTGCTCGCAAAGTCCGAGATGCCGGCGGCGTCGGCCAGGCTGGCAGCAATGCTGACCTCGGCTCCGGTGTCGACCGTCAGTTCAGGGAAGACCCGCTCACCGGCTTCGATGAAGGCGAAGGAGATCTCGAACACGCGGCCGCGGTCCCAGCGCTCCTCCATCATCGAGTCGAGCAGGCTGACGTTGAGCATGCCCAGGGTCGGATGCACCAGCGTGCTCTTCCCTGCCGACTCGCACACGGCGATCAAGCGCTCGCGCTGCGCGATGACGTTGCCGCCGCCGTAGATGCCGTTCTCGACGAGGAAGCCGGTCAGGGTGATCCGGCGCGCGGCGCGGCCCAGGTCTTCGACCCACACCTGATCCTTGAACGGGTACTCGTGCACCGCATTGCGCCGGCCGACGCGGATCTGTCCACCCAGCACGCCGAATGGCACGCCGCCGAACGAGGCCGGCCGCAGCTGATCGCGCCAGCTGCTCACGCCGCCCGGCAGCGCGGACGGGAACATGCTGGACAACGATGCCACCGCGCCGACCGCGCGCTGAATGGTTCCGAGGGTGCTCATGGGCTACGCGATCCCGATCACTGCTCGGTGACGGAAGGTCCTTCCCACTTCACCTCGATCGTGCCGTCTTCCGACTTCGACGTCTGGCTCTCCACCGTCCACATGTTGCGGCCGGTCACGAACTTGCCGTTGGCCAGCTCGAGCACGACGGTGACGTCCGTCATGGTGTTCAGGCCAGCCACACTGAGGTCGCCGCTATCTCGGATCGTGCCGGAGATGTGGCCGGCAATGGGCTTCTCGCTGTAGCCGTGGACCGCATCCTGCCCGGTAAGCGTCTCGCGCGTGACCTTCGAGGGGCTGTACTCGAACGCGCCCGCCGCCATGAGGGTCTGCCCGTCGACCGAAACGTAGGCCTTGCCCGCGAGGGCGTTGCTGTTGATTGCCATGGTGATTCCTTGGAGACGGGGGGATTACTGGAGACGGAACTGAGCCAAAAGGGCAAAGATGCGCAGCTGAGCCACGAGCGTCCCTGGCCACAAAACGTCGACGCGGTTGGGGTTCTGCGCGTTCTGCTGGACGATCAGGTTCTGGGCGAACAGGTCGGCGCGCTGCACCAGGCCGGCGTTCTCCAGTTCCTGGTAGGCCGCGATCTGGTCCATCTTGATGATGCTGGGCGTGACGATCGCCGAGCCGGCGGCGAACCGCGTGCCGTCGGCCGCCAGCTTCATGCGCGGGAACTTGCTGGTGACGCGCGTGCGCAAGAAGCGCAGCACGAACATCAGCGTGAACAGCGTCTCGACCTCGAGGTAGCTGTTGTCCGGCTGCCCGAAGGAGTTCTTCTGGTAGGTCGTGATCGCGTTCTCGATCGCCACCGTGCCGTCGTCGGCCACCGTGAAGGTCGAGATGCCGTCGTACAGCAGCGTGTTGCGATCGGTGAGCGCAAAGCGCGACTCCAGGGGGGGCGCCAGCACGCTCTGCAGCGCCAGGGTCTGCACCGGACGTGCCGGGTCGGCACGCACGCTGACGGCCACCTGTCCGGCGAAGGCCGCGGCCCAGAGCCAGCTGGGGGTCGGGCTGTCGTTGAAGCCCATGATCGAGCCGTGCTGGTCATTGCGGCCGACGCCGAAGGTGGTCAGAGCGCCGAGCGTGCCGCGGTAGGCGGCGAAGAAGTGGCCGTAGATCTGCGACGACCAGCTCCAGCGGCCTGTCGAGTCGTTCAGGAAGGCCTTGAGCGCATCGAGGCTGGCGGTGTCCGTGTACGGGCACACGATGAAGTCGAAAGGCTTGTCCAGCAGGTTCAACAGGCCGGTGGTCAGGCTGGGCGCGGTGGCGCCGCTGGACATGGCCGTGATCGTGAACGTCATGCCGGTGGGCGTGTATTCCTGGCCGGCGGTTCCGAGGTAGTTCACTCGGATGTCGATGTCGTTGCCGCACGGGCCCTTGTTGATCGCCGTGAAGGTGACCGTCGAAGTGGATGCGGCGGCGGTGACCGGCAGGTTGGCGGTCGCCGTGACGGCCGCGGCAATCGCGGTCGCGATCTGTGCGGTGGTCTGGGTCGACAGTACGTTCACGCTGATGCGCGTGCCGGCGATGTACAGCGACAGCACGCCGCTCGCGGTGGGCGCTGCGGTGACGGCGAAGGTGCCCGTGGCGGCGACGCCGGCGCCGTCATCGCTCAGCGGCAGATACCAGACCTCGCCGAACGAATCGTTCTGGCGATACATCTGGGTCATGAGATGCAGCATCGAGCCGGGGCCGCCGATCTGCGCGGCGTCGGAGACGCTCTGCGAGATGACGGGGACGTTGGCCACGCCGGTCCCGGCCGCGGTCTTCTGGCCGATGATCAGCGCGCGCTGGTTCAGCGTCCCGCTGTTGGCCATCGTGTTGCTGACCTCGGCGTAGAACAGGGGGACCCGAACGTTGGCCGGGAGATTTTGGAAGGGAAGCGTCATGGCGACTCCAG
>DATCUS010000188.1:0-7324 GCA_036561845.1 Tardiphaga sp. | reverse complement strand
GACCCCGCCGCTACCGGATCCGTGGCGTCGGCGGCGACCAGCAGAGCCGGCCGGTCGCCGCGCCGCACCGCGCGCTCGAAGCCGCGTGGGATCTCGACGCCGAACAGCACCTTGCCCGACAGCAAGAGCGCGTCGAACTCGGCCACCGTGTGCACCTCGTGGGTGAAGGCGAAATACGAGGTATTCTCCATCGCCTTGAGGATCGAGCGGCCGAGGTCGCTGTCCTCCTGCAGCAGCACCGCGGTCGGCAGGTGGCGCGGCGTGGTGTTGATGGCATAGCCGAACAGCAGCAGTTGCATGACCGGAATCATCACGATCATGGCGAACGACACCCGGTCGCGGCGTAACTGGATGAACTCCTTCACCATCATCGCGTAGCTGCGCCGCCAGAAGCCGAACGGCCGCTCCTTGACCTCGCGATCCGGTGCGTCCGCGCCGCTCACTGGAAATTGTCCTTGGCGCGGGTCATCAGGTCGATGAACACATCCTCCAGCGACGGCGCGCCGTGCTGCCAGTGCTGTCCCTCGCTGTCGCGGTACGAGGCGACGGTGGCCTCCAGGGCGGCGTGGTCGCGGCCGGAGACATGCAGGCTGGTGCCGAACGGCGCCACCATGTCGACGCCGGGCTTGCCGGCAAGTTCGGCCGCGAGTCCGTTCAGGTCTGCGCCGGTGACGGTCCAGGTTGCCAGCGACGACGCCGCGATCACCTGCTCGACCGTGCCGTGCGCCAGCAGGTGGCCGTAGGCGATGTAAGCGATCTCGTGGCAGCGCTCCGCCTCATCCATGTAATGGGTCGAGACCAGCACGGTCAGCCCCTGCGCCGCCAGCGCGTGGATCTCATTCCAGAAGTCGCGCCGCGCCTTCGGATCGACG
Organism: Tardiphaga sp.; assembly: GCA_036561845.1. Classification (GTDB taxonomy): domain Bacteria; phylum Pseudomonadota; class Alphaproteobacteria; order Rhizobiales; family Xanthobacteraceae; genus Tardiphaga. Next base: position 6,452 of record DATCUS010000188.1, on the reverse strand, counting down.
CCGGCGGTGGGCTCGTCGAGCAGCAGCAGTTGCGGATTGGGCAAAGTACAGGCGCCGAGCGCGAGTCGCTGCTTCCAGCCGCCCGACAATTCGCCGGCCAGTTGCTCCTCGCGGCCGGACAGTCCGAGCCGCGCGATCATGTCGCGTGCCGCCTTGCGCGGGTCGCGCACGCCGTAGAGCCTTGCTACGAATTCCAGATTCTCGCGCACCGACAGGTCCTGGTACAGGCTGAAGCGCTGGGTCATGTAGCCGACCCGCCGCTTGATCTTGTCGGCATCGCGCAGGATATCGAAGCCGAGGCAGGTGCCGGTCCCGCTGTCCGGCGTCAGCAATCCGCACAGCATGCGGATGGTGGTGGTCTTGCCGGAGCCGTTCGGTCCGAGAAAGCCATAGATGGTGCCACGCTTGACCTCCATGCTGAGGTCATGCACCACCTCGCGGCCGTCGAAGGATTTGGTCAGGCCCTTCACCTCGATGGCGATGTCGGGCGTGGCGACGGATGCGGTCATCGCGTGGCTGCCACGGGAAGCGGCGGATGCGCGAACACGCTGACCGGCTGGCCGACGCGCAGGCTGGCAGGCTTGTTGGGGCGCGCCTGCACGAGATAGACGAGCTTGTTGCGCTCATCGAGGCTGTAGATTACCGGCGGCGTGTATTCCGCCGTGGTTGCGAGGTAATAGATCTTCGCTGCCAGGTCGGTCGCGCAATTGTCGCAGGTGACGCGCACCTCGTCGCCGACCGCGAGCTTGGGCAGATCGGCTTCCGGAATGTAGAATCGCACTTTCATGTTGCCCGGCGGCAGGATCGACAGCACCGGCCGCTGCGCCGGCACCATCTCGCCTTCGCGAAAATAGATCTGCTGGATGATGCCGCTGACCGGCGCGAAGGCATTGCGACGCGCCAGCCGCGTCTGCGACGTGTTCACACGGGCCTCGGCGACGCGCAGCGCTGAGACTGCAGAATCGAGATTGGCTTGGGTGCCGGAGCCGGTCTTACTGAGGCTCTGGGCGCGGTCGAACGTCTGCTTCGCATTCGCCAGGGTGGCGTTGTTCTGGTTGAGATCGGCCTGCTGCAGATCGTCGTCCACCGCATAGAGCGGCGCGCCAGCCTGCACCTCGTCGCCTTCACGGACATTCAGTTTGGTGATGCGGCCGGATTCATCGGGGCTGACGAAAATCATGTCGGCCTCGACCCAGCCCTGATAGCCGGGGTCCTTGCGCTCGTTGCAGCCGGCCAGCGCCGCGCAAAGCGCCAGCATCCCCAGCCACTGGCATGCGATCCGTGACGACGTCATTCCGCGCTCCGTTCGCCAAAAATCAGATCGATATGAACCCGCAACATGGCGATCGGATCGAGCGGCGCGTGCCGGCCGAACAGCCCCTGCCAGACCACCGCCAGCAGTGCCGGAGCGACCACGAGTTGCGGAAACTGCAGCAGCGCGGGATTGCGGATCTCGCCGCGCGCGATGCCGAATTCGATCAGTTGCTGCATCCCCGCAATCCCGCGCGCGACCACTTCGCGATAGTAGAAATCAGCCAGAGACGGGAAACGCCCGCCCTCCGCGATGATCAGGCGCAATATGTCGCCGCGTTTAGTTTCTGCGATGTCGCGCACAAAGGTTTCGGCAAACCGCTCCACCATGGCGCGGGCGGAGACGCCCGCCACCGGGGGCGACGCCATCCGCTCGATCAGCGGCACCAGCGCACTGCGTACCAACTCCTGGAACAGCGCTTCCTTGTCGGTGAAGTAAAGGTAGATCGTGCCCTTGGCGACGCCGGCGCGCTTCGCGACGTCGTCGAGCCGCGTGGCGGCAAAGCCGCGGGCGACGAATTCGTCGAGCCCGGCAGCGATGATCGCCGCGCGACGCTCGGCGGCCTTCGCGGCCCTGGTCGAGGCCGGCTTGGGCGTTACGATTTTGGCGGGCCTGGCGACAACCACCTTGGGGCCGCGTCGCGCGGTAGCCGGGCGGGTAGGCTTCCCCGCCCCCGATTTTGTGCGCGATGTGCTCATGAATTTGATTATGACTGACCGGTCAGTCATAATCAAGAGGCATATACCGAATAACTCTGGCGGGTGCGCCGAAGCGAACGCCATCGGCAACGCGGTGGATCAGCTGTGGAATTTCAAACCGTCGAGGACCTTGTCGACCACCTTGCGCTCCGCCCGCATGGCCAGGCCCACAAGGTTGAGACCAGCGCGCACCACCGCCTGCACCGCTGCGCGGTTGGCGGCGTCGTGGGTGGTCCGGAACATGTCTTCGGTGTAAATCGCCGGCCTGACGTCGCGGGCCAGTGCCCGCTCCAATGCACGGCTCAAGCCGGGCCGGTCGGCGCCGTAGATCAGGATCGGCTGGCCGATCAGCGCCAGATAGGTCGTGCCGGAGGCGTCGCCGTAGGGCTCACCGACGCAATCTGGAAACGCCGCGGCGACGCCGCTGGACAGAAATGCTGCGACGTTGAGCTTTTGCCAGACCTCGAGGTCGCTGCGGATGACGATGGCGATCTTGGTATCGAACTGCATGATGACGAACCTAGAGGTCAGCCCTTGGCGTCGCAAGCCCAGGCCCGGATCACGCATTCCTTGCCGCCGAAGTCGTAGCACTTCTTTGTCGCTTCATTCAGCGAACTGGAAATCTTCGGCGCCACCGCATAGCCGTGCGCGCCGCAGGGATTTTTCAGGTCGATGGCCAGCGCGGCGCAGGCGCGGTTCATCGTGACGGTGGTGCAGTCACCCTCGCACTGCTTTCGCGCCGCCGCGGTGGCGGCTTCCTGGGCGGGATAGTCGAAGGCCTGGCCATAGGCGCCGCATTTGCCGACGGCAAAGGCGCCGGCTGCAAAAGCCGGAGCGGCGACGGACGATGCGGTTAGCGTGAAAATCAGTCCAAGCACAAAAAAGGCGCGACGACGCGCGGCAACACAAAACGTCAAATTCCCCTCCCCCGAGGTCGATCGATGGGTGAGCCTACATCGCCGGGCGTTTCAACTTGGTGAACGAGTTCCATCGTCATCGCGCAATGCCGGAACGAGCAGAGTGTAGGGTGGGCAAGCTTGGCCCACCGCGCCCGGCAACGGTTGGGCACGGCGCAAGAACGCCTTGCCCACCCGCGATTCACCCCCGCCGCGCCTCGGCCAGCGCCTGCGGCGTATCGATGTCGAGGAAGGCCGCGTGGCCCTCCACAGGCACTTCAGTCACCGCCTCACCATGCTTCAGGATCAGGTGGCGGGCGCCGACGTCACCGTCCAGCGTCATCAGTTCGCCGAAGAAACGGCGCGACCACAGCACCGGATTGCCGCGGCGGCCGTCGCTCACCGGCACAGCGATCAGGCTGCCGCGATCGGGCGCGAAGGCTTCGATCAGCCGGTCGATCAACCTGGTGTCGATCAGCGGCATGTCGCCGAGACAGACCACCGCGCCATCGGCATCGGCCGGCACTGCCTTGATGCCGGCTTTCACCGAACTGGCGAGGCCGGCGGCAAAGTCCGGATTGCGCACGAAACTCACGTCCAGTCCGGCCAGTGCCTTCTCCACAAGATCGGCCTGATGGCCGGTGACGACGATCACGCTGGAGGCTTTCGACGCCACCGCCTGCTCGGCGACGATCCGCACCAGCGGCTTGCCGCCGAAATCGGCGAGCAGCTTGTTGGGTCCGCCCATCCGGGTGGAGCGGCCGGCGGCGAGCACGATCGCCGCGACGTTGCGATTGCCGTCGGTGCCGACCGGCACGCGCGGCTGCGGCCGGGTGACGATCTCCATCAACAACCCGCCGACACCCATGCCGGTCAGATCGGCGCGGCTGACCGGGATGCCGGCCAGCAGCCGCGTCAGCACCCAGTCAAAACCATTTTCCACCGGCGAACGCGCGCAACCGGGCGCGCCCAGTACGGCCACGCCGCCGGCCTTGCCGATCAGCAGCAGGTTGCCGGGATCGACCGGCATGCCGAAATGCTCGATGACGCCACCGACCTGCTCGATCGCTGCCGGGATCACGTCGCGACGGTCGGCGATGGCCGAGGCGCCGAACACGATCACCAGTTCGGCACCGAGGCCGAGCAATTCCTTGATAGCGCTTGCCAGCGCGTCCTCGTCATGCGGCACGCGGCGCTCGGCGATGATCCTGGCACCGGCCGGCGCCAGCCGTTCCGCCGTCACCCGCAGGGTCTTGTCGATCACCTTGGGCGCGAGGCCCGGCAGCAGCGTCGAGACGACGCCGACCTTCCTGATGACGTAGGGCGCCACGCGCAGCGCGCCGCCCTGAGTTGCGGCGACCGCGGCATCGCACAGCGCGCCGGCGACGCCAAACGGAATCAGTTTCACGGTGGCGATCATCTCGCCTTCGACCACCGGCTTGAACGCCGGCAGCGTGGCCAGCGTGATCGCCTCGTCGACGCCGTTGATGCGATCAACCATGGCGCGGTCGACGACCAGCACGCCGGGCGCCCCCGCGAACAGGTTGGCGCGGCCGGTGAAGGCGCGCTCCACATTGACGCCTGCCCCGGCCACCGCCTGCGCGATGCTGGCTGCCGCGGCGTCTTCCGATACGTCGCCCTCCTCCAGCCGGACGACCACGATATCCCTCACGCCGGCGCGGGTCAGCGCCGCGACCTCGCTGGCACCAATCGTGGTGCCCTTCTTGAGCACGAGATCGCCCTGCCGCAGCGTATGGACGGTGACCCCGCCCAATGCATCTGCCGGGCTGGCCGGACCGAACTTCATGCCGCTTCTGCCGCGGCACCGGCCTTGGGCAGCCGCAGTTCGGCGGTGATCTGCGCCATGATCGACACCGCGATTTCCGACGGCGACACTGCGCCGATGTTCAGCCCGATCGGCGCGTGGATCTTGGCGATATCAGCGTCGGTGGCACCCTGCGCCTTCAACCGTTCGGCGCGCTTGGCGTGGGTCTTTCGCGAGCCGAGCGCGCCGATATAGAAGCAGTCGCGTTCGAAAGCATGCAGCAAAGCGGGATCGTCGATCTTGGGATCGTGGGTGACAGCGACGAAGGCGGTGTAGTGATCGACGTTGAGCGGCGGCAGCGCCACATCCGGCCATTCCGCGATCAGCTTCACGTCGGGAAACCGTTCCGGACTGGCGAAGGCAGTGCGCGGATCGATCACCGTCACATCATAGTCCAGCGAACGCGCCAGCGGCGCCAGCGCCTGGCTGATATGGACGGCGCCGATGATCACGAGCCGCGCGGTCGGCGCATAGACGTTGAGGAAGAGTTTCTTGCCGCCGGTCTCGATCATGCCGCTCTTGCCCATGCGCAATTGCTTGCCGAGCTCGGCACTGAGCGGATCGCCGGAAAAATCGGCGGCTTTCACCAGCCGCTGCTCGCCGTTGGCGACATCGGTGACGACAATGACCGGACGGCGCGCGGCGCGCTCGATATTGACCTGGCTGAGAGTCTCGAGTTTCACGACTGCCCGACCTTCTCAACGAACACACGGATCGTGCCGCCGCAGGACAGGCCGACATTCCAAGCGGTCTCGTCGGCGACGCCGAACTCCAGCAGTTTTGGCTGGCCAGACGCGATCACGTCGAGCGCTTCAGTCACGACCGCGCCCTCGACGCAGCCGCCGGACACCGAGCCGAGAAAGGTGCCGTCGTCGTTGATGACGAGGCTGGAGCCCGCCGGGCGCGGCGCCGAGCCCCAGGTCTCCACCACGGTGGCCAGTGCCACGCCGTGGCCGGCCTTCTGCCAGTCCTCGGCCGCCTGCAGAATATCTTGATCGCGATTGAGCATGGGAGCCTCTCTTGCAAGCGTGGACATCAGGCGACGGAGCGGATCAGGCTGCGGTGGTGCGCCGGCGGCGGCGAGGACAGCGCCTTGATCAGGCCCTCCATTGAACTCAAATTATGTACCGGACGGAATTCGTCAACGTGCGGCAGCATCATTTTGATGCCTTGCGCCTTGGCCTCGAAGCCGTCGAAGCGCAGCAGCGGATTCAGCCAGATCAGCCGGCGGCAGGAGCGGTGCAGCCGGTCCATCTCGAAAGCCAGCTTGGCGTCGGCCTCGCGCTCCAAGCCGTCGGAGATCAGGAGCACGATGGCGCCCTGGCCGAGCACGCGGCGGCCCCACAATTTGTTGAAGGTGTGCAGCGACGCCGAGATCCGGGTGCCGCCGGCCCAGTCCTCCACCGACGCGGAACAGCTGGCCAGCGCCTCGTCGGGATCGCGCGCACGCAACGCCCGCGTCACGTTGGTCAGCCTGGTACCAAAAAGGAATACCGACACCCGTTTTCGCGCATCGGTGATGGCGTGGAGGAAATGCAGGAACAGCCTTGTATATTCGCTCATCGAGCCGGAGATATCGAGCAGCGCCACGATGGGCGCCGGCCGGTCGATCAGGCCGAGGCGGCGGATGTCGACGATGTCGCCGCCGGTGCGCAGGCTGCCGCGCAGGGTGCGGCGCAGGTCGAGCTTGAGGCCGCGGGCGTCGGGCTGGAAGCGGCGGG
>DATCUS010000187.1:0-11592 GCA_036561845.1 Tardiphaga sp. | reverse complement strand
GAACGCCGCGCCGCCATTGGCCGCTGAGGCGCCGGCACCGACCGCGACCGAGCCGGTGGCCGATGCGCCGGTGCCGATGGCAATCGCATTGACGCCCGTGGAAGATGAGTTCAGCCCAATGGCGATCGCGCCGCTCTGCGTCGCCTGCGCATTGCTGCCGAATGCCAGCGCATCGGCGCCGCTGGCGTTGCTGCCGGCACCGATCGCCGCGGCGTTGGCGCCGGTTGCCGAAGCCAGCGGTCCGACGCTGTTGACGCGAACATAACTCGCGCCGCCGCCGCTGATGCCGGCGACCACGCTGGTCAGGCTGGCGATGTCGGCGGTGTTGGCCGCGACCTGCTGATTGGTGACGTAGAGCTGCGCGCCGTTGACGGCGTCGCTGCTGGTCGAGGTCACGGCGCCGTTGGCGACGCCGGTGACCGTGCGATTGCCTGATGTCCCGGACACGTCGAGCGCGCCGCCGTCCGTAGCGGCCCCGACGGTGATCACCCGCGTCGTCGTGTTCTGCTGCACCAGTCCGATGGATCCGCTGTTGATCTGCGTCTGCAATCCGCTGAAGGCGGCATCGATGGCACCGAACGCACTGCCGACATTGGTGTAGGCCGTGCCGAGGATGGTGTAGCTCGGCGCATTGAGCTGGCCGTTGGCATCGAGGGTCGAACCGAACGCCGCCGCGACGCGCTGGTTGGCGGTCAGGAGCTGCGCGCCGTTGACCGCATCGGTCGACGCCGAAGCGAGCGTGCCGGCGGCAACGTTGACGATGCGGCGTTCGCTGCCGGCCGAACCGACCGACACGGTGTTGGCGACGTTGGCGACCGAGCCGTAGCCAAGCGCCACTGCGCCGGATGCGCTGGCTGTCGCATTGAGGCCCAGCGCCACCGCATTGGTGCCGGCCGCGCCGATCTGCGCGCCGTTGCCGATGGCGATGGCGTTGGTCGCCGTCGCGTTGACGGACGCGGTGTTACCGAACGCCATGCTGCCGCTGCCGCCGGCCGACGCGGTCAGGCCGAGCGCGATGCTGTAGTTGCCGGCGGCACTTGCAGAATTGCCGAGCGCAATACTCGAGCTGCCGTCGACCGTACTGCCCAGACCGATGGCGACGCTGGCGGAGCCGGTTGTCGTGCTGCCGCTGCCAAGCGCGATGCTTTGGTTTCCGAGCGCGTGCGCTGAAGTACCGGCAGCCAGACTGTTCACGCCGCTCGCGGAGCTCTGGTATCCGATCGCAGCGCCGTTCTCGCCGCTGGCGCCGGCGCCATACCCGACCGCCACGCCGTACTGGCCGGATGCCGAGGCGAGACCGCCAAAGGCCGATGCTCCCGGGCCGGCAGCGGCGCTTCCGGCCCCGAAAGCCGAGCTGCCGGTGCCGCTGGCATTCGCCGAGGTGCCGCAGGCCGTTGCACCGGAAGCCGCCGTCGCGCCGCCGTTTCCTGACGCGCCTTCGCAAACGATCTGCGCGCGGGCCGGATGCGAAGCGGCTGTCAATGAGAGAATGCCCGCCACGGCCAGTGCGGCCGTGCGCGCGCGCCGTTGTCCGTTCGCGCGCGTGGCGACGACGTTCTTCCGACTATGCGGATCGCATGACATGAATCCCCAACACCCCAGCCCAGCCGCCAATCTGACGGCGGGCATATGAGCGGGACGCGGGGAGGGGACTCAACTGCAGAAATTTGGTCGGATCGGTAAAAATGTGCCTCACGCCGGTGAACGCTGCCGGCAGCGCTGGTGTCGGCAATGCGGGATGCAAAATCGCGGGCGGCCGCTGCGGCGTGAATCTTTGTGCCGCGATTCACGGCCGCAGCTGCCGGCCCAGCGCGAGCAGTAACCGTCCCGCGACAAGGATCGGCAAGGTTGCCGGCGATGCATGCAGCGGCAGGCCGGCGGTCAGTGCGATCATCGCCCCGGTGATCCGGAACGACAGGCGCCGCAGAGCGGTGTGGACGGCGCGACGGGGAGCGCACATCGGGAGGATAGCCATCGCAATCTCCAGGCTGCTCCTCGCTCGACCGGACGCCGCACGCAGCGCCCTCCGATCGCGAGGACCGTTGAGTGCGTTGGCTGACGTCGAACGCTTACGGCCAGCGGGTGCTGGCGAAGGCCGTCCGCTGAGCGCGGGCGGGTCCTTGTCAACCGAGCCGCATCGACAACTCGACCTCGTCGCCAAACGGCACCGACATGTAGCCACAGGCCGGCGAGCGCACGCGCGCCAGGTAGTCCGGTGCGTAGTCGGCGTTGTCGGCGACAATCAGGGCGCCGGGCGCCAATCGATCCTCGAGCAGCGCGAGGACTTCCGGATACAGGGCCTTGGCGCCGTCGAGCAGCACAAGGTCGATCCGGTCCGGCAGGTCCGTGCTCAGCGTCTGCAGCGCGTCGCCTTCGCGGAATTCGATGAGATCGGAGAGGCCGCCCGCGACGAGATTGGCCTTTGCCCGCGCCACTTTCGACGGTTCGAATTCGGTGGTGATCAACCGGCCGCCGCCGTTGTCGCGTAACGCCGCAGCCAGATGCAGGGTGGAGATCCCGAACGAGGTGCCGAACTCGATGATCGTGCGGGCCCGGCAGCTGCGCGCCAGCATGTAGAGCAGTGCGCCGGTCTCGCGCGAGACGGCGAGAGGAAAGTCCTTCAGGCGTTCATAGAATCCGAGGTACTCCGTCTTGCTGCGCATCAGCCGCTGGTGGTCTCCGAGCAGATCGGAGAGGCTTGGATCGGCCGACGGCGAGCGGGCAGCGGCATTGTCGAACAGGTCAGCGAGCAAAGGCGCGAGTGGGGCGGCGGTAAGGGTCGTCATGAATGGTCTCCGGTACGTTCAGAAGGGCGAACAGGCGCGTCCTTGCGCACCCTCAGAAATACGACTAATTAGTCGCATTCGCTATTCGCATCACCCGGGACGGTCATGGCCGAGCGCACAACTCCCACAATTTCCTCGCGAAAACAGCCGAAACAGGCCCGCTCGGCGGACCTCGTGGCAGCCATTCTGAATGCTGCTGTTCAGGTTTTGGCGAAGGAAGGCGCGCAGCGCTTCACCACCGCGCGGGTCGCGGAAAGGGCAGGCGTCAGCATCGGTTCGCTGTACCAGTACTTTCCGAACAAGGCCGCCATCCTGTTCCAGTTGCAATATGATGAATGGCGGCAGACCGCCGCGATGCTCGCCGACATTCTCGACGATCGCACGCGGCCGCCCTTCGACCGGCTGCGCCGCCTGGTTCACGCCTTCATGAAATCGGAGTGTGACGAGGCGGAAGTCCGCGGCGCGCTCGACGACGCCGCCCCGCTGTATCGCGACGCGCCTGAGGCCCGCGAGGCGCGGGCGTCGGGCGACCGCATCATCGATGCTTTCATGACCGAGATGCTGCCCGCGGCGACCGCATCGACGCGGGCGCTGGCGGGCGAACTGATGACCACCACGCTCGCCGCGCTCGGCAAGGAATTTTCCAGCACGCCGCGCACCGAGGCGGAGATCTCAACCTATGCCGACGCGATAGCCGACATGTTCTGTGCCTATCTGGCTGCCGAGGGTCAACGCGCTCAGGACGGTTGAGCGGCGTTTCCCTTGGACTTCGCCGGCATCTTGCCGGCGCGGTCGAGCAGGTCGCGGGCGAGATCCTCGAGGATCTCGCGCGTCGCCAGGAACAGGCTGTGGCCCTGGTCGGTCTCGAATGCCAGCGCCACCACGTTGGGGCGGTTGGGATCCGGGATCAGCTGGTAGGCCAGGATCGGATAGGCCGGGATTTCCTGTTCGTCGGTCATGGGGTGGTCCTTGGTTCGCAAACCAGCCTTGGTCCCAGCATGGGACTATGGCATAATCCGCCTGTGAGGGTCATCGCGCTCAGCACGCTCAAGTCCTTTCTCACCCGAAAGTCGGGCGTCGGGGACGCGCGCGAGCCGCTGATGGCGTGGTACAGTCAAGTCAGTCACGCGGACTGGGCGAAGCCTGCGGATGTGAAACGCGGTGTCGGAAGCGTGAGCATTCTTAAGGACGGTCGTGCCGTGTTCAATATTGCGGGGAACAAATACCGCATCATTGTCTGGATAAACTATCCCTACCGCACAGTTTACATCAGATTCATTGGGACGCACCGAGAATACGACACCATAGACCCACAAAAGATCTGAGAGATTCCATGAATATTGCGCCCATCAAATCCCAGCGTGATTACCGCCGCGTCCTCAAGGAGGTCGAAGGGCTGATGAACGCGCGTCGCAATACGCCCGAAGGCGATCGGCTGGACGTTCTGGTGACCCTGGTGGAAGCATGGGAGCGGAAACATTATCCGATCGATCTTCCTGACCCTGTCGAGGCGATCAAGTATCACATGGATCAGAAGGGTCTGCAGCCGCGCGATCTCATTCCGTTCATCGGCGGTCGCAACCGCGTATACGAAGTTCTCAATCGCAAGCGCGAACTGACGCTCGCGATGATCCGTCAGTTGCACGAGGGACTCGGCATTCCCGCCGAATCCCTCATCAAGTCCAGTCAGACCAAGGCCGCCTGAGCCTTACACCGCCGCCGCGTTCGCCCGCTTGACGTCCGGCGGCGTCGCTTCGTCGATCAGCGCGGCCAGCGCATCGACCAGCGGCAGCACGGTCTGGCCGTCGCTGCCGAAGCGGCGGATCGACACCGACTGCGTCTCGGCTTCCTTCTTGCCGACCACCAGCATCACCGGGATCTTCTTCAGCGAGTGTTCGCGGACCTTGTAGTTGATCTTCTCGTTGCGCAGGTCGATCTCGACGCGCAGGCCGGCGCGCCGCGCCGCGGCGGCGACCACCTTGGCATAGTCGTCGCCTTCCGAGGTGATGGTGGTGACCACGACCTGGATCGGCGACAGCCAGAGCGGAAAATTGCCGGCGAAGTTTTCGATCAGGATGCCGATGAAGCGCTCCATCGAGCCGCAGATCGCCCGATGCACCATCACCGGCGCCTTCTTCGAGCCGTCGGCGTCGATGTAGAACGCGCCGAACCGTTCCGGCAGGTTGAAGTCGACCTGCGTGGTGCCGCACTGCCAGTCGCGGCCGATGGCGTCGCGCAGCACGTATTCGAACTTCGGGCCGTAGAACGCGCCTTCGCCCGGCGAGATCTCGGTCTTGATGCGGTTGTGGCCCTCGGCCTGGATCTGCGACAGCACGGTGGCCATCACGCGCTCGGCGTGATCCCACATCTCGTCGGTGCCGACGCGCTTCTCCGGCCGGGTCGACAGCTTCACCGTGAGGTCGCCCTCGAAGCCGAAGTCGGCATAGGTCGAGAGAATGAGCTCGTTGATCTTCAGGCATTCCTCGGCGAGCTGCTGCTCGGTGCAGAACACATGGGCGTCGTCCTGGGTGAAGCCACGCACGCGCATCAGCCCGTGCATGGCGCCCGAGGGCTCGTAGCGGTGCACGATGCCGAACTCGGCGATGCGCAGCGGCAAATCGCGGTAGCTCTTCAGGCCGTGCTTGAAGATCTGCACGTGGCCCGGGCAGTTCATTGGCTTCAGCGCGAACCAGCGCTTGTCTTCGGCCTCGTCGCCGGCGGACTGCGCCGCGAACATGTTTTCGCGGTACCATTCCCAGTGGCCCGAGGTCTCCCACAGCGACTTGTCGAGAATCTGCGGCGCGTTGACCTCCTGGTAGTCGTCGCCGAGGCGGCGGCGCATATAGGCGATCAGGGCCTGGAAGATGGTCCAGCCCTTGGCGTGCCAGAACACGACGCCGGGGCCTTCCTCCTGGAAGTGGAACAGGTCGAGCTCGCGGCCGAGCTTGCGGTGGTCGCGCTTCTCGGCTTCCTCGATCTGGTGCAGATAGGCGTCGAGGTCTTCCTGCTTGGCGAAGGCGGTGCCGTAGATGCGCGTCAGCATCGGGTTGTTGCTGTCGCCGCGCCAGTAGGCGCCGGCCACCTTCAGCAGCTTGAAAGCATTGCCGACCTTGCCGACCGAGGTCATGTGCGGGCCGCGGCACAGGTCGAACCAGTCGCCCTGCCTGTAGACCTTGATGGTCTGGTCGGCCGGGATCATGTCGACCAGCTCGACCTTGAACATCTCGCCATTGTCGGAAAACACCTGCTTGATGTCGTCGCGCGACCAGATTTCCTTGGTGAAGGGTTTGTCGCGCTGGACGATCTCGCGCATCTTCTTTTCGATGGCGGCAAAGTCCTCGGGCGTGAACGGCTCGTTGCGGAAGAAGTCGTAGTAGAAGCCGTTCTCGATCACCGGGCCGATCGTGACCTGGGTGCCCGGCCACAGCGCCTGCACGGCTTCGGCGAGCACATGGGCGGCGTCATGCCGGATCAGCTCCAGCGCGCGCGGGTCGTCGCGGTTGACGAAGTCGATTCCGGCATTCTTCTCGATGGGATCGCTGAGGTCGGTGACGACGCCGTCCAGTGCCATCGCCACGGTGCGCTTGGCCAGCGACGGCGAGATGCCCTTGGCGATGTCGAGCCCGGTGGTGCCGCGCGGATATTCGCGGGTCTTGCCGTCGGGAAAGGTCACCATGATGACGTCGGCGGGGGGCGGGGGAGGCGTCAGGTTGGCGAGGCCAAACTGGAATCCGGATGCGGGCTTGTTGCTGTCGGGCATGATCATCTCCTGTGGCTCACTCCTGCACACGGGCGCAGGTAAGCGGGACAGCGGTATAGCAGCCGATTCGGGCGTTGCAACACCCGATCGACTGGATGCAATTGCATCCTTATCGTGATACGGAGGACCGGTGACCCGCTCCTTTGCCCCCACCGCATTGATGATCGGCAATTTCGTCATCGACGTCAGCCTGATCGGGCCGACGGCGATGCTCGGCGAGCTGTCGGTCGGGCTCGGCGTCAGCATCCGCGACACGGGAACGATATACGCGCGCAGGCTGTCCCACGGGACGGAATGCTAGTCGCTGAGCAGCGTCAGCACGGCCTTGAAGTTGACGCCCGGCGCCTGCAGCGCGCTGCCCTCGAAGTCGACCATGTCACCGTTCTCCCTGCCGCTGAGAGTCAAGGTGACGCCGTCGAGGGCGAACAGCGGCTTGAAGGCAGGGTCGGGGCTGTAGCGCTGCGTCGATACCTTCGCGGTGATGGTGTCGCCCATGTTCTGGTAGTTGCCGATGAAGGCGAAGGCCGAATTTCCGCCGCGCAGCTTGCCGCCGACGGCATAGATCACGCCGTTGCCGCTGCCGTGGACGGTGTGGAAGTCAACCTTGTACAGGCCCTCGCGCAATTTCGTGTCCTCGATAGTGACTGGGAATGATATTTAGCACCCTAGAGCCGGGTTCGTGCCGGGACAATGGCCGCTGGATGAATTCTAGTATCACAAGTCACTATATTCCCTTCAAAGTGTGACGATGAACGAGCGAGACACGACCCTTTGCATGCTGATGATCGCCGCCGCGCTGTCCGGCTGCACGTCGCTGCCGCAGCCCTGCGTTGCGCCGGCGCGGCTGATGGCGACGGCGGACATGATGTTCGGCCGCAACGTCGGCGACCGGCTGGCGGTCAGCGATCTCGCCTTTGCGGAGTTCCTCGCTGCCGAGGTGACGCCGCGTTTCCCCGATGGATTGACGGTGATTGACGCGCGCGGGCAATGGCGCGACGGCGCCGGGGCCTTGCTGCGCGAACCCGCCAAGGTGGTACTGGTGGTATTCGCCGACGATGCGCAGAAGCGCGCCGACCTGATCGCCATTGCCGATGCCTACAAGCGCAAATTCCGCCAGCAATCGGTACTTACATCCGTTCGCGCCGCCTGTGTGAGCTTCTAGCCGCTGCTATCATTGACGCCGCGCCAGCGCGCGAAGCGCCACGGCAGGTACCAGCGCGCATCGGGCGGCGGGACCAACGGGACGTTGTCGATGCCCGAAGTGCCCCAGGGCTGGCAGCGCAGCAGCCGCGCCAGCGTCATCCAGCCGCCGGCCCACAGGCCGAATCGCTCGATCGCCTCATCGCCATAGACCGAACAGGTCGGCAGATGCCGGCAGTTGTAACCGACCATCGGCGACAGCGTGTGGCGATAGATCCAGATCGCGCCGCGTCCGGCATTGCGCGGCGCGCGCAGAATCGCACGGGCGCAGTCGGGACAGGATGTTGAATATTTCATGAGCGATTTGCTCTTTTCGTAGCGCGGATCTGCATGGTTCCAAAGCAGGGAACTGAGACAGGCATGCAATTGGGTCACAGTCGCCGGTTTATCGCACGCCCTCGGTATGCGGTGCAGCAATTGTTAGTGGACGCTTAACATCCGGGCGGTCTACTTTTTTGCGACGCTGATGCGACAGATTCATGAGCGTTGTTTGGGGCCAGTACCATTGCTCAGTCGAGCGCAGGGAAGGAACCGCTTTGAGACGTCTGAGGTCGCTTCGATCCGCCGGTTCGGCGCTGTTTCGCGCCGCGGCCTTCTGCACCGTCCTGGCAGCCCTGACGGGCATTCCCGATCGGCCGGCCCATGCCGGCGTGACTCTCGAGGAACGCAAGCTGCCGATGCGCTTCACCTGGGTCGCATGCCAGCCCGATTGCCGCGGCTGGATCGGCGCCGTCGGCATCGTCACGTCCGATACGCCGAAGGATTTCGATGAATTCGCCCGTGGCCGCGATCTCGCCGGTTCCACCGTCGTGCTGGACTCCAGCGGCGGCTCCGTCAACGACGCCATCACCATGGGCCGGCGCTGGCGCAAGCTCGGGCTGCTGACCACGGTCGGCACCACCATCGAGGTGCAGACTCCGTCCGGGCTGCAGCCCGGCGTCGCGCCGCAGGCCTGGTGCGAATCCATGTGCGTGTTCCTGCTGCTGTCCGGCAAAACACGCTATGTGCCCGACGAGGCGCATGTCCGGGTGCACCAGATCTGGATGGGCGACCGCGCCGACGATCCGAAAGCCGCGAGCTACACCGCGCAGGATCTGATGATCGTCGAGCGCGACATCGGCCGGCTCGCCAAGTACACCTTCGACATGGGCGCCACCGGCGACCTGCTGTCGCTGTCGCTGAACGTGCCGCCGTGGGAAGACCTGCACGAATTGTCCGGCGACGAATTGCGGCTGACCAATCTCGTCACCACCGCGGCCGTCGCCGATGTGCTGCCGCCGCGCCAGGCCGCGGATGCTGCCGTGGCCGCGCTGCCGAAATCGGTGCAGGACCGCTTCGTCAGCCGCGCGGCGGAAGAGGCCGCCCTCGCGCCCAGGCCGGTCAGGTCGACGCAGACCGCCGAAGCCAGCGTACCCACCGGCGGCGTCGTGGCCCCGGCGCAGAAGTAGCATCGCTCCCTTACCCTCCCCTGGAGGGGGAGGGTCGACGCACAGCGCGCGAAGCGCGTGTGCGGCGGGGTGGGGTGACAGCGTGCGTGTCGGGGACGGAGATTCGCCTTGGCGCTTTCACCCCACCCCGCTCATCACGATGCTGCGCATCGCGACGAGCGACCCTCCCCCTCCAGGGGAGGGTAAGGATCGCTACTGCGCGGGAAGCTTACGCCGGCGCCTTTTGTCCGGCCCTGGCCTCGATCTGGCCGATGGCATCGACCACCGCGTCGAAGGTCAGCAGTGTCGAGGCATGGCGCGCCTTGTAGTCGCGCACCGGCTCGAGAAACGCGATGTCGGCCCATTTGCCGGACGGCGGCGCGCCGTTTTCCTTCAGCATTTTTCGCACGGTCTCGCGCAACGCGCGCAACTCCTCCGCGGTCGATCCGACCACGTGGCTGGCCATGATCGAGGACGAGGCCTGGCCGAGCGCGCAGGCCTTCACGTCATGGGCGAAATCGGTGACCACCGGCCCGTCCATGGTCAGGTCGACCTTGACGGTGGAGCCGCACAGCTTGGAATGGGCGGTGGCTGACGCGTCGGGCGCGGGCAGCCGGCCGAGCCGCGGAATGTTGCCGGCCAGCTCGATGATGCGCTTGTTGTAGATGTCGTTCAGCATGGGATCTGAGGCCTTACCTTGAAACCGCCGGCGCCGGTCTCCGTGCCTTGGCGTCGGGGCAACACAGCCCTATATAGGGAGGCAGCCTGCGCATGAGAATGCCGGATGTCCTCCAGATCGCCTGAATTTGGAATTCAATTCGCTGGAGGCGATGTTATTGTTGGGTTTTCAGGCGTCCGGCGGCATCAGCCGCCCCCGTCTGCCCGGTGACACTCCGGCCTTTCAGGGCCGGTCGAACGGAGTTGAGATGGACGCAATCATCAAGCCGCTGCGCGGCAAGACGCCTGACGGCAAGCCGCATGAGTTCCGCCCGGCGGAGCTCGATCCCGCCGAGTTTCTCGCCGCCGCCGTCGATCCCGCCCAGCCCCGGCCGTCGCGCAATGAGGCCGAACAGGCGGTGCAGACGCTGCTCGCCTATATCGGCGAGAATCCGCAGCGCGAGGGCCTGCTCGATACGCCGCGCCGCGTGGTCGAGGCCTATGACGAGCTGTTCCAGGGCTATTACCAGTGTCCGGCGGAAGTGCTCAACCGCACCTTCGGCGAGACTGCCGGCTATGATGACTTCGTGCTGATCCGCGACATGGGCTTCGTCTCGCATTGCGAGCACCACATGATGCCGTTCTACGGCAAGGCGCATATCGCCTATACGCCGGTGGAGCGCGTGGTCGGCCTGTCGAAGCTGGCGCGGCTGGTCGACATCTTCGGCCATCGGCTGCAGACCCAGGAACATCTGACGGCGCAGCTGGCCGCCGCGGTCGACGAGGTGCTGAAGCCGCGCGGCGTCGCTGTCATGGTCGAGGCCGAGCACACCTGTATGTCGGCACGCGGCATCCGCAAGGAGGGCTCGCGCACCTTCACCACGCGCTTCACCGGCAATTTCCGCGACAATCCCGCCGAACAGGCGCGCTTCATGTCGATGATCAACATGCCCGGACGCTAGGGGCGCCGCGGATTCCTGATGCGCTGACGCTTCTTCTTCCTTCTCCCCTTGTGGGAGAAGGTGGCACGGCCGAAGGCCGTGACGGATGAGGGGTAGCCACAGAGCGCCGCATCACCCCTCACCCGTCTCGAACACGCTTCGCGTGTTCGATCCACCCTCTCCCACAGGGGGAGAGGGAAGGAAGAGGCTCCGTCTTTTTGGAAGAACGCCGTGTCCCACAACCACGATCTCGAAGAATCCCTCGTCCTCACGCCGAAATTCGACGCCGCCGGTCTCGTCACCTGCGTCGCCACCGACGCCGCCAGCGGCGACGTGCTGATGGTCGCCCACATGAACGCCGAGGCGTTGCAAAAAACCATCGCCAGCGGCGAGGCCTGGTACTACAGCCGCTCGCGCGGCGCGCTGTGGCGCAAGGGGGAAAGCTCCGGCCAGACCCAGCGCGTGGTCGAGCTGCGCCTCGACTGCGACCAGGATGCAGTGTGGATCCGCGTCGAGCAAACCGGCGCCGCCTGTCATACCGGCCGGCGCTCCTGCTTCTACCGCGCGGTCGCGACCGGGCAGGGCGACAGCACGACGCTGACCTTCGTCGATGCCGACCGGCTGTTCGATCCCGCGAAGGTGTATGGCGCTTAGCGCTTCTTCACCCTCCCCCTCCAGGGTGTTCAGCCCGGAGACATAGCTGACACGTGTTCGGACACATCGCTGACACTTTGGCTGCCGGTCAAGTCGATTTCGGCGACTTGCCGGCTTCCGAAGAAGACCCCGTAGTGGCCATCGCGGTCTTTGGGCCGGATGGCAAG
>DATCUS010000186.1:0-23091 GCA_036561845.1 Tardiphaga sp. | reverse complement strand
GGCGCGGGTGCCGCGCACGGCCTCGCCGACGATGTCCTTGGTGTCGGACGGATTGACGTTGGGCGAACGGGCGCCGTCGGACAGCCATTCACCGTCGATCAGATTGTTGAACATCAACATGGCTTGGTCTTTCTGATTAGGGTTGCGCGCTGGCGCGGACAGATTGATCGAATGCGAAGCCGACTATCGGTTGTTGGTTTTGCGCCATGCCGCGAAGTCGACCAGGGTCTGCTCGTCGGTGGCGGGATAGAGGCCGAGAATCGATTTACCGGCATTCACCTGCTCGGTAACAAAATCCTCGAACGCGGTCATCTCGAAGGCCTCGTTGGCGATCTCGTCGGCGAGGTGCGCGGGGATGACGATGACGCCATCGCTGTCGCCAAGGATCACGTCGCCCGGAAACACCGGCGCATCGCCGCAGCCGATCGGCCCGTTGATCTCGATGGCCTGGTGCAGGGTCAGGTTGGTCGGCGCGCTCGGACGGTGGTGATAGGCAGGGAAGCCGAGTTTGGCGATTTCCGCGGAATCGCGAAAGCCGCCGTCTGTGATGACGCCGGCGACACCGCGCTTCATCAGCCGGGTCACCAGGATCGCGCCGGCGGAGGCGGCGCGGGCATCCTTGCGGCTGTCCATCACCAGCACCGCATCGGGCGGGCAATCCTCCACCGCCTTGCGCTGCGGATGGCTGCGGTCGCGGAACACGTCGAGCTTGTTGAGATCCTCGCGCGCCGGCATGTAGCGCAATGTAAACGCCTCGCCGACCAGAGTCGGCTGGTCCGGGCCGAGCGGATGGACGTCCTGGATGCACTGGCTGCGAAAGCCGCGCTTGAACAAAGCGGTCGCCACCGTGGCGGTGGAGATGGTCTTGAGTTTGGCGCGGGTGGCGTCGGACAGTTTGGACATGGGATTGGCTCCATAGCGTATAGAAATGTGAGACGCGATCTTCCTTCTCCCCTTGTGGGAGAAGGTGGCGCGGACGAAGTCCGCGACGGATGAGGGGTAGTTGCGAAGCTCAGAGTTTGCGGCGCCCCTCACCCGTCTCGACCGCTTCGCGGTCGATCCACCCTCTCCCACCCGGCGAAGCTTCGCTTCGCCTTGGGGAGAGGGAAGTAAGGGAGGTCGCTACTAGTAAATCACCGGCTCCTTCACCGGGGCACCGAAGTCGGTTTTCAGAAAATCGAAATCGCAGCCTTCGTTGGCCTGCTGGATATGCTTGGTGAACATCCAGCCATAGCCGCGCTCGTAGTTGCGCTCCGGCGCTTTCCAGGCGGCGCGGCGCCTGGCCATCTCGGCATCGGAAATATCGAGGTTGATGGTGCGGGCATCGACGTCGAGCGTGATCATGTCGCCGTTCTCGACCAGCGCCAGCGGCCCGCCGATGAAGGATTCCGGCGCGACGTGCAGGATGCAGGCGCCGTAGCTGGTGCCGCTCATGCGGGCGTCGCTGAGACGCACCATGTCGCGCACCCCCTGCTTCACCAGTTTCTTCGGGATCGGCAGCATGCCCCATTCCGGCATGCCCGGTCCGCCCTGCGGTCCCGCATTGCGCAGGATCAGCACGTGGTCGGCTGTGACGTCGAGGTTCTCGTCGTCGGTCGCCTTCTTCATGCTGGGATAGTCGTCGAACACCAGCGCCGGGCCGGTATGCTTGAGAAACCGCGGCTCGCAGGCCGACGGTTTTATCACGCAACCGTCCGGCGCGAGGTTGCCCTTCAGCACGGCGAGCGCACCTTCGGCATAGATCGCCTTGTCGACGGTGCGGATGACGTCGTCATTGTAGACTTCGGCATCGGCAATGTTTTCGCCCAGCGTCTTGCCGGTGACGGTCATGACGTCGAGATGCAGATGCTCCTTGATGCGGCTCATCAGCGCCGGCAGACCGCCGGCATAGTAGAAGTCTTCCATCAGATACTTGTCGCCGGACGGCCTGACGTTGGCGATCACAGGCACCTTGCGCGAGGCGATCTCGAAATCGTCGAGGCCGATGTCCTGGCCGGCGCGACGCGCCTGGGCGATCAGGTGGATGATGGCATTGGTCGAGCAGCCCATGGCCATGGCCACGGTGATGGCGTTCTCGAACGCCTTTCTTGTCTGGATCTTGTCGGGTGTCAGGTCCTCCCACACCATGTCGACGATGCGGCGGCCGCATTCGCTGGCCATGCGGATATGGCCGGCGTCGGCGGCGGGGATCGACGAGGCGCCGGGCAGGGTCATGCCGATGGATTCCGCGATCGCGGTCATGGTCGACGCGGTGCCCATGGTCATGCAGGTGCCGTAGCTGCGGGCGATGCCACCCTCGACCTCGACCCATTCCTTGTCGGAAATCTTGCCGGCGCGGCGCTCGTCCCAATATTTCCAAGCATCCGACCCGGAGCCAAGCACCTTGCCCTTCCAGTTGCCACGCAGCATGGGACCGGCCGGCAGATAGATCGCCGGATAGCCGGCGCTGGTGGCGCCGAGCAGCAGGCCGGGGGTGGTCTTGTCGCAGCCGCCCATCAGCACCACACCATCCACCGGGTGCCCGCGTAAAAGTTCCTCGGCGTCCATCGCCAGCATGTTGCGATAGAGCATGGTGGTCGGCTTGAGGAAGGATTCCGACAGCGACAGCGCCGGCAATTCCATCGGGAAGCCGCCGGCCATCAGGATGCCGCGCTTGACGTCATCGACGCGGGTCTTGAAGTGCATGTGGCAGGGCTGCGCATCCGACCAGGTGTTGAGGATGGCGATGACCGGACGGCCCTTCCATTCCTCCGGCGCATAACCCTGCTGCATCGCACGCGAGCGATGACCGAAGGCGCGCAAATCGTCGGGCGCAAACCAGCGCGCGCTGCGGAGCTGGTCGGGCGTCTTCTTGGGGGTGTCGGACATCAGTGCACCATTCGTGGGATGGGTGGAGCCACCGGGTCGGGCGAATGCCCGCCCGATGATAAACTCCGCGATAACCATCAACTGTCGCATGTGGAGGAATGACGGGCTTCGCAAGCGCTCTGCCCATCCTGCCGATTCAGGTCTGCAAGCCCCATTTTTGCACGGTGTGGCGCTCGATGGTGCGGAAGATCAGGTTCTCCACGATCAGGCCGATCACGATCACGGTCAACAACCCGGCGAATACCGCGGGAATGTCGAGCAGGTTGCGGTTCTCGAAGATGAACCAGCCGAGCCCGCCCTGGCCGGACGACACGCCGAACACCAGCTCGGCGGCGATCAAAGTGCGCCAGGCGAAGGCCCAGCCGATCTTCAGCCCGGTGAGGATCGAGCCGAACGCCGCGGGAATCAGAATGCGCGCCACATAGGGCAATCCGCGCAGGCCGTAATTGCGGCCGACCATACGCAACGTGTTGGACACGCTCTTGAAGCCCGAATGGGTGTTCAGTGCCACCGGCCACAGCACCGAATGGATCAGCACGAACACCAGGCTGCCGTTGCCGAGGCCGAACCAGATCAGCGCCAGCGGCAGCAGCGCGATCGCCGGCAGCGGGTTGAACATCGCAGTCATCGTCTCGAGAAAGTCGGTGCCGATCCGCGTGCTGATTGCCAGCACGGTGAACAGAGCGGCGAGCACGATGCCGGCGCCATAGCCCATGAACAGCACCTTGAGCGACGCCCAGGCCCGCAGCGGGATGGTGCCGTCCCTCACCTTGTCGAACATGGTGATGACGGTGTCGTGGAAGGTCGGGAACAGCAGCGAATTGTCGAGCAGCGTGCCGTAGATCTCCCACACCGCGGCGAGGAAGACGATGATCGCGGCCTTGCGGACAAAGCCGTCATTCCACAGCAATTCAGGCAGGCTGAGCTTGCGCTCGACCTCCGACGGATCGCCGGCGCCCGCGACGGCGTCGCTGCGCATCAGGATTCTGGCTTCGCCCATGGCTCGATCCTCAGTGCGCGGTTGCGGTATCGGCGAACAGCAGGTCGTGGATCTGCTTTTCCAGTTTTGCCGCACTGCCATCCTCGGCGGAAACCTTGTCCACGTCGATCACCTCGGCCTTGACCCGGCCGGGATGCGGCGACAGCAGCAGGATGCGATTGCCGATCTTGATCGCCTCGGCGATCGAATGAGTGACGAACATCACCGTGAATTTCGTCTCTTCCCACAACTGCAGCAATTCGTCCTGGCAGGTGCGCCGGGTCAGCGCGTCCAGCGCCGCGAAGGGCTCGTCCATCAGCAGGATGTCCGGCTCCATCGCCATGCCGCGGGCGATGGCGACGCGCTGCTTCATGCCACCCGACAAAGTATGCGGATAGGAATCGACGACGCGGGTGAGGCTGACCTTCTCGATATAGGCGCGGGCGCGGACTTCGGCGTCCTTCCTGTTCAGTTTCCGCGTCATCAGCAGCGGAAACATCACGTTTTCCAGCACCGTCTTCCACGGCAGCAGCTGGTCGAACTCCTGGAAGATCATCATCCGGTCGGCGCCGGGCTCGGTGATCTCCCGGCCGTTGATCCGCATCTTGCCTTCGCTCGGCGTCATGTAGCCGCCCACGGCCTTGAGCAGCGTGGACTTGCCGCAGCCGGACGGCCCCAGCAGCACGAAGCGGTCGGAGCGGTCGACGCTGAAGCTGACCTTCTCCGTCGCGGTGACGACGACGCTGGAGGTCTTGTAGCGCAGCGTGACGCCGCTGACATCGAGCAGAGCGGACATCAGTTGCCCTTGAGATCGGCCGAGGCCGGCAGGTAATAGTCGGTCCAGGCTTTCGGCTGGGTCTTCAAGGTGCCGGTCTTGAACAGATGGGCGGCGAATTTCATGGTGCCCTGCGGCTGCAGGTTCCACTCCATCATGCCGGGCTCCTTGAGCCAGGTCAGCAGGTCCTCGACGCCGGTCTTGTCGCCGGTGATCTCCTTGTAGATCTCCACCGAAGTCCTGGTGTCGGAGCGGATCAGGTCCTGCGCTTCCTTGGTGGCGTCGCGCACCGCCTGGATGATCTTCGGATTGGCATCGGCGAATTTGGTGGTGGTGAAGAACTGCGCCTGGCTCAATGGCCCGCCCATCACGTCCGGCGAGTTCAGCACCACATGGGCGCCGGGCACGTTCTTCATCTCCAGGAAGGTGAAAGGCGGAATCGAGAAGTGGCTGCGCACCTCGTGCTGCGAATTCGACAGCGCCGCATAGGCGTCGGGATGGCCGAGCTGCACGGTGTTGGCGTCGAGCTTCGACCACTGGTCGGCGCCGAAGGCTTCGGCCGCGGCGATCTGCAGCACGATGGCCTGGGTGGAGATCTTCACGGTCGGCACCGCGATCTTGTCGCCCGGCCCGAAATCCTTGATCGACTTGATATGCGGATCGCGGCTGATCAGCGTCATCGGCTGCGCCGAGGTAGCGACGATGCCCTTGACGCCGCCCTTGGTGCGATCCCACAGCAACAGCAGATTGCCGGTGCCGGTGTTGAGGATGTCGACGCCACCGGCGAGCAGCGCGTCGGTCTGCGCGCCGCCGCCGGAGAACGTCACCCATTTCGTCGTGATGCCCGGCAGGCCGAGCGCCGCGGCGTGCTTCTCGATCAGCTTCTGTTTTTCCATGATGTGGCTCGGCATGTAGAAAATGCCGGGCTGTCGCGACAGCGCGATCTCGGTCTTCTGCTGCGCGGAGGCCTGCGGCGCGGCGGCAACGAGGCCGAGGATCGCCAGCAGCGCCGCACGGGCGCTCCAGGGGTTGCTGTTCATGGCCGTCCTCCAGTCGCGCGATCCTGTTGACCGCTTCATGGAGATGCACTAATACATTAGTGCATCTGACGTCAATCCATGGCCCGGAAGAAAAATTGGCGGTCGCCCGCATGACCTCAACACCCGCCGTGATCCGTCGCGCGCCGCCGGGCACCGGCCGGCTTGACCGCGGCAGGCAGGCTGCGCCGCAGGTGTTCGAGCGGCTACGCAAGCTGATCACCTCGCTGACCCTGCCGCCGGGATCGCCGTTATCCCGCAATGAATTGGCCGAACGGTTCGGCGTCAGCTCGACGCCGATCCGCGACGCGCTGATGCGGCTGGAGGAGGAAGGGCTGGTCGAGGTCTTCCCGCAATATGCCACCGTGGTGAGCCGGATCGACATCGGCCTGGCACAGCAGGCGCATTTCCTGCGGCTGGCGCTTGAGCTCGAGATCGTCAGGGTACTGGCGCTGGATCCCCCGGCGTCGCTGGTCGACGAGTTGCTTGGCACCGTCGCCTTGCAGCAGAAATACGCCAGGGCTGGCGACTTCGAAAAATTCATGGCTGCCGACAACGACTTCCATCAACAGCTCTATGCCGCCACCGGCAATCAGGGGCTCTGGGATCTGGTGCGCAGCCGCAGCGGGCACATCGACCGGCTGCGCCGGCTGCATCTGCCGACGCCCGGCAAGGCCAGCGACATCGTGCGCCATCACCGGCTGATCGTGGCCGCCATCGGCGCGCAAGCGCCCGATGACGCGCAGCAGCATCTGCGGACCCACCTGTCGGGCACGCTCGGCTATCTCGCCGAGATCCGCGCGCGGTTTCCGGAATATCTGAGCGAGTGAAGCGGCCGAGCGCCTCCGGCCGTTTTGCCGGGTCTATTTCTTTTTGCCGTCGGCATCGAACTGCTTCAGGAACGCGACGAGATCGTTGGTCTTCTGTTCGTCTTTCAGGCCCGCATAAATCATCTTGGTGCCCGGAACCTTCGCCTTCGGGTCCTTGATGTATTCGCGGAACGTGGCCTCATCCCATGTGATTCCGGATTCCTTGTTGGCGACCGAATAGGAATAGCCAGCGACGCTGCCCGACTTCCGGCCGATCAGACCGTTCAGATTGGGGCCGACCCCGTTCTTCGCGTTCTCGCCGATCTGATGGCACAGTTTGCAAACGCCGAAGACCTTCTCGCCGGCGGCGGCGTCCTGGGCCCGGACTTCGCCCGATCCCGCGATGGCCAGCATGGCAACGAAAATGATTCTTCTCATCCTGTTCTCCCGTGTTGGGTTCGCCCTCTCGAGCTGAACTCTTTGTCTTGTGCAATAGATGCAAGCCGGTTCGTTCGGCCTGTCGGCCCGGAATTTTCAGACACCGTAGACAATCGCGGCACCGCTTGCCTCGACGAGGCGGGCCTGCAGATCCGGCCGGATCGACACGATGGCGCGGATGCGTGCCGGCGGCATCATGCTGAAGGCCGTCGACAGCGCATCGGCTTCTGTCCCCGTCGGTGCAATCACGCTGACGCTGCGATAAAGCGACGGGCTGCGGCCGGTCGCCGGATCGAACAGATGGGTAAAGCGGCCCGTCGCGTCGAAGCGAAATCCGGCACCGGCTGTCGTGGCGACGGCGCGGTCGACCAGATCGACGGTTTCGGTGAGCGCGCCGGGCCGATCCGGATCGGACAGGCCGACGCGCCACGGCGTGCCATCCGGTCTTGCGCCGATGGCGCGAATCTCTCCCATGTTCACCAGCGTGGTCGACAGGCCGGCGTTGCGCAGCATCCCGACCACGCGATCGGTGGCGTAGCCCTGGGCGATGCCGTTCAGCGTGACGGCCGCGCCGCGTCTGACGAGCGCAATGCGATCGGTCCCGACCAGCAGGTCACGATGTCCGACCTTGGCCAGCGCGGCGGAGACCTGGTCCGGCGGCGGACCGTTGGGCTCCGGATGCTCCGCGGAAAAGTGAGCGGCATAAAGCTGCCACAGCGGCTGCACGGTCGGATCGAAGGCGCCATCGGTCACTTCGGCGAACGACAGCGATGCCTTCAGCAGCGCCACCATGTCGGCTTCGGGCGATATGAGGATGCCGGTCCGGTTCAGCGCACAGATCGCCGAATCCGTCCGGTACAGGCTGAATTGCTGCTCCAGCCGCCGCACTTCCAGCAGGCAGTGCTGGACCAGCCGTTCCGCTTCCGCCCGGTCCGGATGGTAGATTTCGATGGAGACCTGTGCGCCGAGCGCCGAGCCGTGCCAGCGGATGGCGTCGCTCGCCTGCGCGGAACGCCCGGCGAGAACGGCTGCGCCGGCGGCCATGGCCGTGATCGCAATCATGCGCCGGCGCGTGAGTTCATGAGTCAGCATCGGCCGCTCTCCTTCAATTCAGCTTCACGTCGGAATGCTCGCGCTCGCTCTGATCGCCGACATTGTCGCTGCCCAGCACATAGGCCGGCGGAATTTCGGTGAATGTGACGACGCGACCGCCGTTCGCGGCGACGAAGCCATCGGCGGCGGCGCGATTGCCGAACGGCACGGCCTCGGCCGCGCCCATGCCGCCCTGCTTGCGGCTTTCGATCACGAAGAATGCCTTGCGCGCATCGATCCAGTTGGTCGCGCCGGGATCCTCCCAGCTCGGTGCGCGCGCCATGTCCGAGACATAGATCGCGCGGATGTCGCGCGGCTGGTCCGGCATCAAGGTGAACGCCACGGTGTCGCGCACCGACGTGAACCAGAACGGATCGATCCGGCCGCCGGTGATGATCTGGCCCTTGGGGCCGGGGTGCTCCATCAGGTTCATGCCGCAGAACACCCCCATGGCATCGGCATTGAGCGCCACCGGCGGCGGCATGGTGGCGTTGCCGGCATCCTGGTTGCAGCCACTGAGAAACAACGCCGCGATGACGGCGCACAAAATTCGCAGGGTCATAATTCCCTCCGTGCAAAGACCAGGGTTGCCAGCCCGAGCGGTGCCGCGATCCACAGGCCGAGGCCCAGCAGCAGGGCGCCGATTCCGGTGGTGGCGGTGCCGGCCAGCCCCGCCATGCCGGAGAACTGGCTGACGTTGAAGCCGGTGAGATTGGTCAGGCGATAGAGATCGGTGGGATTGAGGAACAGCAGCCCTTCCAGCACTGGCGCCGAAACGATCCGTCCCTGGTCGAGCACCAGGATGCCGAGCAGCGCCATGTCGAACACCAGCACCATCATCAGCCAGACGCCGACCGAGAGGCCGGCCGCGGTGCCGCGGTCGCGGACCAGGCTGCTGATCAGATAGCCGATCGCCACGAACACCGCGCCGAGCATGATCGACGTTCCCAGCATCGACGCGAAAGCATACCAGCTCGCCGCCAGCACCGAAGCGCCGGTGATGGCCAGCGCGGCGGCGGCGGCGCCATAGCCGATCACGGTGGCGAAGGCGAGGATCAGCACGTGGCCGCAGAATTTGCCGAGGATGACCTGGTAGCGACCGACGGGATAGCTGAGCAGCAGGATCATGGTGCCGCGCTCCATCTCGCCGACCACCGCATCGTGCGAGATCAGCAGTGCGATCAGCGGCAGCAGGAAGATCGTCAGGCTGGAGAGGCTGACCACGACGACGTCGAGCGCGCCGGCACCGACATTGCCGCTCGGTGCGCTGCCGAGGAAGGTCAGCGACAGCGACAGCGCGCCGAGCAGCAACGTGGTGGCGAGGACCCAGCGGTTGCGCAGGCCCTCCTGGATCTCCTTGCGCGCGATGATGAGGATCGTTCTCATGCCGCCTTCTCCTGCGTCCTGAGAAAGTGCGCGTAGAGATCGTCGAGGGTCGGCGCGGCGATATCGATATTGGTGACCCTTTGATCGTTCGCCGCGGCGCGCAGCAGATTCATCTTCTGTGCCTCGTCGCGCGCCAGCAGCACGCAGCCATGCGGCGTGACGATCGATTCGCCCGCCATCCATGACGGCGCCGCGGCCGTCGTGCCGGGCGCAAGATCGAGCGTCAGGCGGATCGGCAATTGCGAGATCGAGCGCAACTCGGACAATGTACCCTGCGCCACCAGAATGCCGCGGTTCATGATCAGGACGTGTTCGGCGCGATCCTCCAGCTCATTGAGCGCATGCGACGAGATCAGCACGGTGGCGCCGTCGTCGCGCAGCTCGTTGAGGATCTCGTAGAAGGTCTGCCGCAGCGCCGGATCGAGGCCGGTGGTCGGCTCGTCCAGCAGCAGCACGCGCGGCCGTCCGAGCAGCGCCTGCGCCAGCCCGAGGCGTTGCCGCATGCCCTTTGAATAGGTGCCCACCCTGCGATCGGCCGCATCGCTGAGGCCAACGCGCTCAAGCAGCGGCCATCCGGTCGAAGGCGCAAGCTGCTTCAGCCGGGCGTAGAACGCCAGGGTTTCGCGTCCCGTCAGCGCGGCGTTGAACGCGACGTTCTCGGGCAGATAGCCAAGCTGACGGCGCGCCGAGAACTCGCCCGCCGCGGGATCCTGTCCGAGCACACGGATCTCGCCCTGATTGGGATGGATCAATCCCAGCATCAGCTTGATCAGCGTCGTCTTGCCGGCGCCGTTATGGCCTACCAGCGCGCTGAGCCGTCCCGGGCGGAGCGCGAACGAGACGTCGCGCAACGCCTTCACCGCGCCGTAGCTTTTCTCGACACCATTGACGGATACGGTCGCGTTCATGGCAGGCTCCGGCTGGAAGACGGCTTCGGCGGCGGAGCGATCAGTGGGCGGGTGTCGACGACGCCGCCGGGATACAGCGCGGGAAACTGCGCCTGTGCCCAGCGCAGCACCTGCACGGCAGGACTGTTGATCAGCACCTTGGCCTGCGGCGCCGTCCACAGCACCCGATCGACCACGTCGTTGGGCCGATAGGCGGTGTCGGCGATGCCGTCACCGTTGAGATCGAAGGCCGGGTTGTCGCTCCAGTAATTGCCACGACCGCCCTTCGACCAGTCGAGGTCGCGGGTGCCGACATATTTCACCTGATTGCGGTTGCCGACGAAGGCATTGCCGGTGATTTCATTGCCTTCGGAGCCGGCGGTGAAATGCACGCCGATGCCGCAGCGTTCGAACCAGTTGTTGCGAAACTTGTTGTGATTGGTGTTGTAGATGAAGACACACTTCTCCGGACCGCTGCGCTGGGCCTCGGCCGGCTTGGCATCCGGCACCATGCCGCGCTCGTCGTCTGGGCCTTCGTCGCGGGCGTCTGCAATATTGTCGATCCGGCCTCCGGCCACCAGATTGCCGTCGATCTCGGCATAATTGGCATAGTTGAACAGCATGCCGTAGTCGCGGTCGCGGTCGGAGATGTTGTTGCGGATCACCAGGCGGTTGGAATACATGATGGCGTAGCCAACGTGATTGCCGACGGAAACGTTGCCGCTGACTTCGCTGTCGTTGGTGTACATGTAGTGGACCGCGAACCGCACGTGCTCGAAGCGGTTGTTGATGAAGCGGTCCTTGCGGCTCGAAATCGTGAAGATGCCGTCGCGACCGTAGCGGAAGGTATTTTCGCCGATGGTCACATCGGGCGCGTTCCACAGCGAGACGCCGTTGCCGGCCTCGTTGAGACGACCGTCGCGCACGCCTTCTATGACGTTGTGCAGCACGCGCGAGCCCGCAGCGCCGTGCACATAGATGCCGAACAGGTTGCCTTCCACCCGGTTGTTCTCGACCAGCGCCCGCTCCGCGCTCTTTTCGAGAAACACGCCGGAATCCATGGTTTGCAGGTTGCGGCCGGATCCCCTGATCGTGAGTCCGCGGATGGTAACGCCGGGGGCGGTTACCGTGATGACGTTGCCGGACCCGGTGCCGGTGAGCACAACGCCCGGCCGGCCGGCCAGCACGATGCGCCGTTCGATCCGGAATGCGCCCTTGTATTCGCCCGCGCCGAGTTCGACGACGTCGCCGTCCTGCGCCCGGTCCAGCACGGCCTGAAGCGGCTGCTCCGGCACAGCCCTCAGCGTCTCCGCGCTGGCGAAGGTAGAGACTCCGGCGGCGAGGATCGCCGCCGGAACAATGCGTGACAGGAAATGCACTTGCGTTTCTGCCTCAGACAGTCTTGGGCTCGACGAGCATGCGACCCTTCATTTCCATGTGCATGGCGTGGCAGAACCATGAACAATAGTACCAGTAGACACCGGCACGATCGGCCGAGAACGTCACCGACGCCGTGGCCATCGGGGCGACTTCCATCTGGATACCGTAGTTCACGATGGAGAAGCCGTGGGTCAGATCTTCCACCGCGTCGATGTTGGTGACGTAGACGGTGACCTGATCGCCCTGCTTGACCTGGAACTCCTCCAGGCCGAAGGCCGGCGCGGTCGACGTCATGTAGACGCGCACCTTGTTGCCGTCGCGGATGACCTTGGAGTCGGCCTCGAGCGTGATGCCGTCTGCCTTGGCCTGCTTGACCGCATCGGCAAACATCGGATCGGCGCGATCCCAGATCGAGACCGGATTGATCTTGGAGCGATGGACGATGGTGGCGTCATGCGGCTCGGCGAAGCTCGGACCGTCGTGGATCAGCACCATCTTGTCGCCCGAGATGTCGATGAGCTGGTCGTTCTCCGGCTTCAGCGGACCCACATTGAGGAACCGGTCCTTGGAGAACTTGTTCAGCGAGATCAGCCACTTGCCGTCGGCCTCCTTGGTCTGGCCCATAGAGGTGTGGTTGTGGCCCGGCTGGTAGTGAACGTCGAGCTTCTGCAGGATCGGATCGACCTTCTCGCCCTTGAAGGCACGCTTTGCGAGATCGATGTTCCACTTCACGACCTGGCTGTCGAGGAACAGCGTCGTATAGGCGTTGCCCTTGCCGTCATAGGCGGTGTGCAACGGGCCGAGACCGAGTTCGGGCTCCGCCACCACGACGTCGCGCGGCTTGATCTTGTCGTCGAACAGCTGGTCGAACAGCCGGACGTCCATCACCGTGACAGTCGGCGACAGCTTGCCGGCGGCGACGATGTGGATGCCGTCGGGCGCGGTGTTCATGCCGTGCGGGCTGTTGGAGACCGGCACATAGCGGGTGTACTTCGAACCCTTGCGGCCGTCGATGACCGGCACGCCCTTCATCTCCTTGAAGTCGCCCTTCTTGACGGCTTCCTCGATGCGCTTGATGTTGAAGATGGTGACCCAGTCCTGCTCGTTGGCGGTCATCTCGGCGAGGGTGACGCCTTCTTCCGAGTTGTAGCAGGTGGCGAAGGCATACTTGCCCTGGTAGTCGGCATCGACGTTGTCGAGGTTGCCGTCGACGATGACCTGCCAGGCGACCTTCATGGTGTCGCCGTCGATGGCGCTGAAGATCGAGTGATACTGTTTCTTGTCGTCGAGGATCTTGCCGTCGTTGGGCAGCGGCACGCCGTCTTCGCCGTTGGCGAACACATAGCCGGTGCGCGGGAACTTCTGCACGCGCAGGCCGTGCACGGTGTGCTGGTTCGGCAGTTCAAGGATCTTGTCGCACTTCATGACGTCGAGACGCACGCGCGCGACGCGGGTGTTGGCCTTGTCGTTCATGAACACGTAGCGGCCGTCATAGGTACCGTCCGTGAAGGAGAGATGCGGATGATGCAGGTCGCCGTTCATATAGGTGCCGCCGCGGGTCTTCAGGAACTCGCGGGTTTCGGGCTGCAGACCTTCGGTGAGAACCTTCAGGCTCTCATTGGTCTGGCCCCAGCCGGTGGCGCTGCAGCGGTTGAACACCGGCACGCGCATCAATTCGCGCATCGAAGGCAGGCCGACAATACGCATCTCGCCAGACTGGCCGCTGGAGAAGAACGTGTAATATTCGTCGAGCTCGCCCGGGCGCACTTCGGCCTTCTGGACCGCGGGACGTGCGGCTGGCGCCTTCGGCGCCGCGGCCTTGGTCTGCGCATCGGCCGTCGTGGTCGACAGGCCGACGCCGCTGGCCAGACCGACGCCCGCGGCCACGGCCGTCGTTCCGAGCAGGGTGCGGCGGCTGAAGCCGCTCCCGTTGTTGTTGCTATTTTCGCTCATAGTAAGCCTCCTGGGCTTGCGGTTGGTGGTGGAGAGATGGCGTCGGCAGGCAACCCGATCGGGCGCCCTCCGGCGGTGATGACGGTGGCGGGCGACTTGCCGGCGCGCATCGATGGCGACGACAGCGCATCGCGCTTCTCGCGCTTCAGCCGCACCTGGATCATGTGCGGGCAGCGGTGATCGTCGAAATAGAGTTCCTGGCAATGCATGCAGTAGATGCACTCATTGACGTTGATGTGACCCTCGGGGTGGATCGCCTGCACCGGGCATTCCTTGGCGCAGCGCTGGCATGGCGTGCCGCATTCCGGCCAGCGCCGCAGCCATTCGAACATGCGGATGCGGCCGGGAATGGCCAGCGCCGCACCGAGCGGACACATGTAACGGCAGAAGAAGCGCTCGACGAACAGGCCGGCGGATAGCACGGTGAGGGCATAGATGACGTATGGCCACTCGCGCGCGAACTTCAGCACGATCGCGGTCTTGAACGGTTCGACTTCGGCGAGCTGTTCGGCGAAGGCGGTCGAGTACAGCGACATGCCGAACAGGCCGAGGAAGATAATGTACTTGATCGGCCACAGCCGTTCGTGCAGGCCCCACGGCAAGCGGTACTGCGGAATCTTCACCGCCTGGGCGATGTTGTTGAGCAGCTCCTGCAGCGCGCCGAACGGGCACAGCCAGCCGCAGAACGGCCCGCGTCCCCAGAACAGCAGCCCGGCGGCAATTGCGCCCCACAGCAGAAAGATCAACGGCGCCGACAGAAAGTACTCCCAGCTGAAGCCGGTCAACAGCGAATTGGCGAAGGTCAGAACATTGACGACGGAGAGCTGGGCGTTGGCGTACCAGCCCATCCAGACCAGGATGAATACGAGATAGCTCCGGCGCACCCACGCGAACAGACGGGGCCGCGCCACCAGCGCATTCTGGAAGAAGAAGATCAGCGTCAGCGCGCCCAAAGCGAAAATCGTCGTGCCTATCTTGACCGTGTTGCCGCGCCAGATCTTCATCCACAGCGGCTCGTCCTCGGCGGCGGACGATGGCGCGGCATCACCGGACATTCTCCCAGCGGGCGGCAGTGCCTTGGCAGCCGGTGCGACGGCCGCGGCGGCCGCCGGCTTCGGCGTCTCGCGCTTCATATAGGCATCCGGCAGCGTGTAGCCGAGATCGAAGGTGAGCCAGGCCTTTTCGCGCGTGCTGATGACACGCTGAACGAGCAACTGCAGCGCCCATGGCTCGGTCGGATCGAGCGCGAATTCCGCGGGCACGGCGAACAGGGCGATTTCGGGGAAGTCGGGCGCGCCGTCGGCCGCGAGGCTTCCCAGCCGCGTATGATCGCGATCGCGGAAGCGCATGCTGTTGGTGTCCTGGATCAGCTCGATGCGATCGAAGATCCCGCCGCGAACGTATGCTGCGCCCTTGAATGAATAACGCCCGGAACCGGCGACGACCAGCGCCTGCTGCCCCGGCTTGAGTCGGGCTGCCAGGCGATTGTATCCGTCGTCGCCAAGCAGGCTGCGGCCGATGGTCGGCACGGCGACGTCGGCAACGTACAGATCAATGAAGGTGTCGTCCGGCTCGCCATCCTCCGGATGCGCGGCGGCGCCTGCATTGCCCGACTTTTCGAAAGACTGATTGATGTCTCCGACCGTCAGGAACAGCCGGCGCACCGAGCCATCGCCGACGAGGCTTTGCCAGTCGCGAACCTCGCTTCTGGCGGGATCGATGGTCTTCGTCACCGCTTGCTGCGCTGCGCCGGCAACTGCACTTCCCGGAGCGCCGAGTCGGCCGCTCTTGATCAGCTTGGTGGCGGAGCGGACGATGCTGTCGCCGATTACCAGCACGGTGACCGTGGCGCCGCTAACAATGTCGACCTGCGGCGCCGGCGCAGCCCCGCGCACCACGCCCGCAATGTCGGCGCCGATCAGCTTGTTGACCGCCTCCAGAATCCGTTTCTCCGGAATCCCAAGCAGAACAATGGGCTCCTTGTGCTCCACCAGCTTGAGCCCGGTGAGCACGCCCTTGGGATCGATGCCGACCAGAAGCTGGATCGGCTTGCCCGAATAGCCGATCGCATTGGCGAAATCGGAATTCAGATAGACGAAGCCAAGGAGTTGATCGTCCTTGTAGGCCGGCATGATCGCCGGATCGCCCTGCAGCGGCCCAAGCCGATTGGCGCCGGGAACAAGCTCGTTCGGCTCGGCCTTGCTCACGAAGTCGCTCAGGCGGCCCGCAGCACGCGCCTCCACAGCGAACGCCCCGGCCAAAACGGCCAGAACGAATCCTAACAGAACATGAATGATGACGAATCTTCGCAAGGCGGCGGTTCCAGTCTCAAACAGAACGCCGTTGTTCTGGATCGCGGTAGTATGTGTTTCAGACGCTTATACTGATCGAAACGGGGGCAACTTTGCGCTAGAACAAATGGACCGGCCTCAATTGCCCGATTTCCGGTTCAGGAGACTCCGATGACGCGCAGCGAGTCGCTATTGTCCAACGAACCGCCTGCACAGGTGAGGAGCGTGGCGGAACTTTACGCGATCGCATTTGAACAGGCGGAAACGGCAGCGCGACGATACGGCGAACTGGCAACAGTCGGCGACGAGTCGTTTGAACCCGTGCGATCGGTCTTCGAAATATTGGAACAGCGCGAGCTTCATCGCGCGCGCGCCATCAGCGTAACCTGTGTCGCAGCGCTGGACAAGCATCCCGACGCGGCGGACCTGAGGTGGGCTCCGACCGATCTTGTCCCCGCGGAGGAGCTCTCCGACCTCGCCGATTCGTCGCTATCGACACCCTATGATGCGTGGGCGCTGGCCGTTCGCCACCGCGAGCGCGGTTTCGTGTTCTGGACCTACGTTGCTGCTCTCGCAGAGGACGATTCGGTCCATGCCGCGGCGGAGAACATGGCACGCGAGGCGTTGAAGGACGGCAATGAGCTGCGCCGCGAGCGGCGTCTCGCCTGGCGACAGGCGCGTCGTCTGTCCGCCGGCGACCGATCGCATGATGAGACCAGCGACATTCCATTGGCGGCGCTGCTTGAGAGCCTGCTTCTCAAGGATATTGTCGAATGGTCGCAGGATCTCCCGGCCGTCGAACGCCGCCATTTGCTGGCAGTGACGGGCGGCGACCTGACTGAACGGCTTCCCGCTCCGGTGCCGATGCAGGATCGCACGTCGGGCTCCGATTCCATCGAGGAAGTCAGGCGCCGCGCCATTCGCCGGGCGGAGCAGTTGTCGTCCATCTACCTCGATGAGGCCGACCACGCGGACGATCAGACCCGGCTGGAACTTGCGCAGAAGCTCGCCGCCCACGCCATCACCCGGCTGGCCGATCTCAAAACCATGGCTGCAGCCTCGGCAAGGTGAGACATCTCCATCATGGGCGGCGGCCGCGCATCGGTTGCCCGCTGCCGGGGCGAGTTCTAGTGTCGTCCGCTTCCACCGATCTCAGAGACCGCCTCGCTATGGCCACCCTCGACCGTTCCATCATTGCCGGTATTCCGGTCCTGGCAGAGCTCGGCCCCGGCGATCTCGAAGAGGTCCTCCGCGAGGCCCGCGTGATTCGCTGCCCGAAGGACAGCCACGTGTTCGATCAGGGCGCCGACGCCCACTCCTTCTTCCTGCTGCTGCATGGTCATTTGCGCGTCGAGAAGTCGACGGCGCAGGGCCAGCAGATCGTGGCCCGCTATATTTCGGCCGGCGAACTGTTCGGCGTGGCCCAGGCACTGGCGCTCGATACCTATCCGGCAACGGCGGTCGCGGCGGTGGACAGCATTGCGCTGTGCTGGCCGTCCGCGGCCTGGCCGCGGCTGATCGCCAAATTCCCCAGCCTTGCGGCCCACGTGCTGCAAACCGTCGGCCGCCGGTTGCAGGACACCCAGGCGCGGGTGGTGGAGATGTCGAGTCAGCAGGTCGAACAGCGCGTCGCGCGCGCACTGTTGCGGCTGGCCAGGCAGGCGGGGCGGAAGGTCGAGAGCGGCATCGAGATCGATTTTCCGATCAGCCGGCAGGACGTCGCGGAAATGACCGGCACCACGCTGCACACCGTGAGCCGAATCCTCAGCGGGTGGGAGCAGCAGGGACTGGTCGCAGGCGGCCGTCAGCGTATCGTGCTGCGCGATCCGCACGGCCTGTTCGTCCTGGCCGAGAAGCAGCAGGATGAGCAATCGACGCTGAAGGACCGTTAGCCCGAGGCGGCCGCAGCGGCGCGCAGCGCCTGCAGAAATGCCTGACCGACCTTGTGCTCCCGGCAGGCGTCATCGACCGAATGAAAAGTGGCAATCGGGCAACCCACGCAACCCATGTTGAAATCCAGAAACACACGGATCGTGGCTGGCCATCGCCGCATCACCTCGTCGACCGTCATGTCTGCCGCCGGTGCGACCTGTTCCATGCTGCCAGCATAGGTGACGGACCGCCTTGTTCTTTGTCTTGCAACAACCGCCGGCAGGATTTCCGGAGCGACCAAGACCGGGACGCGCAATGCTCAACTGCGGGATGTCGCCCGGTTGCAGATCGTTCTTCTCTTCGCGCTTGTCGACGAGCAGGCGCGGGTTAGCCAGGACACCTGACGAGGCCGGAACGCACCACGGTTCGGATGTCTTGCGGGACGTGGCCCAACTGGCCTCTACAGAGAGCGGACATAATGCGTCCACGCCGCGGCGGTCATGAAGTGACCTATGGCTCATCGAAATTGCGCTGCTCCACCACCGTCAGTTTCCGGCGTTGCGATGGCGACAACTCGCCTGAGCCGATCACCTGCACCGGGCTGGTCGGATCCTGTAGGCGATAATTGTCGCTGCGGCGCTCACGGCGGGATTGCTCGTCATCCGGCGCACTGTCGCCGTTGCCGCCGCCATAGCCGAGCACTTCTACGATGATCACCGAAGGATTGCTGCTATTGGCCTGAGCAGGCGGCGCCGTTTGTTGGGTGGCTGCGGTCGCGTTCGCAGTCGAGAGCGCCGCGCTGATGCTGGGTGCCTGAACGGTCGGGATACCGGACGACGTGCCCTGCACCTGGATATTTGCCGCATTCAGAATTTGTAGCGCCGCCAGATTGACATTGCCGGAGACGCGGATTCCGGCTTCACCCGCGTCGATGGTGCCGCGCGGTGCGATCAGATCGATATCGCCGGCTTTCACC
The DNA here is from genome assembly GCA_036561845.1 of Tardiphaga sp. GTDB lineage: Bacteria > Pseudomonadota > Alphaproteobacteria > Rhizobiales > Xanthobacteraceae > Tardiphaga. The sequence goes on along the minus strand of DATCUS010000186.1, from coordinate 4,348 downwards.
TCCGCGATCGGATTCAGCGTCGCGATGCCAGCGCCGGAAGACGGCACCTGCGACGACAGGCTCACATTGCCGTAGCTGTCGTAGACGCGCCGCGGCGGGGTGTAGACCACGGTGGTCTTGGAGCCGCGCCCGGCATTGATGTCGCCTTCCGCGGACCAGGCGACGATGTTTCCGCCGAAGGTGGTCATAATGCGCGACAGGCCAAGCAGGATGCTGCCCTTGCTGTAAAGCTGGATGTTACCTTGGCCCTGCGTGACGAGACCCGCCGACGCCGGCGGCACTTGTCCCTCGATGCCGATGATGGTCCGCCCGCCCGGTGTGAGCGTCTGGATATCGCCGCCCTTCTGGGTTCGAACGCCGGAGGTCCCATACATGGTGATGTCGCCCGCACGCACGACCGGCTGCCCATTCGCATCCTGGTCCGGGAACAGCGCGGCGATCGCGTCGCGGCCGCGCAGATAGCTGCCGTAACGCGAACTGGTGCTGTCATTGTATTCACGGCCGCCGGCGGTGAGTTCGGCGAAGTAGACCTGACGCAGGAAGATGCGCTGCCGCTCGGGCGCCAGGATGCCGAAATAGACCAACGCTTCCGCGTCGGTGCCGGCAAAGCCGTAGCGCTGCTTCAGCCAGGCCGCGAGCTCCTTCTCATAGGTCTTGGCGACCTTGCCGGGCTGCTCGGCCAGCGGCACCCCTGCAACCGCCAGCCGGGCCGGATCGAGATAGAGCGACGCCAGGCTTTCGTAGTCTGGTCCGGCCGCGCCGACGCCGGCCAGCATCGCGATGCTGGCGCCCGGGCGCGTATCGCCCGACGCGATCGCTCCGAGGCTCGTGATCGCGCCCTTGTCGGCCTGATACAGGTTGCGTCCCGCCGAGATTTCGAGCGCGCCGGGACCGGCGATGTCGACATTGGCGTAGCGGATGTCGCGCCCGGCGGAGATGATCGAGACGTCATTCGGATCGCTGTGCACGATCAGGTTGCCGTGCGAATAGCCGTTGATGGCGGTGCCAAACTCAGCCGTCACACCGGGAGCCAGGCCGGCAGCCACGATGTCGCGGCCCGCGCGCACGACGACCGGAGCCGATGCATTGAGCCAGGTCGTGCCGCTCATAAACGTCACCGTCTCGCCGGTGACGAGGCCGACGATGTCGCCTTCGCGGGCATAGAAGCGCACGGGATCCGCATCATCCGCGCGGTCGAGCGCGATTTTCGCATCGTTCGGGCCGAACACGAACAGCGACCCGCTAATCGGGGTGCCGCTGCTTGAATCCCGGATGCCGTTTGGCGACGCGTTGGTCACGATGACTTTGATAGAACCGTCCGTTGGGTAGCCTGCGAAGGCCGGATTGAACGGGGTCGGCAATTCCGTGCCGGTGCCGGACAGGCTGAACGCATATTGCCCGGCATAGATCGAATCCTTGGCCAGCATCTCCAACGAGCCGGTGGCCGACGGCGCCAGGGTGACCGTGACGCCGGAGCTTACGAACGGCAAGGCGTCGCGTCCGTAATAGATACTGCCGCCCAGCGCCGCCGCCCGCAGGATCGATGGATAGGTGAACCATCCATCGGTGCTGTTCTGGTCGCTGTTTTGATTGGCAGAGCCATTATACATCCCCTCGGTGCCCGTCGAGGTGGTGGGCGTGAGATTGCCGCCGGCGGAGACCAGATTGATCGCGGTGTGCTCGGTCCACAGCGTGAACCAGCTTCCGCCGCCGCTGGCGTAATCCTTGCCGCCGGCCGAGAAGGCGGAATTGCTCGGCGTCACCGACCGACCGGCATCGCCGGCGCCGCCGAGCACGAGATCGCCCAGAGTTTGCAGATAGACCGCGGAATCGCCGGGGACCACCGTGATGCCGGATGTCGCCTCGGACCACGTCGCCGCATAGGGATCGGCACCACGGGTATCGTAGCTGTCCCGCAATCCGTAGATCAGCTCGATGCCGCCGATCGACGCCGCGGTCACGCTCATTGTGCCGCGCAGGTTGATCAGCGAGCCGCCAAGGGCCTGCTTCTGGCTTCTGTAGTCGTCGGTGATCGCGAGATTCGGATTGAGCGAGCCGGCAATCCGCATGTCGATATCGCCGCCGCCGGTCAAGGTGAGCGATCCGTCAGCGCCGACGCGGCCGGTGCTGCCGACGGCAACCACCAGACCCTGGCTGCGATCCACGCCGCTGGTGTCGCCGCCCGCAGTACTGCGCTGCGTGATCGCGCCGGCATTGCCGCCGACGCGGATGGCGACATTGCCACCGCCGAGCGCGCCGATGCCGGTGAAACCGACGAGGTCGGGGATTTTGGACCCATAGCTTGTATTCGGCACGTAGGTGCCGAAATTGATCCACCACGAGGTCGCAATCGTCTCGTCGACCGCCGCGGTGCCAGAGCCCTGGCGCCACAGCCAGTTGCCGGTCAGCACGCTCGATGGGCTCGCCCGGTAGGACTGACCGTAGATGTCGCCGATCAGATTGCCGCCCGCCGCGATCAGTACGTTGCCGCCGTGATCCGGGTACCACGCGCGATAGGACGCCAGCGCGGCGGCCGCGTAATCGGCATTGGTGCTGCCGAGCAGCGTGCCATCGGTCATGACTGCGCGGGCGAGATTGTAGCTCGGATCGACCGCGGTCGCCGTGCCGGCGGTGTAGACGCCGTAGAGCGACTGCATTTTGATGCTGCCGGCGGCGACCAGCGACAGGTCGCCGGTGCCGGTGCGGACCACGCTGAACGAGGGTGCGACCACCGTGGTCGTTGCCGGCAGGCTGATGGTGCCGAGGTAATTTTGAGCAGGATCCGCGAAATCGGACGGCAAAAAGAAATCGGCCCAGCTGTAGCTGGGGTCGCCGTAGAGCGTGGCCACCTCAAGGCGGGTCTTGTGTAGCAGTGCGGCCGGATCGGTGATGCCGTCAGGAAGGTAACCGCCCAGAACGATCATCAGGGCATCGAGTCCCTTCTGGGTCAGGCCCAATTCGATATTGCCGCGCGAGGGATCCCAGAAATTCGCCGGCATCCCGTAGTAGTCCACGACTTCAGCCCATGACGCGCCCAACAGCGTCGCGATTTGGGCTTCCGACTTTCCAATCAGGTCGCTCACCGTAAAACCGTAGTCACCACAGACCACGGCGCAGAGAGCCTCCGCTCCTGCCTGGTTCAAATTGAGGACATTGCCACCCGAGGCGTACCGCGCGACGTAGTGGGTGTCGGCCAGGATGATGTCGCCCTTGCCGAGGGCGTTGCGCGCCCGCACATTGGCCGAGCCGAGGTCGGCACCGGCCACCAGCGTCAGGTCCGACGATTTCGCCCCGGCGGCCAGCATCGATGCGAGAGCCCAATTCCGGCCCTGGATGCCGCCGGTGGTCCCGCGCAGATCCACCGCCTGGCCACCGACAAGCTTGACGTTCGTCTGGGCCGGGATCAACGACCCGGCGGCGAGCGCAATCTGAGCCGTGGAGGTCATGTCCACCGGCAGCGGCACGCCCTTCGGCCAGACCAGCGCCGCAAAGCTGGCGGCGCTCTTCAGCACCGTGCCGGCGCCGAGCTGCATGCCGGCGGTCAGCGTCACCGCATTGGGCAGGACCATGCCGGCGGCATAGGCCACCGAGCCGTCCGCATTGTAGATGGTCGCCTGCACCACGGTGCCCGCCGACAGAGCGAGCGAACTTGCCAGGGTCGCGCGCACCGGCAGCACCGTGCCGGATGGCAGCGAGGTCGGACCGCTCCTCTCGGTACCGAAATAGGCCGGAAGGTCGTAATTCAGCGTGACGCCCGCCTTGAACACCGTACCGGTCTCGAGCGTGACCGCGGTGGCCAGCACCAGATCGCCGCCATAGGGCACCACGCCCTCCTCGAGCAGCCAGCCCTTGACGTCGTCGGGCGTCGACGGCAGCGGCGCAAAGCCGTCGTTGATGCTGCCGTGGATATTGAGATTGCCGACGGCGCGGATGTTGATGGCGCCCGGCTCGCCGAAGCCGTAGGTCGCCGAGTTCACGTTGCGATCGGCATTCGGCCCGTAGCGATAGCCGGACAGATCGAGATCGCCGGCCACCGTCAGGTCGCCGTTCGGATTGTCGGCGCTGACCCTGCTGACGATATCGACGCCGGGCCGCAGGTGATAACTGCCGAGACCTGCGAGCCTGGCGCTCAGCGAGGCATTGCCGAGTGCGGCATTGATGAAGGCGACGCTGTCGATGTCGAGATCCTTGAGATAGTCCTGCGTGATCTCCTGCGGCTTGTAGCCGGTGACGTCGGGCGCGGCGGCGAGCGGCGCGTCGTCGTAGATGCGGAACGCATTGACCGCGATCGTCTTGGCGCCCCGGATCAGCGGCGTGCCCTGCACATTGACGGCCACGTCATTGGCGC
>DATCUS010000185.1:0-7768 GCA_036561845.1 Tardiphaga sp. | reverse complement strand
GCCACCACCCCCGCCACCGCCGGCAGGCTTCGAAATGCCCTGCGCGTGGCTTGCCGTCGAAGCGATCACGGGGACCGCAAGCGTGAGGATGGCGGCTGCACTCAATATTTTCAGGCTAATCATGGTCGGCTCCTTCTGGGACATGGCCATAACCCTTTCAGGGTCGGGGCGTTCCCGCACTGTGCGCCCGTGAGGCCAGGGCATCGTGTCAGGGTGGAACTGTATGCCGGATGAACGAAGCTGCGTCCCTCCGCGACAGTTTGCCTTCAACAGCTAGGGCGCCGGATGCCGATTGCGAGGCCGTCACGAATCGGTTGCCGGCGGCGAACTGTCGCGGTGGCAACTGGACAATTGCCGCCGCCGATGGCATCAACAGTGCAGCATTCTCGAACCGGCGCGGCCTATGAAACTGTTTTGGCTGAAATTTTTCACCTGGTGGAGCGGCCAGACATTCGGCACGCAACTGTGGACATGGCGCTTCGGCGAACTAGTCGGCACCGACGAGACCGGCAACACCTATTACCGCACCAAAGGCGGCAAGATCGACCCGACGCTCGGCTTCGAGCGGCGCTGGGTGGTCTATAATGGCTATGCCGAGGCCTCCAAGGTGCCGCCGTCCTGGCACGGCTGGCTGCATCACACCGTCGACGTGGCGCCCACCGAAGAGAGCTACACGCCGCGCGAATGGCAGAAGCCCCACGTGCCCAACCTGACCGGCACCCCCGCGGCTTACCGGCCGTCCGGCTCGACGCTGGCCAGCGGCCGCCGCCCCAAGGCCACCGGCGACTACCAGCCCTGGACGCCCGGCCAGTAGCCCGAAGCCACTGCAAGGGCAGGGCACGGAACGGTCCTCAGGCATCGTACCGAACCAATCCTCCACCGAGCGCTTGCCGCGCGGCACTGCAGCCTTGCGCCCTAAATGCCCGCCGGCGAAGGTGCGCTTGACGGCCGCAGCGGGAATTCGCGTTGCGCAACCGGCTCGGTAGCCCTTTTCGGCCGAAACGGCCGACATCGCAGTGCCGCCAGCGATCGGCACGGACGTCCCACGGCGATGACCGGCCGAACATCGGAGAACATGGATGAACATGCTCTTTTGGCGTTGGTGGTCCCGGAAAAAGAACGGATCCCTGGACGACGCGGAATCCTCTGAACAGTCTGAAGCCGGCGCCCGGCGTGACCCGGTTCAGGTCCTGTCCGGAGGCGCCCGCCAGGCTCGCCCGGCCTCGATGCCGCAACCTGCTGAAGTGAGAGATTCCGGCGACCTGCCGCCCCCCAGACGCGTGCTGACCGGTCGCGATGAAGCCGGCAGATCGGTGTTCAAGTCCTTCGATATCACGCCCAAGGTGGTGGAGATCGACGCCAATCCAGGGCTGACATTCTACGAACTCTACATGACCGACGAGGTGCCACGGCTCACCGGCCTGGAGCCCGATCCGATGCACGAGAGGACGAAAGCCTTTCCCGGCCCGGGGGGCACAATGTTCCGCCTGATCTCGTATCCGCCCCGGCGACCGGAAGGCTGGAAGCCGCCGCCCGGCGTCACCTTCGAGAGCGGGTTGAGGGAAATGTCCGAGAAGGTCCCCGGGATGGGCGACCATTTCGAACGCGACGCGCCTGGTATGCACACATCCGATACCATCGACTATGGAATCGTGGTTCGTGGCGAGATGACGCTGGAACTGGACGACGGACAGACGGTGCACCTGCGCCAGGGCGATTGCGTTGTGCAGAACGGCACCCGGCATCGCTGGCACAACCCGCTGCCGGAGCCCTGCCTCATGGCCTTCGTCTCGTTGGGCGGAAAACGTTGTTAAGACTAAGGTCCAACGTCTTGCGCCTTGCCCGCAGCCCAATCGGCGGTAGGTTTGTTGTCGCCTGACAATAAAACGAAAAGAGAGGGCATGGGGCGGATTGGTCAACTCGTAGGTCTGATCGTCGGAGTGTTTGCGTTCGCACTGACCGGACTGCGGCCAGGCGGCGCGGCGGAGTTGACGCCGAAAGACGGCGGCTCTCTCATCATGGCCACCGGCGCGCAAGTGCAGGGCTTCGATCCCCTCACCCTGCGCGCGGCCAATCGCGAGACGACGATGGCCGGCGGACTGGTGTTCTCGAACTTCTTCACGCGAAATGAAAAAGGTGAGCGCGTCCCGGATCTCGCCACCGCGTTCGACAGCTCGCCCGACGGCCTGATCTGGCGATTGACGCTGCGGCCGGGACTCAAGTTCTCCAACGGCGCACCCTATACGGCGCGGGACGTGGCGCATCACTTCCAGCGCATTCTCGATCCTTCGAAGAACCAGGCGTTCGCCGCCGCTCTCGGGGCGCTGAAGGAGGCTGTCGCGATCGACGACGTCACGGTGGAATTCAGGCTCGCCTATCCCTGGGCCGCATTCCCGAGCATCTTCGCGGTCGATAACTTTCTCGCCTGGGTGATGCCCGCGGAGCATGAAGACGGTGCCGGCCCCGACCTCAACCGCCGTCCGATCGGCGCCGGTCACTACATCATGACGGAGTGGAAGCAGGACGACAGTATCACCTTTGAGAAGAACCCGAACTACTGGAATCCAAAGGCCCAGCATCTCGACAAGATCGTAATCCGCTTCCTGCCGGATACGACCGCGCGCTTTACGGCGGTCAAGACCGGCGACATCGACATCTTCAACGAGCCGCTCGGCAAGCAGGTGATCGAAGCACGGAACGACAAGACCCTGAAGGTCGTGCAATACATCGGTACAGGCGCCCACACCCTCAATATCAACACGGCGTCTCCGCCGCTCGACGACGTCCGGGTGCGGCTGGCGCTGGCCCACGCGGTGGACCGCAACGTCGAGCTCAAGGTCGCTTTCGCCGGCGAAGGCCAGCTCGCTACGAGCTTCTGGGGTCCGGGTTCCGAGTGGAATTGCGCGGACGTCGGCTATCCCGAATACGACCCGGCGAAGGCCAGGGCGCTGCTGGCGGAATATGGCAAGCCGGTGAAAGTCGTGCTGCAGGCGCAGGCGACGCCGACGATGACCGTGCCGGCGCAGCTCTACCAAAGCTTCTGGCAGAAGGTCGGCATTGAGACGGAGATCAGGAGCATTCAGGGCGGGCCGTCCTACATCAATCCGGTATTGCGGGGCGACTACCAGATCGCCATGTGGGAAGTGGTCGACGTGCCCGACCCCGACTTTCAGGTTTATCAGGCGTTCTTCTCGAAGAGCGGCGGCAACCTCACCAGGATCAACGATCCAAAGCTCGACGAGGCCATCCAGACCGGCCGCCAGAGTCTCGACGTCGGCGTCCGCAAGAAAGCATATTGCGAATTCAGCAAGGAGATGGCCAGGCAGATGCCGATCCTGCTGCGCACCCAGTCGAACTATGTCGCCATCACGAATCCGCGGGTCCACAACATTCCACCGCTGCGGCGCGGCCTTGTCCGGCTCAACGAAGCGTGGGTCGACCCCAAATAGAGTCCCCGGGAGATTGCGCAGCGAGGTGTAGGCGATGATGCACTACTTCCTGCGCAAGGTCGTGCGGCTGGTCCTGGTGTTGTTGCTGGTGGCCGCCGCGACTTTCCTGCTCCTGAATCTGCTGCCGGGCGACGTCGCGCTCACTTTGCTCGGCAATGAAGCGACACCCGCTGCGATATCACAGGTGCGCGCCGAACTCGGCCTCGATCGGCCGCTGGTCCTGCGCTTCCTGCACTGGCTGATCGGTTTCATGCAGGGCGATCTCGGCCGCTCCACCATCACGCAGGTGCCGGTGCTGGAATCGATCATCGATCGGATTCCGGTGACGGCCGAACTGATGCTGCTGAGCCAGGCATTTGCGCTGCTGCTTGCTGTGCCGGCCGGCGTGCTGTGCGCCTACAAGGCCGGCAGCCGGATCGACCGCCTCATCAGCTCGGCGGCGCTGTTCCTGCTCGCCGCGCCGGTGTTCATCACGGCCATCATGTTGATGTTCCTGTTCGCGCTCAAGCTGCGCTGGTTGCCGTCGACGGGCTACGTACCGTTCACGCGCGATCCGGCAGGCAATCTTGCCCATCTTGCGCTGCCCGCGCTCGCGATCGGACTGTCGGAATGGCCGCCGCTGTTCGCCGTGCTCCGGGCCGACATGATCAAGACCCTGCAGCAGGACTATATCGCGTTCGCCAAGGCCAAGGGTCTTTCTCCCGCCTTCATCCTGTTGCGGCACGCGCTGCGGCCGTCATCCTTCACGCTGGTGACGATCGCCGGCCTGCAGATCGGCGCCGCGATCACCGGCGCACTGGTCGTGGAGACGATCTTCGGCCTGCCGGGGGTCGGCCGCATGCTGACGGGCGCGGTCTACAACCGTGACCTGATGCTGGTCCAGGGCTGCGTCGCAGTGATCTCCATTGGTTACGTGCTGATCAATTTCGGCGTCGACATGATTTATGCACTGCTCGATCCGAGAATCCGCCAATGAGTACGGCCGCGGAGGGCAGGGCCCCACTCATGGCGCCGGCGACCGGTGCGACGAGTCCTCTGCTTGCACGCCACCGGCTGGGTCCGGGCTTCTGGATTCCGATGGCCTGGACCATCATGGTCGTCGGGCTGGCCGCGACCGCCAACCTGCTGCCGCTGCGGAGCCCGAACGATGCTGATTTCGCCGTCATCTCCAACTGGCCTGACGCAACCTACTGGTTCGGCACCGACCAGCTCGGTCGCGATATCTTGTCGCGCTCCGTGTTCGGCGCACGGATCTCCCTCATTGTCGGGCTGCTGGCGCCGGCCATCGGACTTGGCGTCGGAATTTTTTTTGGCATGGCCGCCGGCTATTTCCGGGGCCGCATCGAAACCACCATCGTCGCTGCCATGGATGCCATCATGGCGTTTCCTGGAATCCTCATCGTCCTCGCAGTAACCGCGTCTGTCGGGGCCAACACCGCTATCCTCGTCCTGCTGCTTGGCTTCCTGACGATTCCGGCATTCATGCGCGTGGCGCGCGCCAACACGCTGGTGTTCGCCCAGCGTGAATTCGTGCTGGCGGCGCGTGCCATGGGCGCCACCCACGGCAGGGTGCTGGCGCTTGAAATTCTGCCGAATGTCGTCATCCCGATGCTGATCTACGCGCTCCTCGTGGTCTCGCGCATCATCGTGATCGAGGGCGTGCTGTCCTTCCTGGGTTTAAGCGTGCCGCCGCCGCAGCCAACGTGGGGCAACATGATCGCAGACGGGCAGACCGATCTGGGGACGTTGCCCTACATAGCTTTCGTACCCTCTGCACTGATGTTCCTGACGGTGCTGTCCATCAACCTGATCGGGGAGCATCTGCGCGCCCGAACCGATCTTCGCGGCAGCGCGCTATGACAAAAGGGAGCGCCGCCCTCCTTGAGATCACCGATCTCGTGACGCGTTTCCATACGCCTCGCGGCGTTGTGCGGGCGGTCGATGGCGTCTCGTTCTCAATTCAGCGAGGGGAGACGGTCGGCGTTGTCGGCGAATCCGGCTCGGGCAAGAGCGTGCTGGCGCGAACCATCATCGGTATCCTGGCGAAAGACGGCTCCACCACCACGACCGGCCGCATTGCATTCGACGGCCGCGACCTCCTGACGCTGCCGGAGCCGGCGATGCGCGACGTCCGCGGCAAGGACATCGCCATGGTGTTTCAGGATCCGACGTCTTCGCTGAACCCGGTCAGGCGGATCGGCGCGCAGATCGGCGAGACGCTCACGCGCCATCTCGGTTTGCGCGGCTCCGCCGCCGAAACCCGGTCGATCGAACTCCTGGCCTCCGTCGGGATCCCTCTGCCGGCCGAGCGGCTGCACCAATATCCCCATCAGCTATCGGGCGGCATGCGCCAGCGCGTCGCGATTGCCATCGCACTGGCCTGCGGGCCGAAACTGCTGATCGCCGACGAACCGACCACCGCGCTCGATGTCACCATCCAGGCGCAAATCCTCGATCTGCTGCGGCGTCAGCAACTCGCGCACAACATGGCGATGATCCTGATCTCGCACGACCTCGGCGTGGTCGCCGGGCACACCGACAGGGTGGCGGTGATGTATGCCGGGCAGATGGTCGAACGTGCGTCAACGCGGTCGCTGTTCCGCGGTTGCCGGATGCCCTACACCCAGGCCCTGATCCGTTCCGCACCGAACCTGTCCGATCCGCCGCACACCCGGTTGCGCGCGATTTCAGGACGGCCGCCGGACATGCTGCAGCCACCGAGCGGCTGCCGCTTCAACCCGCGCTGCGATTTCGCGACCGACCGGTGTCGGACCGATCAGCCCGCATTATCGGCGACCGATGCGGATGGAACGCATCTCTATGCCTGCTGGCATCCCGTCGGTACCGGTGGCGTATTGCCATGAAGCCGGACGTAATCCTCGCCGTCGAAAACCTGTCGGCGACCTACAGGCTGCCGCGCGGCCGTCGGATCACCGCCGTCGCAAACGTCAGCTTCACCATCTACAAGGGCGAAACCCTCGGGCTGGTCGGCGAGTCCGGCTGCGGCAAGTCGACGGTCGGGCGTTCGATCATGCGGCTCCCGCCGCCAACCGGAGGCTCGGTGGTCTTCGAGGGACGGGACCTCGCGAGCCTCGACGCCGGTGAGTTGCGTCGGACGCGGACGCGGCTGCACATGATCTTCCAGGACCCGATGTCCTCGCTCAATCCCCGCCGCAAGGTCCGCGACATCGTGGCCGAGCCGATGGCGATTGCTGGCGTGGGCAGCGCTGAGGAGCGCGGGCGCCGCGTACGCATCGCGCTCGAAGCGGTCAGCCTCGATCCGGATGGGGTCATGGACCGCCGCCCGCACGAATTTTCCGGTGGCCAATGCCAGCGCATCGCCATCGCCCGTGCGCTCATCATGGAGCCGCATCTCGTCGTCTGCGACGAGCCCGTCTCGGCGCTCGATGTCTCGGTGCGCGCGCAAATCCTCAATCTGCTGGAGGATATGAAAGCGCGCTATGGTCTGACGCTGCTGTTCATCAGCCATGACCTTGCTGTCGTGAAGAACATCAGCGACCGCGTCGCGGTGATGTATCTGGGCCGTCTGTGCGAGCTGGCGCCGTCAGCCCGGTTGTACGAGGCGGCGTTACATCCCTATACGGCGGCGCTGATGGCCGCCATTCCCGTCATGGATCCCGACAAGCGCCCCGACTCCTCGCGGCTGCTTGTTGGCGAATTGCCATCGCCGGTGAATCCGCCGAGCGGTTGTCGCTTTCGAACACGCTGTCCGCGTGCGGCGGCGCGTTGCGCCGCGCTCGAGCCGAAATGGCGGGAAGCGGAGCCCGGCCATTTCGTCGCTTGTCACTTTCCGCTGGGGTCGTCGGCCTGACCTGCGTCGCGCGACCTGAGGCGGACTCGGCGGACAAGACGTCTCCTCCTGTTTCAATCGAATCTTTTTTGGTAGCATGGCGCTATGTTCAAGCATTTCGTGGCGATGCGCGAGGATGAGCCGGGCGAAGCGTGGCGGGCTCGCTTCGCCGCCGGTCGCGATGAAGCCGTGCGCTGGTATCTCGGATCGGGTCGGGGGCTGCCCCCGTCCGCGGTTGAATGCCGTGCTGCACTTCGCCGGCACATGCCGGAACTGGTTTCCCGCTACGATGACGCCTGTGCCTTGATCGGCGATGACGACCTTGCTCACAGTATCCTGAGCCACTATCGCCCCCCCCCCGTCGTCCTGTTCAGCCCGGAGACATAGCTGACACGTGTTCGGACACATCGCTGACACTTTGGCTGCCGGTCAAGTCGATTTCGGCGACTTGCCGGCTTCCGAAGAAGACCCCGTAGTGGCCATCGCGGTCTTTGGGCCGGATGGCAAG
>DATCUS010000184.1:0-3556 GCA_036561845.1 Tardiphaga sp. | reverse complement strand
GGCGGCGCCGCGTTTGGTCTTGAGCTTGGGCACGGCTTCATTACTCCTGAATACTGTTCTGTGAAGCGCCGCGTCGGGCAGCGCCTGCGTGGGCTCGCGCCTATTTGCGCGGGCTCATCACCATCACCATCTGGCGGCCTTCCAGCCGCGGGTATTGTTCGACCACCGCCACGCCCTTGAGGTCGTCCTCCAGGCGCTGCAACAGCTCACGGCCAAGCTCCTGGTGCGCCATTTCGCGACCGCGAAAGCGCAGCGTGATCTTGGCCTTGTCGCCTTCCTCGAAGAATCGCAGCAGGTTGCGCAGCTTGACCTGGTAGTCGCCATCGTCGGTCTGGGGCCGGAACTTGACCTCCTTGACCTGGATCTGCTTCTGGTTGCGCTTGGCGACCTGCTGTTTCTTGCTCTCCGTGTACAGAAACTTGCCGAAATCCATGATCCGGCATACCGGCGGCTCGGCACTGGGCGAAATTTCCACCAGATCGAGCCCCGCTTCCGAAGCGGCTTCCAGCGCCTGCATGCGACTGACCACGCCCACCTGTTCGCCTTCCGGGCCGATCAGGCGTATGGACGAGGCGGTAATTTCCTCGTTGACGCGGAGTTTTTTCTCTTTCGCGATGTCTCAGCACTCCGTAACGCAATGACCGCGGTTCGCAACTTCGGCAACGAGGCGTACGGCGAGCTCTGCCAGCGGCAGGCTGCCCTTGTCCTCGCCGGAGCGCGTACGCACGGCCACCGTGGAATTGACGCACTCCCGCTCGCCGACGATCAGCAAGTAGGGAACACGCTGCAGGGTATGCTCGCGGATTTTATAGCCGATCTTCTCGTTCCTCAAGTCGGCCTCCACGCGCAAGCCCTGTTGCCGCAGAGTATCCGTGACTTGACGAGCGTAGTCGGCGTGCACGTCGGTGATGTTCAGCACCACCGCCTGCACCGGCGCCAGCCACAGCGGCAGCGACCCGGCGTAGTGCTCGATCAGGATGCCGATGAAGCGCTCCAGCGAGCCGACGATGGCGCGGTGCAACATCACCGGGTGCTGGCGCTGGCTGTGCTCGTCCACGTACTCGGCGCCCAGGCGCTCGGGCATCATGAAGTCGACCTGCATGGTGCCGAGCTGCCAGGCGCGGCCGATGGCGTCCTTCAGGTGATACTCGATCTTGGGGCCGTAAAAGGCGCCTTCGCCGGGCAGCTCCTCCCAGGCCACGCCGCAGGCGCAGAGTGCTGCGCGCAGCGCCGCCTCGGCCTTGTCCCATACCGCATCGTCGCCGAGGCGCTTGTCCGGACGCAGCGCGATCTTGATGGCGATGTCGGTAAACCCGAAGTCGGCGTATACGGCCAGCGCCTGGCGATGAAAGGCGGTCACCTCGGCCTCGATTTGCTCCGGGGTGCAGAAGACGTGGCCGTCGTCTTGCGTGAAGGCGCGCACGCGCATGATGCCGTGCAGGGCGCCCGAGGGCTCGTTGCGATGACAGCCGCCGAACTCGCCGTAGCGGATCGGCAGCTCGCGGTAGCTGTGCAGGCCGGACTTGAAGATCTGCACATGGCCCGGGCAATTCATCGGTTTTAGCGCGTAGTCGCGCTTTTCCGACGCGGTGAAGAACATGTTCTCCTGGTAGTTGTCCCAGTGGCCCGAGGCCTTCCACAGGGACACGTCCAGGATCTGCGGGCAGCGCACCTCCTGGTAACCGGAGTCGCGGTAGACCTGCCGCATGTGCTGTTCGACCGTCTGCCACAGCGCCCAGCCCTTGGGGTGCCAGAACACCATGCCCGGCGCTTCGTCCTGCATGTGAAACAGTTCGAGCTGGCGACCGATGCGCCGATGGTCGCGCTTTTCGGCTTCTTCGAGCTGGTGCAGATAGGCGTCGAGGTCTTCCTTTTTCGCCCACGCCGTGCCGTAGATGCGCTGCAGCATCTCGTTGCGCGAATCGCCGCGCCAGTAGGCGCCGGCCACGCGCATCAGCTTGAACACCTTCAGCTTGCCGGTGGACGGCACGTGCGGTCCGCGGCACAGGTCCACGAAATCGCCCTCGCGGTACAGCGACACGTCCTCGCCTTCCGGGATGGCGGCAATCAGTTCGGCCTTGTATTTCTCGCCCTGGGCCAGGAAGAACGCCACCGCCTGGTCGCGCGGCAGCACTTGCCGGGTCACCGGAATATCCCGTTTGGCCAGCTCCGCCATGCGCTTTTCGATGGCGACCAGATCGTCCGGCGTGAACGGCCGGCTGTAGGCGAAGTCGTAATAGAAGCCGTTCTCGATCACCGGGCCGATGGTGACCTGCGCCTCGGGAAACAGCTCCTTGACCGCGTAGGCCAGCAGGTGGGCCGTCGAGTGGCGGATCACCTCCAGACCGTCCGGATCACGCTCGGTGATGATGGCCAGATCCGCGTCGTTCTCGATCAGGTACGAGGTGTCGACCAGCTTGCCGGACACCTTGCCCGCCAGCGCCGCGCGCGCCAAGCCGGCGCCGATGTCACCGGCCACCGTCGCCACGCTGACCGGTTGCGGGTAACTGCGGGTGGACCCGTCGGGAAGGCGGATGTCGGGCACGGGGCCTCCAGGTGAATGACCGGCTGAGCGGCGGTGGTGGCACGTCGGGGATCGGCTCGACTACGGCTGACGCCGATCAGAATCGCGGCCCGCCGACGGCCGCGCAGATTATCACGCGCACCCTGGCAGCCTTGGGCGCACGGTTCGCGACAGACTGTTTTTGCGGTCTCCGCCGTGTTCGCGGCGCCCGGTCGCGCAGGCGCTTGCCCAGCTGACCGCCTCAATACGTCAGCAATCTCGTCCGAGAGTAGGCTGCCGTTCACTGGTCGCAGCCGGCAGAAGCGGCATCGGTCGGCACTGTCCGCGTCGCGAACCCGTGCCCCGCGAATCTGGCGCAAAAACGCATCACAACAAGCGCTTACGGGCGGTCATGCCGTGCGGCCTGCGACACCATGTCGCATTCCCGGCCGGCGGCGATCCGGCTAGTCTGAGCGACGCTGCGTGCCTGCCAAACGGCACCAGTGCCTACCAGCTTCATCCAAACCGGGAACGCCATGTCCTCATCCGTTCGGCGATCGCTCGTTGTCGCTGTCCTCGCCACGCTATCCGGCCCACTCGCGGCCGAGACCCGCATCGTCATCACCGCCCCCAAGGAGACCGCCAGCGGGGCATTGAGCACCTCGATCCTGGACCAGGCGGCCATTTCGCCGCTGCGCTACCGCAGCAGCGATACCGCCAGCCTGCTGCGCGACCTGCCCGGCGTGAGCCTGCGCAGCGCCGGCGGCGTCTCGAGCCTGCCGGCCATCCACGGTCTGGCCGATGACCGGCTGCGCATCAAGGTCGACGGCATGGACCTGGTCTCGGCCTGCCCCAATCACATGAACTCGCCGCTGTCGTATCTGGACCCGACGGCGGTGGCGCGCATCGCCGTCTATGCCGGCGTCACGCCGGTCAGCGTCGGCGGCGACAGCATCGGCGGCACCATCGTCGTCGAGTCGGCCCCGGCGCAGTTCGCTGCGCCCGGGCAAACGCGCGTCACCGGCGAGGCCGGCGCCTTTTACCGCAGCAACG
>DATCUS010000183.1:0-33227 GCA_036561845.1 Tardiphaga sp. | reverse complement strand
GGCGGCGCGCCGACAGGCGCGGGATGGTGGTTGGGACGCGATCCGTGTCACCACGAATCGCGGCGCCTGTGGGCGCGCCACCGCGGGGTTTAGGGCCAGGGGACCGTTCTTCCGGGACAGTTGCCGGCGGGCTTTCCCCG
This sequence comes from Tardiphaga sp., assembly GCA_036561845.1. Lineage (GTDB taxonomy): Bacteria > Pseudomonadota > Alphaproteobacteria > Rhizobiales > Xanthobacteraceae > Tardiphaga. The sequence goes on along the minus strand of DATCUS010000183.1, from coordinate 33,087 downwards.
CCTTGTCACTGTCCCGTCCAGCCGGCACAGAGCGGCAGAGCCCCCGTAATAGGGCCCGGACGGTGACCTCCAGCCTCCCGGGGCGTGCTTGCGAGGCACGCGCGCGGGACACCGCATCCTGCTCCGCTACCAAGACGCCTCATGACAGCGTCCCCTCGCGAACAAGACAGAGAGCTAATAGTCCTAAATAGGATTTACGTCAATAGATTTGTGCGGGCGTCGCGCACATTGACGCTAGACCGAGATCGGCTTCAGTTCGAACAGACGAGCATGTTTGCCAGCTTCGACGATGTCGTCTCGACGCAGGGCCGAACGAACCGCCTCCAGCTTCTTCGCGTCGCCGGCGAACATCGTTGGCGACCAGCTTTCGTCGCTGTCATGCAATTCGATGTCCACTTCAGCCGCGTATCTGCCTTCGTGAATGATCTCTGTGTATTGGCGCGTTGCCCGATCCATTGGACCCTGCCAAACCCGTGGCGATTGCGACGTGTCTGCGCCATTATGGCTGACAGGCCGCTCGCAATCCGGTAATGCTTATCCAAGGTGGACCATGTCAGAGCTTTTGACAAGAATCACGATTGATCCCCAGCAGATGCATGGCCGCCCATGCATCAGAGGTCTGCGCATCACTGTTTCGGACGTGCTGAACCTGTTGTCCGCCGGGCAGTCCCGCGATGATATCCTGCTCGACTACCCCTATCTCGAAGCCGAGGACATCGACGCCGTCCTGGCGTTTGCAGCCCGTCAGTCCGACCATCCAATCATCGCTGCGGAGTAGGTCTTGCGGTTTCTGGTGGATGCGCAATTGCCACCATCGCTCGCCGAGGCATTGCGCACCACCGGCAACGACGCCTTCCATGTTGGCGACTTCGATCTTCTCGCGGCGGCAGATCAACGAGTTTGGCAGGAGGCCGTCACGCGTTCGGCCGTACTCGTTACGAAGGATCGGGACTTCTCTCTCATCCGCGCAGCACGCGGGCAGGGGCCCTGCGTGCTCTGGATTCGCACCGGCAATTGCGACAACCGATTGCGCAACTGCTTCACGCCTTGCCAGCAATCGTCGAAGCGATCGATCGCGGCGAATCCGTTATCGAATTCGTGGCGCGTTGAATTTTATGTCGCTGTATTCGCGTGAGCCCCGCCCGAGCGGATGTACTTCGCTGCCGCTGTCGGGTCTTGCAGGGTCGGATGGCGGATTACGGCTTCGCCTAATCCGTCTACGGGCTACGCTTGCTTATCGTTGAGCTTCAAGAAGAGTTCTGCGAGCCTTCTGTAGAAGCGATCAAACGATCGATTCGACCTAGCTTCAGCTAAGTCCATAATTCGACTAAATTCTGCTTGATGGATGATCGGATCGTAGGAGCAATCCATTCGCCTGCTGAGCCACTCTTTTGCACCTCGGATTGACTCAGAGTTGCCTGGAGATTCGATGTCGCTGGGAATCCCGCGACGTCCACCGAGGGAATGAGCTGCTGCTAAGAACCAGGATTCATACTCGCGGTATGCGATTGATATCATGATTGGGATATCGTCTCGAAGTACTGCCTGGGCCTGACGATACAACTGTGGCCCCAATTCCGCAGGACACTCGTCTTCACAATCTATAAGGACAAGGACTCCACCATTCCGCTCTGCGGCCTTGGCAGAAGCTAGGACTAACTGCTTGTTTCTGTATGCTTCATCGTTAAGAAAGGACCCCGCTTTAACTCTTATCGGCGGGTTCAAAACTAATTGACCTCGAAGGCCTTCTGCTGAAGCAACTCTGTGTAGAAGTGGAGGCAAAGCCTCCACTTCACCGTACCCTTCAACAATTGAAGCCAAGAATATCACTTGCTGTTTCCAAGTTCAAAAAGCTTTAACTGTTTCTCCTCACGAACATCAACAATCGTCGACGATTCTGGGGCTAACTGATTTTGCCGAAGCAGTTCCCCCGGCGTGAATAGTTTATTGCGAAGGGCAGTTCGTCCTGCCGTATCAATATGCCCGATGCGGGTAAGACCATCGACATTGTCGACTGCTAACAGAGAATCGCTTGGAATATCCTCATTGTCCAACAAGTCCGGGCTATGGCTTGTTACTAACACTTGGCAGTGGCGAGCACCCTCGCGTAGCGCCGACAAAAGAACGTGCGCAGCCGCAGGATGGAGTGCAACTTCGGGCTCTTCTAATCCAATGAGCAAGGGAGACGAGGACTGCGGGCGCGAGGAGGCTTGAAAGACAGCGAGCAGGATTCCAAGTGCTCGAAGCGTACCATCGGACATTGCCCCCGCTAGAAAGCGCCATGGGTGCTCCTGGCCTTTGATTGACTGTCTAAACTCCAGGGTTTCTTGCGATCCAAGGGTCTTTGCTTCGACTTCGCTGACCCCCGGGACAATTCGGGCAAGATTGGTCTTTACCAGCTCTTTGGCTTCAGGCGAAAAATTCTGAAGTACACTTGCGGCGTTGCTTCCGTCGCTCCTCAGAATGTCGCCAGGATCGGGCTTTTGCATCGAGGCGATTTCCCCGGGGTTTAAATTGTAAACCTCGATGCGAGACAGAGCGTCAAAGACCGGGCGAAACTCAGGAATGCCGGAAGCTGCGACCAAAAATAGGCGGTCGGGTAAGGCAGCCGGCATCGGCACTACTGAGCTCGAAATCAGTCTGCCGGATTGCACCTTAAAGTGGTGGTCGACACCAAGCGCTTCGAATGCGACAAGTCTGCATTCTTCGGTCTGTACTTCGTAGGCACCGGCAAGACGAGCACCTACCTTGAATGCATAATACCCCCTTTGCCCGTTCGGTAGGATAAAGTCGAAACGCAGCGCGAAATGGTTAGGATGTCCTCCAGACCTTCTGCGTACCTCCTTTATTGTCCCTCGATCCCTTAGAGCGTGATCAAGGGAGGTGCGCAATGCATCGGCAACGAATCGGATCGCATCAAGAAAGTTGCTCTTTCCGGCTCCATTGGGGCCGACGAGGAACATCAATTGAGACAGCGTGACTTGGCACGCCGCTATGCTCTTGTAGTTCCGGATGGTGACCCGTGTCAGGAAAGGTTGATTCATAATTCTCTACAAGATTATTGGAATGGGTTGTTGGTTGTCATGTGCGCTAGTCACATAGAAGGATCACTCGGCCGCTTCATCCGCCCTCCGCCTCGTCTTCACTGCCCCTGGCCGCCTTCGCCACCACCACTTCAAAACTGGCCGTTATAGCTTCGGCGCCTTGACGATTTACCCGGTGAGCCTCAGGCGACGACTTCACCGCCGCCGCTGTCGCCGCCTGCAGGGCCGAGGTCTATGACCAGTCCGCGGTTTTGTGAATTCCATTCAAATCTCGAACGGGGTCACAATACGCACATCATTCCGCAGTGACCGGAGTCAGTTCGAACACGCGTCCGTATTTTGCCGCTTCCGCCAGGTCGCCGCGACGCAGCGCGTCGCGGGCGGCTTCGAGCTTTCGCACCTCCGCAGGCGACAAATAGGGCGACCATGCGGTGTCATCCTCGATCAATTCGACCTGGATTTCGGCGCAGTAACGACCTTCGTGGATGAATTCTTTCGACGGACGTGTCATCGCGGCCTCCGCTGCATGAAATCCGCGGACCATCGTCGCGGATCGGGTCGATACGCCGTCACCAGAATGGCCGGACGGCCGGTGGCCCTAGGAATACCCCACATCACATGAACAGGACCACCGCGATCGGACTGCAGGGTCAGGACGGACGGTTCTTTGCGACTGTCGGGATAGTCTTCCACCAGAACCGCCGCCATCACGCCGGCAATTACGTCCTTAGCAGAAATACCATCATTCGCGAGTTCGCGGAAGCCGTGCCGGGAGACGATATAGTCGCCCGCTGGCACAAGAGATTGCACCCGGCGAAGCGTCTCGCTCATTCAGGTCCCTCACTCCGCCGCCTCGACCTTCCGCTTCTTCGGCTTGCCGGCCTTGGCCAGCACCGGCGCCAGGAATTTTCCGGTGTAGCTGCGCGGTGCCTTGACGATGTCTTCGGGCGGGCCCCAGGCGACGATTTCGCCGCCGCCGTCGCCGCCTTCGGGGCCGAGGTCGATGACCCAGTCCGCGGTCTTGATGACTTCGAGATTGTGCTCGATCACCACCACCGTATTGCCCTGCGACACCAGCTCGTGCAGCACTTCCAGCAGTTTTGCGACGTCGTGGAAGTGCAGGCCGGTGGTCGGCTCGTCCAGGATGTACAGCGTGCGGCCGGTGGCGCGTTTTGACAGTTCCTTGGCCAGCTTGACGCGCTGCGCCTCGCCGCCCGACAATGTCGTCGCCTGCTGGCCGACGTGGATGTAGTCGAGCCCCACGCGCTGCAGAGTTTTAAAAGTTTCGCGGACGCGCGGCACCGCCTTGAAGAAGTCGGCGGCTTCCTCGACGGTCATGTCGAGCACGTCGGCGATCGACTTGTTCTTGAACAGCACTTCCAGGGTTTCGCGGTTGTAGCGCTTGCCCTTGCAGGTGTCGCAGGTGACGTAGACGTCGGGCAGGAAGTGCATCTCGATCTTGATGACGCCGTCGCCCTGGCAGGCCTCGCAGCGGCCGCCCTTGACGTTGAACGAGAAGCGGCCGGGCTCGTAGCCGCGTGCCTTGGATTCCGGCAGGCCGGCGAACCATTCGCGGATCGGCGTGAAGGCGCCGGTATAGGTCGCCGGATTGGAGCGCGGAGTGCGGCCGATGGGCGACTGGTCGATGTCGATGATCTTGTCGATATGCTCGAGGCCCTCGATCCGGTCGTGCGGCGCGGCGCCCTCGCTGGCATTGTTGAGTTTTCGCGCGATCGCCTTGTAGAGCGTGTCGATCAGCAGCGTCGACTTGCCGCCGCCGGACACGCCGGTCACCGCGGTGAACAGGCCAAGCGGGATTTCCGCCGAGACGTTCTTGAGATTATTGCCGCGGGCGTTGATCACCTTGATGGTGCGGCGATGGTTCGGCGGCCGCCGCTCGGGCACTGGCACCGACAGCTCGCCGGTGAGATACTTGCCGGTCAGCGATTTCGGATTGGCCATCACCTGCGCCGGGGTGCCCTGCGCCACGATGTGGCCGCCATGGGTGCCGGCGCCGGGGCCGACGTCGACGACGTAATCCGCCGCCAGCACGGCGTCCTCGTCATGCTCGACCACGATCACGGTATTGCCGAGGTCGCGCAGTCGCCGCAGCGTGTCGAGCAGCCGCGCATTGTCGCGCTGGTGCAGGCCGATGGACGGCTCGTCCAGCACGTAGAGCACGCCGGTGAGGCCGGAGCCGATCTGCGACGCCAGCCGGATGCGCTGGCTCTCGCCGCCGGACAGGGTGCCGGAGGCGCGGGCGAGGGTGAGATAGTTCAGGCCGACGTCGAGCAGGAACGACAGCCGCTCGCGGATCTCCTTGAGAATGCGGACGGCGATCTCGTTCTGCTGGACATTCAGCATCGTCGGCACGGTCTTGAACCATTCGCCGGCTGATCGTACCGACATCTCGGAGACCTCGCCGATATGCTTGCCGCCGATCTTGACGCTCAGCGCCTCCGGCTTCAGCCGATAGCCGAGGCAGGCGTCGCAGGGCACGTCGGAAAAATACTTGCCGAGCTCCTCGCGCGCCCATTCGCTTTCGGTCTCGCGGAAGCGGCGGTCGATATTGGTGACCACGCCCTCGAACGGCTTCTTGGTGTCGTAGGCGCGGACGCCGTCCTCATAGGAGAACTTGATCTCGTCGTCGCCGGAGCCATGCAGCAAGGCGTTCTGCGTCTTCTTCGGCAGGTCCTTCCACTTGGTATCCAGGGTGAACTTGTAGAACTTGCCGAGGGCGGTGAGGGTCTGGATGTAATAGGGCGACGACGACTTGGCCCATGGCGCGATGGCGCCTTTTCGCAAGGTCAGCTCCTTGTCGGGGATCACCAGTTCGGCGTCGATGGTCTGCTCGATGCCGAGGCCGCCGCATTTCGGGCAGGCGCCGTAGGGATTGTTGAACGAGAACAGGCGCGGCTCGACTTCCGGAATGGTGAAGCCGGACACCGGGCAGGCGAACTTTTCCGAGAACAGGATCCGCTCGGCGCCGGTCTTGTCGTGGATCTTGGCGACCTTCTTGTCGGCTTTCTTGTCAGCGGCCGGAGCTGCGGCCGGCGCCGCGGGGACGTCGGCGTATTCGATGACAGCGAGGCCCTCGGCAAGCTTCAGCGCGGTCTCGAAGCTTTCGGCGAGGCGCTGGCCGATGTCCGGCCGCACGACGATGCGGTCGACCACCACGTCGATGTCGTGGGGAAACTTCTTGTCCAGCACCGGGGCTTCGGCGAGTTCGTGGAAATTGCCGTCGATCTTGACGCGCTGGAATCCCTTCTTGAGGTATTCCGCCATCTCCTTGCGGTATTCGCCCTTGCGGCCGCGCACCACCGGCGCCAGCAGATACAGCCTTGTGCCTTCGGGCAGCGCCAGCACGCGATCGACCATCATGGACACGGTCTGGCTCTCGATCGGCAGGCCGGTGGCCGGCGAGTAGGGCACGCCAACACGGGCCCACAGCAGCCGCATGTAGTCGTAGATCTCGGTGACGGTGCCGACCGTGGAGCGCGGGTTCTTCGAGGTGGTCTTCTGTTCGATGGAAATGGCCGGCGACAGGCCGTCGATCTGGTCGACGTCCGGCTTCTGCATCATCTCCAGGAACTGGCGGGCATAGGCCGACAGCGATTCGACGTAGCGGCGCTGCCCTTCCGCGTAGATGGTATCGAACGCCAGCGACGACTTGCCGGAGCCGGACAGGCCGGTGAACACCACCAGCTTGTCGCGCGGGATTTCGAGGTCGACGTTCTTGAGATTGTGCTCGCGGGCGCCGCGAATGGTGATCGAGCGGAGGTTCGCGCCGGTCTGGCGCTTCGCCTTGATAATTTCATCCATCGCAGACATTCCCGGGCGCGTCAGGCGCGCCATATCCGGGCGTGCATCGCCGGGCGGGCCGGGAACTGACGCCAATGAGTTGTGTTCGGAACATAGGAAGAACGAGGGTGAATTTCCAGTACCCGGATCGCGCCATCAACGAGTTTGTTGCTGGCAAGGTTGCCCGCCGTGCGTTGGGTCCACGCAAGAAAGCAAAAAGGCCGGCTTTTCAGCCGGCCTTTCGTTTTCGCAAAGCTCAGGTCAGGCGAAGCTCAGTACTTGGCTACGACCGGACCACCCCAGCGGTAGTTGATGCGGGCGGTGACCATATCGACGTCCTGATTGACGCGTTCGACGATCGTCGCGCCTGCAGGGCTTGCGGCCAGGGTGATGTCCCGCCCGCCGAGGAATGCGTGATTGTATTCGACGCCGAACGACCAGTTCGGGGTGAAGCCGTATTCGAGGCCTACGCCGACGGCGGCGCCCCAGCGGGTCTCGGAAGCCGAGGCGTAACTGACGCCGGTCCCCGTGAAAAAGCTGTCGTACTTGTCATGCACGACCGCTGCGCCGCCCTTCACGTAGAGCAGGGAGTTGTTCCAGGCATAGCCGATCCGACCGGTGAACAGGCCCAGCCCATCGATACGGCTTCGGTTCGTCAGCGAAAAGATACCGGCAGGCACGTTGGCGATGTTCGAGCCCGACAGGTCCGCCCAATCACCCTGGGCTTCCAGGCCGAATACCCACGAACTTGCTTGCCAATTGTATCCGATCTGTCCGCCGACCATGCCGCCATCTGCGTCATGGCAACCGTCGGCCACGTTGACCGCCAGTCGTGCGGCCGGGGTGCCCGAATAGTCCCAGCACTTGCGGCTGGTGCCGTATCCGCCGTTGGCGCCGATGTAGAAGCCGGTCCAGTCATAGACCGCGGCGATCATCGGTGGCGCCTTGGTGTAGGTCCGGGCGGCCAGATCGGCGGCGGAAGCGGAAGTGGCCATCGCCAAGGTCGCCAGAGCCGCGGAGGCGAGCAAAAACTTTTTCATCCGAATTCCCTCTCGTGCAATGCGCTTCCAACTGAAGCGGTCAGGTGCAGCTCTGCGGCTGCCGATTCCATGTCGTGAATATACGCGAGGTTGTAAAAAAATCCGTCACCCAAAAGCAACAGTCGCTTGCGATCTGCAAAGTGCCGAAAGTTATTGATTTATTTACGAAATTGGGAGGGATGCCGATCCGCGAGGGGAAACGGCCGGTTGAGTGCGCTGCAGTCCACACTGCAGGTGGCTCGGCCGGCACCCAGAGTCGAATGCCCGGTCTTGAGAACAAAAATGGAACATGATATCTATGATCCCCGTGGATAAGTCGCGATCGACAGCCTCCCGAAGCGCGGACCGTATAGGGTCGCGAGAATGGTGATCGTGCGGGGCCCTGAGGGCTGGCCGATATCCAATCAGCAATTTTCAGTTTCGAGTGCAGGAGGACGGTGATGGCAGGAAGCGTGAACAAGGTGATTTTGGTCGGCAATCTCGGCAAGGATCCCGAGGTCCGCCGGATGCAGAACGGCAATCCGGTCGTCAATCTCACCGTTGCGACCTCGGACACCTGGCGCGACAAGGCAACTGGCGAACGCAAGGAGAAGACCGAGTGGCACCGCGTGGTGATCTTCAGCGAAGGCCTGGCCAAGGTGGCCGAGCAGTATCTGAAGAAGGGCGCCAAGGTTTACATCGAGGGCGCGCTGCAGACCCGCAAGTGGACCGATCCGCAAGGCGTCGAGAAGTACTCCACCGAGATCGTGTTGCAGGGCTTCAATTCGACCCTGACCATGCTGGACGGCAAGGGCGGCGGCGGCGCGGGGGCGGGCGGTGGCGATAGCTACGGCGACAGTGGCGGCGACTTCGGCTCCAGCAGCCCGACAAGTGCCCCGCAACGCCGTGCCCCCGCGGCAGCCTCGGCCGGTGGCGGCAGCGGTCGCGGCAGCGACATGGATGACGATATTCCGTTCTGATCGCGAGGCGCTCCGGGCACCGGCGCGACGCCGGTGCCGTTTGCCACTCCAGGGGTGCGGCAAATCCGAGGGTGGAATGATCCATCCAGGCAAGGCCGCATGGGTCTGGCCCACGGGATGAGCTGTCATGTCGCTGCAGCCGTTGTTCGATGCCGCCGCTCCGATTCCGCTGCATGCTCTGGCGGCTATGGCCGCATTCGTCCTTGGCGTGGTGCAACTGGCCGCGCCCAAGGGCAGGCTGCCGCACCGGGTGCTGGGCTGGATCTGGGTCGCGCTGATGGCCACCGTCGCGATCAGCTCGTTCTGGATCCACGGCCACAGTTTTCGTCTGTGGCGGAGCTGGAGTCCGATTCACCTTCTGTCGATCTTGGTGCCGGTCATGCTGGTGCTGGCAGTCATCCGCGCACGCCGGCATCACGTCAGGGCGCACGCCATCTTCATGACCTCGATCTTCACCGGCGCGCTGGTCGTCGCCGGCCTGTTCACGCTGGTGCCGGGCCGGATCATGAATACCGCGATGTTCGGGCCGTAGCCGGCTTCGATTCGGCGGTCGCCGCATGGCCGATCGCGGGACCCGCGGCAAGGCCCGGAAGCCTCCCTTAAGTGATTGGAAAAACGGAGATAAAATCCGCTGGCCGGGAACGGGCAGGGGTGGCTTGCGGGCGCGCGATGCGCTATATGATTCCCAGCAAAACCTGACCGGAAATCATCATTGTCCGACACTGAAGACAACAAGCCCGGGGAGCCGCCGGCCCCCTCGGATATTCGTCCCGTTTCGATTCTCGACGAGATGAAACGCTCGTATCTCGATTACGCCATGAGCGTGATCGTGGCGCGCGCGTTGCCCGATGCGCGCGACGGCCTCAAGCCGGTGCATCGCCGCATCCTGTTCGCCATGTACGAGAACGGCTTCGAATGGAACAAGCCGTATCGCAAGTCGGCGCGCACCGTCGGCGACGTCATCGGTAAGTATCATCCGCACGGCGACCAGTCGGTCTATGACGCCATGGTCCGCATGGCGCAGGACTTCTCCATGCGGGTGCCGCTGATCGACGGCCAGGGCAATTTCGGCTCGGTCGACGGCGACCAGGCCGCGGCGATGCGCTACACGGAATCGCGCCTGACCAAGATCGCGCAGCTACTGCTCGACGATCTCGACAAGGACACGGTCGATTACCAGGACAACTATGACGGCTCGTTCCGCGAGCCGCGGGTATTGCCGGCCAAGTTTCCGAACCTGCTGGTCAACGGCGCCGGCGGCATCGCCGTCGGCATGGCCACCAACATTCCGCCGCACAATCTCGGCGAAGTCATCGACGCCTGCATGGCGCTGATCGACGACCCCGCGCTGGGGATCGACGACCTCATCAAGATCATTCCCGGTCCGGACTTTCCCACCGGCGGCATCATCCTCGGCCGCGCCGGCATCCGGCTGGCCTATCAGACCGGTCGGGGCTCCATCGTGATGCGCGGCAAGGTGTCGATCGACACCATCCGCAAGGACCGCGAAGCCATCATCATCTCGGAAATTCCCTACCAGGTGAACAAGGCCACCATGGTCGAGCGCATCGCCGAACTGGTGCGCGAAAAGAAGATCGAAGGCATCTCCGATCTGCGCGACGAATCCGATCGCGACGGCTTTCGCGTCGTCATCGAGATGAAGCGCGACGCGGTGCCCGAGGTGGTGCTGAACCAGCTCTACAAGTTCACGCCGCTGCAGACCAATTTCAGCGCCAACGTGGTGGCGCTCGACGGCGGGCGGCCGCAGGTGATGAACCTGAAGGACCTGCTGACGCTGTTCATCGCGTTCCGCGAACAGGTCGTCACCCGGCGCACCAAATTCCTGCTCAACAAGGCGCGCGATCGCGCCCACATCCTGGTCGGCCTCGCAATCGCAGTGGCCAATATCGACGAGGTTATTCGCGTGATCCGCACGTCGCCCGATCCGGCGACGGCGCGCGACATCCTGATGGCGCGCGACTGGCCGGCCAAGGACGTGGCCACCATGATCATGCTGATCGACGACCCCCGCCATACGCTGGCGGCAGACGGCACCGCGCGGCTGTCATTCGAGCAGGCCAAGGCGATCCTCGATCTGCGCCTGGCGCGCCTGACCGCCCTCGGCCGCGAGGAAATCTCCGAAGAGCTGGAAAAGCTCGCAGTGGAGATCGCCGACTATCTCGAGATCCTGCGCTCGCGGGCGAGGGTGCAGAGCATCATCAAGGACGAACTGTCGGCGGTGAAGTCGGAATTCGCCACGCCGCGCAAGACCGTGATCATGGAGCACGAGGGCGAGGTCGAGGACGAGGACCTGATCCAGCGCGAGGACATGGTGGTCACCGTGTCGCACGCCGGCTACGTCAAGCGGGTGCCGCTGTCGACCTACCGGGCGCAGCGCCGCGGCGGCAAGGGCCGCTCCGGCATGGCGACACGGGACGAGGATTTCGTCAGCCGGCTGTTCGTCGCCTCGACCCATACGCCGGTGCTGTTCTTCTCGTCGCGCGGTCAGGTCTACAAGGAAAAGGTCTGGCGTCTGCCGATCGCGCCGCCGAACGGCCGCGGCAAGGCACTGATCAACATCCTGCCGCTGGAGCAGGGCGAGCGCATCACCACCATCATGCCGTTGCCGGAGGATGAATCCTCCTGGACCAATCTCGACGTCATGTTTGCCACCACCGGCGGCAACGTCCGCCGCAACAAGCTGTCGGATTTTGTCGATGTGCGCCGTTCCGGCATCATCGCCATGAAGCTCGACGAGGGCGAAGCCATCGTCGACGTGCAGATCTGCACCGAGCATGACGACGTGCTGCTGACCGCCGCCGGCGGCCAGTGCATTCGCTTCCCGGTCTCCGACGTGCGCGTGTTCCAGGGCCGCAGCTCGATGGGCGTGCGCGGCATTACGCTCGGCGACAATGACAAGCTGATCTCGCTGACCATCCTGCGCCACATGGATGCGAATTCCGAGGAGCGTGCCGCCTATCTGCGGCGCGCCAACGCGGTGCGCCGTGGCGGCGTCGAGGAGCGCGGCCTGGTCGAGGACGAAGCGGCCGCTGCCGAGAGCGAAGAGGCGACCGCGGCGATCGAACTCGGCGAGCAGCGCTACGTGGAGATGTCGGCCTCCGAGCAGTTCGTGCTGACCATCAGCGAGAACGGCTACGGCAAGCGGACGTCGTCGTTCGAGTACCGGACTACCGGCCGTGGCGGCAAGGGCATCGTCGCCATGTCGGTCAACGGCCGTAATGGCAAGCTGGTGGCCTCGTTCCCGGTGGAGGACAGCGACCAGATCATGCTGGTGACCGACAAGGGGCAGCTGATCCGCTGCCCGGTTGAAGGCATTCGCATTGCCGGTCGCTCCACTCAGGGCGTCACGGTGTTCAACACCGCCGATGATGAGCATGTCGTGTCGGTGGAGCATATCGGCGACGCGGGCGAGGCCGAGGCAGGCAATGGTGCGGCAGCTCCGGGTGAAGCCGAGGAGGGCTGAGCCTTCCCAGCAGTCAAGCACGGGCAACGCCGTGGATCGCCAAGAATCAAAAAGCCCCCGGTTAAGCCGGGGGCTTTTTGATTGCAGCTTGTGATTTGTAGATTAGCGGCGCTCGGCGGTCACGAGGCGGGCTTCGCGGACGTTCACCGTCTTGGTGGCGGCATTGCGCAGGCAGGACGCCTCGAAGTTGGGCCAGGCCTGCTCGGAGCAGTTACGACCGACCGGCTTGATGTCGAGACGGTCGCCCTTGGCCAGGGCCACCGGCACGGACGCTTCCACCTGGGGCGCAAAACCCGGGAGCACGGTAAGGGCGGCGGCGATGAAAGCTGCAATCGCGATGGCAGAAAGTGCCTTGATCATGACGGTCCCCTGTCATTTAGGCCGTTTTGGCCCGGTTTGTCGTCTCATCCTGTGCTGCCTGATTACCCGGGCGCCGTTTCAGGATGTCTTCGTGTCGGTCCAAATCCGGTTTCACCGGCCCGAAGGTTTGTTTCATCCGCCCCGGGAAACGAAACACTGCGTTGGAAAGTGCAATGGTTTCAACATCGTCGCCCGCTCCCCCAATAGACGCGCTGACCCCTCGATTGGTTCGACGGCGGTCACGAAATAAACACCTGGAAGGCGGTGGGAGTTGCTGGAACCAAGTCGGCTTGCGGCCTTTGGCAGGGCGCGCTAGAGGGTGGCATGCCCCGTATCGCGCTCTACCCCGGCTCATTCGACCCCGTCACCAATGGTCATCTCGACGTGGTTCGTCACGCCGTGGGCCTGTGCGACAAGCTGATCGTGGCGATCGGCGTCCACCCCGGCAAGAAGCCGATGTTCACCACCGACGAGCGGCTGGAGATGGTGGAGGCGGTCTTCGCGCCGCTGGCTTCCGCGGCAGGCTGCGCCTTCGACTGCACCACCTACGACAACCTGACCATTACTGCAGCGGAAAAGACCGGCGCGACCATCATGATCCGCGGTCTGCGCGATGGCACCGACCTCGACTATGAGATGCAGATCGCCGGCATGAACGAGACGATGGCGCCGGGGGTGCAAACCGTATTTGTTCCGGCCTCGGTCAGCGTCCGCCCGATCACCGCCACACTGGTGCGGCAAATCGCGGCCATGGGAGGCGACGTCTCGGCCTTCGTGCCGCCGGCGGTTGCCAAGGCCCTGAAGTCCAAATTCGCCGGTTGACCGGCTTTCTCTGATCCGGAGTTTTCATGATCCGCATATTCGCAGTCCTCGCCGCCTTCGCCTTCGCGGCCCCCGCTCTGGCGCAGGCGCCCGCCGCGTTGCCGGCTGGCCTCGACAAGGCCAACGCCGTGGTGATCGACACCACCAAGGGCCGCATCGTGTTCAAGCTGCGCACCGATCTGGCGCCCAAGCACGCCGAGCGCATCAAGCTGCTGACCCGCGAAGGCTATTACAACAACGTGCCGTTCCACCGGGTGATGGACGGATTCATGGCGCAGACCGGCGACGGCCAGAACTTCAACGGGACTGGCGGCTCGAAGTACCCGAATCTGAAGGCCGAGTTTTCGCCGACCCCGTTCAAGCGCGGTATCGTCGGCATGGCGCGCGCCGCCTCCGAGGATTCTGCCAACTCGCAGTTCTTCATCATGCTGGCGGAGAATGCCGGCCTGAACGGTAAGTACACCGTGATCGGCGAAGTCGTTTCCGGCATGGACGTGGTGGACAAGCTCAAGAAAGCGCCCGCGGGTTCGCCGAGCGGCGCGGTCACCGACCCCGACAAGATGGTCAAGGTGCAGATCGCCTCCGACATCAAGTAGCTCGTACCGCCTCGGCCGCCTCCTGCGGTCCTGGCAAGTCGGCCGGCGCCAGACCGGTGCCGGCCCCTCCCTTCAAACAGCAGAGCATTCATCATGGCCGTTACCGAAAACACCCTCATTCTCGAAACCACCCAGGGCCCCGTTACCATCGAAATGCGTCCCGACCTGGCGCCTGGCCATGTCGCCCGCATCAAGGAACTGGTGCGCGAAGGCTTCTACGACGGCATCGTGTTCCATCGGGTGATCGAGGGTTTCATGGCGCAGACCGGCTGTCCGCAGGGCACCGGCACCGGCGGTTCCGGCAAGAAGCTGAAGGCCGAGTTCAGCAAGGAGCCGCACGTCCGCGGCACCGCTTCGATGGCCCGTGCGGCCAGCCCGGATTCCGGTGACAGCCAGTTCTTCATCTGCTTCGACGACGCCTCGTTCCTCAACAACCAGTATACGGTGTGGGGCAAGGTGACCGAGGGCATGGAGAACGTCGACAAGATCAAGCGCGGCGAGCCGGTGCAGAACCCCGACAAGATCGTCAAGGCGCACATGGCCGCCGACGCGACAGCGTAGCTCGTAAGCAGCGATGGCGCTCCTTCACCTCTCCCCGTTGGGGAGAGGTCGCCCGGCAAAGCCGGGCGGGTGAGGGGGCTGTGGACTATCGATGGCGCTGCGGCCCCTCACCCGGATTGCTGCGCAATCCGACCTCTCCCCAACGGGGAGAGGTGTCCAGCGCCTCCGATGCGTCGAGCGCTTATACTTTGAAATCTTATGCGCACCGACCTTTTCGATTTCGAGCTGCCTCCCGAGAACATCGCGCTGCGCCCCGCCAGCCCGCGCGATTCCGCGCGCATGCTTGTGGTGCAGCCCGGCGCTGCGCCGCAGGATGGCGTCGTGGCGGAGCTGCCGAACTGGCTGCGCGCCGGCGACCAGCTGGTGGTCAATGATACCAGGGTGATCTCCGCGCAGCTGAGCGGTCGCCGTATCGGCCGCGAACCCGAGACCAGGATCGACGCGACGCTGATCAAGCGGCTCGACGGCTCGCGCTGGCAGGCGCTGGTCAAGCCGGCCAAGCGGCTGGTGCAGGGCGATACCATCCGCTTCGGCCATGACGGGCGAGTCTGCCTGCTCGGCCACCTCGACGCGCAGGTGGAAGCCAAGGGCGATGCCGGCGAGGTCACGCTGGCCTTCTCGTTTCACGGCCCGACGCTTGACCAGGCCATTGCCGATCTCGGCAGTCCGCCACTGCCGCCCTACATCGCGGCCCGGCGCACGCCGGATGATCGCGACACCGCCGACTACCAGACCATGTTCGCCGCCAATGACGGCGCCGTGGCGGCCCCCACCGCCGGGCTGCACTTCACCCCGGCGCTGCAGCAGGCGCTGCGCGACCGCGGCATCGGCCTGCACCGGGTGACGCTGCATGTCGGGGCAGGGACGTTCCTGCCGGTCAAGGTCGACGACACCGCCGAACACAAGATGCATTCCGAGTGGGGCACGATCTCGCGCGAGACCGCCGACGCGCTGAATGCCGCCCATGCCGCCGGCGGCCGCATCGTGGCTGTCGGCACCACCTCGCTGCGGCTGCTCGAGAGCGCTGCGTCGGAGGACGGCGTCATCCATCCTTTCGCCGACGACACTGCGATCTTCATTACGCCGGGCTACCGGTTTCGCGCCGTCGACCTGCTGCTGACCAACTTTCATCTGCCGCGATCGACGCTGTTCATGCTGGTCTGCGCATTCGCGGGCTTCGACACCATGAAGCGGGCCTATGCCCACGCCATCGCCGAGGGCTATCGCTTCTATTCCTATGGCGATGCCAGCCTGCTGTTCCGGGAACCACGCACCTCATGACCGTCGCCAATCATTTCGAACTGCTGGGCCAGGATGGCGTCGCGCGTCTCGGCCGGCTGACGACGCCGCATGGCGTGGTGCGTACGCCGGCCTTCATGCCGGTCGGCACACTCGGCGCCATGAAGGGCCTGCATTGGCGCGAGGTGCGCGAGGCCGGCGCCGATATCGTGCTCGGCAATACCTACCACCTGATGCTGCGGCCCGGCGCCGAACGGATCGCCACCCTCGGCGGCCTGCAAAAATTCACCACCTGGAACGGGCCGATGCTGACCGACTCCGGCGGCTTCCAGGTGATGTCGCTGGCGCAGCTGCGCAAGGTGACCGAGAAAGCGGTGACGTTTCGCTCGCACATCGACGGCGCCAGCTTCGAGCTGTCGCCGGAGCGCGCCATCGAGATCCAGCGGCTGCTGAATTCCGACATCGCGATGCAACTCGACGAATGCGTGCGGCTGCCGGCCGAGCGTGCCGATATCGACCGCGCCATGCTGCTGTCGCTGCGCTGGGCCGAGCGCTGCAAGCGCGCGTTCGAAAGCGCCCCGGACGGCTATATGCTGTTCGGCATCGCACAAGGCGGCGACGTGCCCGAGCTGCGCCGCGCCAGCGCCCAGGGCCTCGTCGACATCGGATTTCACGGCTATGCCATTGGCGGCCTCGCGGTCGGCGAACCGCAGGACGTCATGCTGGCGATGATCGAGGAGGTGGTGCCGATCCTGCCTTCCGACCGGCCGCGCTATCTGATGGGCGTCGGCACCCCGGACGACATGCTGGAAGCGGTGGCGCGCGGCGTCGACATGTTCGACTGCGTAATGCCGACCCGCAACGGCCGGCACGGCATGGCCTTCACGCGCTACGGCCAGATCAACATGCGCAACGCCCGCCATACCGACGACCCGCGGCCGATCGACGAGACCAGCGACTGGCCGGCGACGAACAGCTATTCGCGGGCCTACATCAACCATCTGGTGAAATCGAACGAAGTGCTCGGCGCGATGCTGCTGTCGGAAATCAACATCGCCTATTATCAGAACCTGATGCAGGGCATCCGTGCGGCGATCGGCAACGGCACGTTTGAGGATTTCCGCACGCAGACCCGCGCCGACTGGGCGCGCGGTGATATCGCGCCACGCTGACGGCGCCACCGCGGCGGACAGCGCTAACGGCTTGGGTCAGATTCCAGGGTAGACGTGGAAACCTGGCGAAGCTGGTTGCGGGATGGCGGTGACGAAGGTGCCGCGAGAACGTCGCACAAGACGTTCGTCAGGCGCGCGCGCGCGCTCGAATGCGTGAAATTGTGGTCAGCATCGGGGATAATCGAAACCGAGGCATTCGGATAGCGGCGTAGCCCAGCGCCCTTTCTCCCCATATACGTGCGGAATTCGTCCAGCGCGTGGTCGCCTTCCGAAAATAACATCGCCAGGCGAACGCCGCGACTTTCGAGAATCCGGAAACGACGATGGCCTTCACTGTAGAGCGTCTGCCCGGGCTCGCTCCCAGGGATCAGGCGGGGTTTCAACGAGATGAATCGATGAAGGCGCTTCAAGGCAAAGACAGCCGCAGCCTTGACGCGCAAGTTGCCTGACAGCAGTCGTCTGATGTTCTGTTTGCTGAACAACGTTGCAACGGAACCACTGATGGTTCGATGGGCCGATTGCAGGGCTTCTGCGACAGTTTCCCTGGGATCCCAGACAAAGCGCATGATGTTGATGACGACGACATTGCGAACGCGCAGGTCCTGCACGGCTACCTGAAATGCGGCGTAAGCACCGCTGCAGCGTCCGACCAAAGCGAT
The DNA here is from genome assembly GCA_036561845.1 of Tardiphaga sp. Lineage (GTDB taxonomy): Bacteria > Pseudomonadota > Alphaproteobacteria > Rhizobiales > Xanthobacteraceae > Tardiphaga. Next base: position 15,350 of record DATCUS010000183.1, on the reverse strand, counting down.
CGGGCCGGCATCGAGCTTCTCGACGTAGTCGATCGCATGACGCAGGTCAGCAACCTGTTCTTCCGAATAAAGCACTTCGGCGGGGGCGTTTGCCGAAGCCGGACTGTCGCCGATGCCGCCGCCGTCGAATCTCAACGAGGCGACCCCGCGCGCCGCGAGGGCGCGGGCCTGTTCTACTGTCGCGCGCCCCCAGCCGATGTGATAGTCGCGCCCGGAATTGGCGAGCACCGCGATAGCTGACGGCCTTCGGCCGAGCGGTTGGCACAGGATGCCGAAGAGCCGCTCGTCCGGCCCGAAGCGAACTGGTCGTTCCTCGTAGTGAGGGCGGGCAATTGGCAGCGCAGGGGCTGGCGCCTTGGCCGAGAACTTGGCGCCTGCCACCGGCAGATGCGCGAGATCGTCGATCCATGACACGATGCGCCTTAGCGTGCCGAGCTGCGGCTCAGCCGGAGTTGGATCCTGCAGGATCGTTTCATAACCCGCGTAGGCGATGGACGAGACATCGGCTCCGAGCATCTTCAGGTGGTTGCCGAGCGTGCTGTCGCGCGAAATCTGACTGCGCTCGACCAGCAGCACTTTTGCGGCAGGAGACTGAGTTGCACGAGTGAGATCGATCGCCTGGATGGCTGCGGCGCGGCCGCTTGCCAGTGGCATCCCGGCGACGCTGCAGCCGTTGTCGTCCAGAGGATCGGGCCCGATACCCATCCGCTCGGTCAGCATGCGCGACCAGGCTTGAAGCTCACGAAGATAGGCGCGGCCTTTGACCACCGGTGCCATCAAGACCGTCGCCGTGACGTCGGGCGTTTCGGTTCCGAGTTGAGCGGCCAGACTGGCGCCTAAGCCTTGTCCGACGAGAACGAGTTCGATGCCGGGATTGCATTCGCGCAGGAACGCAATGCATCGACGGGCGGCAGCAAGCCAGTCGGAGATGCCGTCGGGCTCGCCGACGGGATCGATGGCATCCGCGGTGCCGGGATAATCGAATCTGAGGCAGGCATGGCCTGCCGCGGCAATCTTCCCGGCCAAGGCGCACCACGTGGCGCGGGTACACAACTCCTCATATCCGATTGGCGCCAGCAGCAGCACCGCCTTGCGCCCCGGTCGAAGGCGACCTGCGTGATAGAAGCCGCCGAAAGTATCAAACGTGACTGGTGTGCCGTATCGGGAAGGCATGGTGTTGAAACTGCCACGGCTGGCCACGTCCAAACGGCTGGCCACCTCCAATTCGATCATCGATTGGGTCGGCATTTCGGCATTCCCGCTGTCCCGTCATCGTCCTTGCGCAAGATATTCATTAACTCGCAGGCGACAAAGGTGTCACTCGGTATTGCTTTCCATCATTAATAGATGCTCAGCGCCCCATGCTTCGTCGATATTAGCTTTTTGCTAATCATGTCGTCTTCAACGGCTGTCCGGGCGTCGATCAAATTCCGCATCGCGGTCTTCCTGCAGATGTGCAGCTACTCGTAGTCGAAGGGCGCGGTCTCGGGAATCGAAGAAAACGTCGTTTTTCATTATTGCATATGCATTTTGTTAATCTTGATGCTGGAACGATGCCGCTGCATTTGATGGCGATTACCATTCACTACACATTTACCTGATATCACCCGCATACCGGTGAGGCCCCGCTCGCGACCTTTGGTGAAGCGGTGGATCTTTAGATTTGGAGGAAATTAATGCGTGATCGTGTGCGCTCCATTGTGGGATCGATGAACCTTCTTCCCGTCTCGATCGATGGCTTGTCCGACCAGGATAATCTGTTCGATGCGGGAATGACGTCGTTCGGTTCGGTTCAGCTGATGCTGGCTATAGAGGAGGAATTCGATATCGAATTTCCCAACAGCCTGCTGACCCGCAAGACCTTCGCGACGTTTGGCGGTCTGATTTCCGCCGTTGATCAACTCGTGTCCGAGAAGGTCTGAGGTCATGATGCTGAGCGCGGTGAAGCAAGGCATCGACGCGCCCGTGGCCGCGTCTTGGCGTGACGTGATGCGGCGGGTCGCCACCGACGTGGCGGCTCCGAATGCCGATGTTGCGGACCGGGATGCGACGTTCCCCGCGCAGACATTCGAGGCGCTTCGCGATCACGGCATGCTCGGCCTGATGGTGCCGAAGAGCCTTGGCGGGGCAGAACTGGATTTACGCAAGATCGCCAATCTTTGCGCGATTCTCGCCGGAGCCTGTGGCGCCAGCGGCATGATCTACGCCATGCACCAGATCAAGCTGTCGAGCCTGGTCGCCCATGGGATGGAGACCGAATATCACCGTGCCCTGATGCGCGATGTGGCGTCCAAGCAGCTGCTGATTGCGTCGTCGACCACCGAAGCCGGCATCGGCGGCGATATGCGAGTGTCAAATTGCGCGATCGAGACGACGGGAGACCGGGTCTCGCTGACCAAGCAGGCGACGGTCCTGTCCTACGCTATTGAGGCCGACATCATCATGGCGACCGCGCGCCGCGGGCCGGCGTCGGTCGGGTCCGACCAGGTCCTGATCGCGCTGCGGCGTGACGACTATCAACTGCAGCGTACCGGCGACTGGAATACGCTCGGCATGCGCGGCACCTGCTCGGGGGGCTTCCTGCTGACGGCAACGGCCGACGCCGAACAGATCTTCCCAAAGCCGTTCCGCGAGATCGCGGTGCAATCCATGCTGGCCACCGCACATGTGCTGTGGGCCAGCGTCTGGTTCGGCATCGCGACCGATGCCTTGTCGCGCGCCCATGCTTCGGTTCGCGCGACCGCGCGGCGCATGCCCTCGGACTTCGCGGGCCCGCTGCCCGGGGCGGTGCGGTTGGCCGAGGCCACCGCAAAACTGCAAACGTTCAAAGCGACCCTCGTCGCCCATATCGATCGGTTCGAGACGGCGAAGTCCAACGAGGACGATCTCAGCTCGATCAATTTCGCGATCGAAATGAACAATCTCAAGATCATGGCTTCGACCATGGCCGTGGACGTCGTGCGTGAGGCGCTGATGGTGACCGGTATCGCCGGCTATCGCAACGACGGTCCATTCTCGGTCGGCCGCCATCTCAGGGATGTGCTGTCGGCGCCGCTGATGGTGGCGAACGACCGTATCCTCGCCAACACCGCCGGCCTGGTGGTCGCCAGCCGATTTGATTCAGATCTGGAGTGAGTGTGATGAACGCGCCTGTCAAAGCCGTGCAAAGCCCGGAAGCATTTCTCACCGCCTTGTTCGACGAGTCGATCCTGATCAAGACCGGCGTCGACGGCCTCTACGGCCGCGCCGGTGTGTTCGAAGAGGTGATCGACGGGTTCGAAAACGCGGTCACCAAGATGGCCGTCGGCGATCAGGCCACGCGGATTCATTTTCCGCCGGGCATGCCGCGCAAGAATCTCGAGAAGGCTGGCTACATGAAGAGCTTCCCGCAGCTGGCCGGCTGCGTCCACTCCTTCATGGGCGACACCATCGCACACGGCAAGCTCGTCGCCATGATCGATCGCGGCGAGGACTGGACCGAGATGCAGGACCCGACGGAAATCGCCTTGACGCCCGCGGCCTGCTATCCGCTGTATCCCACCGTCGCCGCGGAAGGTCCGGTGCCGGAAGGCGGCCGGCTGTTCGACCTCAAGTCATACTGCTTCCGCCATGAGCCCTCGAAGGATCCCGGTCGGATGCAGCTGTTCAGGATGCGCGAATTCGTCCGCATCGGCACGGCCGACGAGGTGACATCGTTCCGTGCGACCTGGCTTGAGCGCGGCGAGAAGCTGATCGCCTCGTTGGGCCTGCCATGCGTCATCGATGTGGCCAACGACCCGTTCTTCGGGCGCACCGGCCGCGTGCTGGCGTCGAGCCAGCGCGAGCAGGGGCTGAAGTTCGAATTGCTGATCCCGGTCGCCAGCGATGAGAATCCGACGGCATGCCTGTCGTTCAACTATCACCAGAACCATTTCGGCACCCTGTGGGGCATGAATTTCGCCGACGGCGAAGCCGTGCATTCGGCCTGCGTCGGCTTCGGCCTGGAGCGGACGGCGCTGGCGCTGTTCCGTCACCATGGCACCAAGGTCGACGCATGGCCCGCGGACGTCCGCCGCGTGTTGTGGGGCTAGGCCTTGCAACCCGTCTGCGTCATCGAGGGACTGGATCCCGCCACGTATGCGCGTCATCCCTTGCATGACGCCACGCGAAATTGGCCCGAGACCAACTGCTACGTCGATCTGCTGATCGAGGTGCTGGCCCGGCGCGGGCACGATCCCCGTGCCGCGCTGGCTTTCACGGTGGCGCAGGATTACGAGGGCGATCAGTTCACGTTCTTCAAGTTTCCGCCCGCCGATCTGGCGCTGCTGTACGGCGTCGAGGTTCTGGAACTGGCGATCTTCGATTCCCTGGAAGAGCACGTCGGCGTGCAGCTGGCGCGCGGCCGTATCCCCATGATCGAGGTCGACTCCTACTATCTGCCGGATACCCGTGGCATCACCTATCGGCACAGCCACGGCAAGACGACGATCGGCGTCAACGGGATGGATTCGGCCAACCGCCGGCTCGATTACTTTCACAACGCCGGCTACTTCCGCCTCGAAGGCGAGGATTTCGACGCGCTGATGCGGCCCGCGCGCGACAATGGCCTGCCGCTGTTCCCTTATGTCGAATTCATCAAGTTCGGTGCGGCGCCGCCGGCGCACGCGCAGATGGACATGTCCCGCACGCTGCTGGCGCATCATCTGCGACGGCGGCCGTCGCAGAATCCTTTTACGGCATGGGGCGAGGTGATCGGTGCCGACATCGCCCGGCTGATGGGGCGGCCTGCCGAGTGGTTTCACACTTACGCGTTCAGCACCTTGCGTCAGGCCGGCGCCAATTTCGAACTGCTCGCGACCTATCTGGCGTGGTTGCAGGAGCAGGGCGACCCAGGGCTGGAGCGCGCCAGGGTGGCCGCGGAGGCGATCGCCGGCGGCACCAAGATCATGCAGTTTCAGTTCGCCCGCGCCTCGGCCCGCGGCAAGGTCCCGGATGTAACCGATGCCATCCGCCAGCTCGCTGATGATTACGACATCGCCCTCGACAGCCTCATGAACGGTCTCGCTGCGCGCGGCGCCGCAGCTTGAACTCCTGACCCGATCGGCCTGCTATTGCCATGACCGACATCCGCGCCATGACGGGACGCAAGGTGCAGCCGCTCGACAGCGGCTGGGAACTGGCGCTGTCGGCCCCTCAGGCATGGCAACAGCCCGGCGGGTTGAGTGAGGCGGTCTGGTTGCCCGCACTCGTCCCCGGTACGGCCGTCGACGCGTTGCGGGCTTTGGGACAATGGAGTTTCGACGACCCTCAGCCGCTGCACGACAAGGACGTCTGGTATCGGCTCCGCGTCAGCGGACACGGCCAGCGCAAGCTGCGGTTCGAGGGGCTCGCGACATTCGCGGAGGTCTTCCTCGACGACACGCTCATCCTGACCGGCAGCTCGATGTACGAGCCTTACGAGGCCGATATCGAGCTCGGCGGCGAGCATTGGATCCATATTGCCTTCAGGAGCCTCCGCAGGGTGTTGGCGGCAACAAAAGGTCCACGGCCGCGCTGGAAGACGATGATGATCGAGGAGCCGAAGCTGCGGTTCCTGCGCACTACGCTGATCGGGCATATGCCCGGATGGTGCCCGCCGGTCGATGTGGTCGGCCCGTACAGGTCTGTCCTGCTGATCGAGGAGGGGATTGTTCGCGCCGGCAATGTCGATCTGCGCAGCCGGCTCGAGGAAACCGAAGGCGTTCTGACGCTCGCGCTCGAAGTTTCGGGGGTGACCAAAGGCGTGACGCCGGTGCTGCACTGCGCCGGGGCGCAGGTGCCGCTGATGCCGCTCGATACGGAAGCGTCGCTGTCAGAGCCGACGCGATGGCAGGGCACGCTGCGGATCCCCGATGTGGAGCTGTGGTGGCCTCACACCCATGGCAACCCGACGCTGCATGTTGTCACTGTCGACCTCGGTGCCGTCCGGGTCGATCTTGGAGAGGTTGGATTTCGCCGGATCGAGGTCGACCGTGGGCCGGACGGAAATGGCTTCACTTTGCAGGTGAACGGCGTCCGTATTTTCTGCCGCGGCGCATGCTGGACGCCGATCGACGTGGTCAGCCTGCAGGCCTCCGATGCGGACTACGCGCGGGACCTCGGCCTGATGCAAAGTGCCGGCCTCAACATGGTCCGCCTCAGCGGCACCATGGTCTATGAGACTCCGGCCTTTCACCGCCTCTGCGACCGGCTCGGCATCATGGTCTGGCAGGACGCCATGATGGCCAATTTCGACTACCCGCCGGACGACGCCTTTGCCGACATCATCCGCAGCGAGATCACGACCCTCGTTCGCCGGCTCGGCGCGTCGCCGTCATTCGCCGTGATGTGCGGCGGCAGCGAGGTCGGTCAGCAGGCTGCGATGATGGGCCTGCCGCGCCAGATGCGCGACGTGCCGCCGGCGGAAACCGTCATTCCCGAGGTTCTGGCGCGCTGGTGCGACGTCGCCTATGTGCCGGGTTCGCCGTCCGGCGGCGCGCTGCCCTTCGTCGCCGAAGCGGGTGCCTCGCATTATTACGGCGTTGGCGCCTATCTGCGGCCGCTCGACGATGCCCGCCGCGCCAATGTCCGCTTTGCCTCAGAGTGTCTGGCTTTCGCCAACCTGCCGGACGATCGGCACTTCGCCGCGCATCGGCTCAATCCGGCCGGCGCCCCCGAACGCTGGCTCGCCGGCGTGCCGCGCGACGGCGGCGCGTCGTGGGATTTCGACGATGTGCGCGAGCATTATCTGCAGGCGTTGTGGAACGAGGACGGCCGCAGCCTGCGCGCCAGCGAACCCCGGCGCTGGCGCCAGCTTTCGCGCGCCATCACAGCCGAGGTCATCGAACGGACCATCGACGAATGGCGCCGCCCGGCCTCCATCACCGCCGGGGCGCTGCTGTGGCTGTGGCGCGACCTGCAGCCCGGCGCGGGCTGGGGCCTGCTGGATTCCGATGGCCGTCCGAAATCGGCCTTCTACGCACTGCGCCGCGCCGCGTTGCCGCTGCGGCTGTCGATCACCGATGAAGGCACCAACGGACTCGCTCTGCACCTCGTCAACGACACGCCGCGGGCTGCCACTGGCAAACTGACCTTGCGTTGCCTGAAAGACGGCAAGACGCCGGTGATCGAAGCGGAGCGCGACGTGACCGTGGCGCCGCATGGCGGGCTATCCGTCGGGGCGTTTGCGCTGTTCGATCGGTTCTTCGACGCCGGTCACTGCTATCGCTTCGGGCCGGCGGCGCATGACACCGTGCATGCAACGTTCTCAGTCGAGAACTCCGATCAACCTCACGAGGCCTTCCATTTTCTTGGCCCTCCGACGTCAGCGGCGGATGAGACGATTGGCGCAGTGCTGGGTGAAGACGCCGCTGGTTTCTTTCTCGACCTGCAGGTTGCCACGGCGACGCGTTTCGTCGAAATCGCGGACAACGAATTCCTGCCCGACGACAACTATTTCCATATGGCGTGTGGGCATCGCAAGATCGTGCGCCTGGCACCGGCCAGGCATTCGTCCGGTATTTTGCGCCCATCGGGGCGGGTCTCGGCGCTCACTCTGAGCGGCGATATCAAATACTGACCAGGCAGCGGTCCGCAATTCTTGGTGAGGCTTTCGCATGGGAACGCGGGGCCGGTGTGCGCCCAATGATTAGAAGGCCGCGCGGACGTCCCACCTAGCTGGAGACGACAATCTCAGCGCAGGCAAGCCGCGGGATCATATGCTTGGTCACGAACCCGTATCCGCAGGTGTCGCAGGTCCAGAGATAGCTGACCATGTCGTCCGACAGAAATGCAGATGCTTCGGCTGCGACCATCGAGTCGGCGCAGACAGGGCAGGCGGGAAGATCGCTTCCGCGCGGAGAGGGACGGGGGACCTTGGTCGATCGGACTGCAGCGCGTGCTGACATCGTGACCTCCTCGCCATCTGATATGTTTGGAATCTTACACTGATTTGTTTGACGATGTCGCAACACAAATGCGTTGGTTTTAGGATTTCTTGGATCGAGGAAGTTTGCGGTGCAGCGAATGTAACGCTGTTGTTTGAGGCTTGCGTTTGGTTGCGCGATACCACAAATCAACGCAAACTCAGGCACGGATCTTGGATTTCTCAACGGAGGATCGGTTATGGACACGTCGCCAGATGCGAATGCAGCGCACACGCAGCGTCCGGGGCGCGGACGCATATTCGGCAGTATCGTGGAAGCCATCGGCGATACGCCGATCGTCCGGCTGGTGCGCCTGCCGCAACAGCACGGCGTGCAGGCCACCATTCTCGCCAAGCTGGAATATTTCAATCCTGCGGCCAGCGTGAAGGACCGTATCGGCGCGGCCATGGTCATCGCCATGGAAAAGGCCGGCGTGATCAATGCCGACACCGTGCTGATCGAACCGACCTCGGGCAACACCGGCATCGCGCTGGCCTATGTGGCGGCGTCGCGCGGCTACCGGCTGAAGCTGGTGATGCCGGAGTCGATGTCGATCGAGCGCCGCAAGATGCTGGCATTTCTCGGCGCGGAGATCGTGCTCACGCCGGCCGGGCAGGGCATGAAGGGTGCGATCGCCACGGCGGAAGAACTGGTGCGCACCACGCCGAACGCGGTGATGCCGCAGCAGTTCAAGAACCTCGCCAATCCAGAGATCCATCGTCGCACCACGGCGGAGGAAATCTGGAACGACACCGGCGGCAACATCGATTTCTTCGTCGCCGGCGTCGGCACCGGCGGCACCATCACCGGCGTCGGCCAGGTGCTGAAGCCGCGCAAACCGTCGCTGCGGGTGGTCGCGGTCGAGCCCGAGGAAAGTCCGGTGCTGTCCGGGGGCCAGCATTCCCCGCACAAGATCCAGGGCATCGGCGCCGGCTTCGTGCCGGACATCCTCGACCGCGCGGTCATTGACGAGATCATCAAGATCAACAGCGCCACCGCCATCGAGACCTCCCGCGCGCTGGCGCGCAACGAGGGCATCGCCGGCGGTATTTCGTCGGGGGCAGCGATCGCCGCCGCGCTGCAGATCGGCAAGCGCCCGGAGAACGCCGGCAAGGTCATTCTTGCCATCGTGCCGTCGTTCTCGGAGCGTTACCTGTCGACCGCTCTGTTTGAAGGAATCTGACCATGTCCCAGCCGCCGCGGCGTCCCCGCACGCTCCACGACGCCCGCACCGAGGCCGAAGCGGCGTTCAAGCAGACGACCACCAAGGTGCCGGAATTGCCCGAGAAGAAGGCTGCGGTGCCGGGTGTCCGCGAGCTGGTGTCGCTGCGGATCGACCAGGACGTGCTCGAGCATTTCCAGGAGGGTGGTCCGGGCTGGCAGGACCGCATCAATGCCGCGCTGCGCAAGGCCGCCGGAATGTAGCGGTTCGCACCGCGGCGCCCAGCCTGGCGCGTGCCTGCCGGATCAGGTGGCGGCCGGCGCACGCAGCGGTGCCGTGCTTTTGAGATTGAGCAAGTTGCCGGTGAGGATCAGGGCCGCACCAAGTGCGGTATAGATGTCGATGCGCTCGGCATAGAGCAGCCAGCCGATCGTGGCGCTCAGCGGCACGCGCAAGAAGTCCATCGGCACCACGACGGTGGCGTCGGCATAGAGCATCGCCCTTGCCATGCAGAAGTGCGAGAACGTGCCGCAGAATGCGATCACCACCAGCCAGCCCCATACATAGACTGTCGGCCATTGCCAGAAGTAGAGCGCAGGAAGCAGGCCGGCGGCGGCCTGGACCACGATCATCCAGAAGATGATCCTCAGGCTACTTTCGGTTCGGGTCAGTGACTTGATCACGGTGATGGAAATGGCGAAGCCGAAGGCTGCGGCCAGCGCAATCAACTGGCCCGGATTGATGGTGGCGACGGCCGGTCGGACGATCACCAGCACGCCGATGAGGCCGAGCACGATCGCCGCGCCCTTCCACACCGTCACGCGCTCGCCGAGAAAGAGCGCGGCCATGATGGCGATCCAGATCGGCATGGTGAATTCGATCGACACCACCTGGCTCAACGGGATCAGCGTCAGCGCGAAGAACCAGCCGAGTTGCGCGACATAGTGCACGAGGTTGCGGGCGACGTGGGCCAGCGGCCGTGCGGTCTTCATCGCCGCCAGGCCGCCATTGAGGTGGACGATCGGCCACAGCATCAGCAGCCCGATCAGCGAGCGCACTTCCATCACCTGGAATACGTTGAGTTCGCGCAGGGTCTCGCGTCCGGCGACAGCGACGACGAGCATCAGCAGCAGCCAGCCGGCCATCCACAGTGCGGCTTTGGATTTTGACGGTGCGCGAGTCATGTCGGGCGGTGGATCCTCGGCATCCGCACGGCAAATTGCAGCGGCGGTGGCGCATGAAAGGGCCGGTTGTATCGGCGACATCGTCGCGCTTTGCAACCGGCAATTCTGCCGGGCAGGACTGCCGTCCCACCGTTGCAGCGCAAAAAAACGGCCGCTCTGGTGAGCGGCCGGAGAGGTGCGATTTAGAAAGGTCTAGCTGCGCGACAGAGCGATGTTGGCGCCCTTGAACTGACCGTCGGAGCTGATCGCGACGTTCTGCTTGTTGCCACTGGTGGTCATGGTCAACCGGGCCGTGAAGGCCGGGGCGGTGACGACGACGTTGAAGTGACCGTTTCCGGCGCGGCCTTCCAGCGTGCCGCCGACGTTGCGGGTGGTTTCGGTCCAAGTTCCGGACAGCGTGCCGCCCTTGGCGAGCACGTCGCTCTTAAGCTCGAACTTGTAGCTGTCGCTGGCGCAGAGCAGACTCTGGTTGAGCCCGCTGCCTTCGCTGCTGACCGCATAGGTGGCCTTGCAGCGAATCCGTTCCTTCGAGCCGTCCTCCAACGAAATGTTGCCGCTGCCGGACCAGACGCCCGCCATGCCGGTGAACGGAGCTGACTCCGCGCTGATCGCGGATGCCGACGCGCCAATCGCCGCGCAGACGGCAACGGTGCGGACAAGCAGTCGAGGAGATGCAAGAAAAGTGGTCATGCGATTTTTCCCGGTTGCGATGAAGGCTATTGGCGTGAGGCTTCCCAGCGACCGCTGCAGGGTACGCCGCCGGACGCGCCGTTCCACTTGCCGGAGCCACTGTTGCCATTGAGTTGGCCGTTGGCATAGGCGGCACCGATAGACACCCGCACGGCGCCCTCGCGGCCGACCTTGCCGGATACATCGGCGCCGGGCGCGGTCACTTTGCCATCGGAAACGGTGAGCGGATAGCGTGCCGTCGGCTCGCAGCTTCCGGATTTGGTGACGATGGTGACGTTCCAGAGGCCGTCATATGGCGACTCGGCCGACGCCGGGGCGATGGCAATGCCCGTAGCGCCCAGAATGATGGACATGCAAAGAATATCGCGAATGCGGTTGTAGCGCATGAATCAGATCCCCGATTTTGTGATGGGCTTCTTATTCAGGGATATTGTGTTCAAATATTGCTGCACCGCGGCAAATTGCCCATAAATGTCCCATCGATCAAACGGGCCTGGCCTGGATTGGTTCCCATTCCCGCGAATTTTGGCGCAGTTCAGCGGCCTGGCTCAGGCCAGCTTGGGTGCCTTGGTGGCGAACTGCTCGTCCTGCGGGGTTGCGGGGAGGCTACCGTGGGCAATGGCGTGGTCGATGACCTCCGCCAGCAGCTTCAGGCCGAGTGGCGCCAGCGCGCGTTCCCACAATTCGCGGGCGGTCTCGCCCTTCTTGACGAAACACCACTCCTGCAGGGCGATGGCCCCGGCGTCCATGTTGTCGGCCAGGTGATAGATGGTGCCGCCGGCGATCGGGTCGCCCTCGCGGATGGTCCATTCCACCGCGGCGATGCCGCGGTGCCGCGGCAGCAGCGAGGGGTGGTAGCCGATGCCGCCCAGGCGGGAGGCGGCCAGTGCATCCCTGCCGATGCGGGCGTGGCTGTGCGCGGTGACGATCAGGTCGGTGTTGGGAGCGATCTCGGAGGCGACCACAAGCTTCGGATCGGCCTGTACGACCACCTCGATACCGGAAGCACGCGCAGCCGCCGCCAGACGGTCCTCGGCGTCGGCCACGATCACCCGGGCGATCTCGACGTCATGGGTCCGCAGCATCTCCAGGGTGATGACGCCGAAATGACGGGAACCGACGAGGGTAATGCGCATGGGTACAGGTGTCCGTGTCTTGTGACGTCCGAGGCAGCCCCGGGGGTCGGTTTGGGTGGGCATTGTGGTGATCGCGGTGGGACTCGAACCCACGACCATTCGATTAAAAGTCGAATGCTCTACCAGCTGAGCTACGCGATCTAAGCCCCCAAATGGCCCGTTCGACGGCAGCTTTCGCCACCGTCCGAGCGACGCCCCACGTGACGCGCTGTGTAGGGGGCGGGTCCGCGCGGGTCAATAGCGCGACCGGTTCGCGCCGCGACGGTGCACAATTGAGAGGAGGAAATGGCCGCCTAGCTGGCCTCCCGATGAACCTCCGAGGCCGCCGGCTGGGCGACAGTCGCCGCCGTGGGCATCGCCACCGGACGCAGGCCGATCAGTTCTGCGGTCCGCACCGTGGTGTAGCGCCAGAAGGCAAAGTCATTGGCGCGCGAGTTCTCCAGGATGGCGATCGCCACCGCCGACAGGAACGGCAGGCTTTCGAGCACCAGCACGGCGGCGAACACGTAGATCTCGTGCACCTGCTTGAAGCTGTTGGAGACGATCAGAAGTGCTGCGCCGGCCAGCAGCAGCACGCCGATCACCGCTTCCCAGAATGCCTGGAACTCGATGGACATGCTGGATTTTCCGCCCTTTGACGTGACCGCGAAGGGCAGATGCTCGGTAATCAACCCGTTGGCGACCGCGCGCGACACCGTCCACTGCACCGACATCGCAGCGATCATGGCGCCCAGCATCTGCCAGGTCGTCACGTGAACGCGCAGGCGGTACAGCGTGAGGAAATGGACCAGCGACACGACGAAGGCGGCGATGATCGGGATCGTCAGGATCTGGTCGGGGATGGCGATGTCGGCGAATACGACGATCGGCACCCAGATCAGGTTCAGCATGGCCACCACCACGCCGAGGCTTTCGGCGCCGAGCCAGTTCAGCCAGCCGAGGCCGAATTCGCGCTTCTGCTCCTGGGTCAGCCGGCTCGCGCCGGGGAGAAAGAACCGCCAGTGCTTCTTGATGATCTGGAAGCCGCCATAGGCCCAGCGATGGCGCTGCTTCTTGAATGCTTCGTAGGTGTCGGGCAGCAGGCCGTAGCCGTAGCGCTTGTTGGTGTAGTGGGTGAGCCAGCCGTGCTCCATGATGGCGAGGCCGAGATCGCTGTCCTCGCAGATCGTGTCGCCGGCCCAACCGCCCACCATGTCCATGGCGGCACGGCGGATCAGGCACATGGTGCCGTGCACGATGATGGCGTTGGCTTCGTTGCGCTGGACCATGCCGATGTCGAAGAAGCCGGCATATTCGCCGTTCATGATGTAGTGCATCAGCGAACGGTTGCCGTCGCGATGGTCCTGCGGCGCCTGCACGAGCCCGACATTGGGGTCGTTGAACGCCGGCACCAGATCCTTGAGCCAGTTTGGCTCCACCATATAGTCGGCGTCGATGATGCCGATGATTTCCGCGTCGACGGCGGTCCGCGCCATGGCGATGCGCAGGGCACCGGCCTTGAAGCCTTCGACCTTCTCCGCATTGATGAAGATGAAGCGCTCGCCCAGCGTGCGGCAGTAATCCTGGATCGGCTGCCAGAAGGCCGGGTCCGGCGTGTTGTTGATGATCACCACGCATTCGAAATTCGGGTAATCGAGCCGCGCCACCGCATCGAGCGTCTGCTTCAGCATGTCCGGCTGTTCGCGATAGGCCGGGATGTGGATCGAGACCTTGGGGAATGTGCCACCGGCCGGAGTGGCCTGCAGCGAGGTCTGCGCGGGCGTCAGCAGCCGACGCGGGGCGCGGCCGAAGGCGATGGCGGCGATCTCCTCGATTCGCGCCATGGCGATCAGCACCAGGGGCACCAGCAGAATCAGGCCCAGCGTCAGCGCGAAGGCCGAACCCCAGACGAAATAATGGCCCTGCTGATAGGCAAAGATGGTTGCGACCCAGGCGCCCACGCCGTTTGCCGCAGTTGACAGCAGCAGCGCCTGCATCGCGGTGGGCGCGACGAGTTGCAGAATCGGCAGTGACAACAGGACGCCGACCAGCACGGCAATGAGAGCAAGCTTCCAGTAATCCTGGTTGACCACCGGACCGGTCCAGGCAAATTTCGGCTCGCGCGCCGCGTTCAGGATACCCCAGTACGGGCCGACGCCGCCCTCGAAGAACTTCCAGGGCTGATCGATGGCCTCGACGATATTGTATTCCATGCCGACCGCTTCGGCGCGAGCGACGAAATTGCGCAGCACGACAGCTTGCTGGAACGGCCCCGGAACGGCGTTGCGCAGATTGTAACCCGCGCTCGGCCAGCCGAATTCCGCGATCACGATGCGCTTGCCGGGAAGCACCTCGCGCAGCAACCCGTAGATGTACATTGCCTGGTCGACCGCTTGCGTATCCTTGAAATTCTCCCAATAGGGCAGGATATGCGCGGCAATGAAATCAACGGATGAGGCGAGCGTCGGCTTGCCATCCGGTGTTTCCGCGAGATTGTCGCGCCAGATATTCCAGATCTCACCCGTCGTTACGGGGACGTTCACCTGCCGCTTCACGCGGCGAATGTATTCGATCAGATCGTCGGCTTTGAGTTCGCCGCGATAGATCGTTTCGTTGCCGACCACGATGGCGATGACGTTTGAGTTGCGCTTGGCGAGATCGACCGCCGCGGCGATTTCGCGTTCGTTGCGGTCGATGTTCTTGTCGATCCAGGCACCCACGGTGACCTTAAGGCCGAATTCGTTGGCGATCGCCGGCACCATTTCGACGCCGCCCGTCGACGAGTAGAGGCGAATGGCGCGCGTCATCGTCGCGAGCTTCTTCAGGTCGGCGCGAATTTTCTCGGCGTTGGGAACATTATCGATGTCGGGATGCGCGGTGCCGTCGAACGGGGCGTAAGAGACGCTGGGGAGCATGCCCTTGAAGTCCGGCGCCTCCTGCTTCTCCTGCAAGATGCCCCAGAGGGCGGCATGAGCTGCAGTTACGAACAACAGAACGGCGACGACGGCGCGCATCGCGGAAAAACCATAACGGGGCGAGCGTGGCCGGTCAGCGGACCCGTCCCCTAGGTCCGACCAGTAAGACGGCAGCAAAAGAATATCGCTACCACAGGAATTAACAACTCATATGACGCCGTGGCGTTTTAAGGGCGCCAAATATCCAAACCGAGAATATTTGCCGGCGTTCCGGCGGTCGGTAGTTATTTCGCCGGTTCTGCGGGAGGCGTCGCGGCGGGGGGAGCCGCGGGAGCTGCGGCACCCGCAGCCGGCGGAGGCGC
>DATCUS010000182.1:0-31365 GCA_036561845.1 Tardiphaga sp. | reverse complement strand
CGGACATGTCGTCAGCGCCTGGGAGCGTCGCAGCGCCGCGGTGGCCGGCACGCTGGCGCGCTATCGGGAACGGGCCCGTTCCCGGGAACTGGTGCGCGAGGCCCGGCTGGCGGAAGCCAACCGGCAGGCCGGTACCCAAGGGCCGCCACCGCAGAGCTGACGGCAGCTGCCGCCGGAACAACATAAAGTGAGCGAAATACCGCTCCGGCCGTGTAACTTCCACCCGCTCCGGCCGTATCTGCTGCGAACGAGATCACCGTCTCGACGTCCATGGGAGACCATCATGATCGACCGCCGCATTCTGCTCGCTTCCGCCGCCAGCCTGGCGGCGCTGTTTTCGCTGCGCTGGCTGCGCGTCTCGCCAGCCCATGCCGCGGAGAAATTCGAGGTCGAAAAGACCGATGCCGAATGGCGCAAGCAACTGACGCCGCAGCAATACGAGATCCTGCGCAAGGAAGGCACCGAGCGCCCGGGCTCCAGCCCGCTGCTCAAGGAGCACCGCAAGGGCATCTTCGCCTGCGCCGGCTGCGACAATCCGCTGTTCGCCTCGGAGACCAAGTACGAGAGCGGCACAGGCTGGCCGAGCTTCTGGAAGCCGCTGGACAACGCCGTGGGCGAACGCAAGGACGGCACGCTGGGCATGGTGCGCACCGAAATCCATTGCCGGCGCTGCGGCGGCCATCTCGGCCACGTCTTCGACGATGGCCCGAAACCGACCGGGCTGCGCTACTGCATGGACGGTTTTGCGATGGTGTTCAAACCGGCTGCGCCGTCAGCGAGCTGACCTAACCTCTCCCCGCAAATGCGGCGCGAGGGTAGGGAGTGCCCGCTACGTAGCAACCGGCGAAATCAGGCGCTTCGTCCCGGCAATTATTACCGCGCTAGGCAATTGTGCCCCGGTCCCTGGACCGGGGTATTTTCTTAGATCATTGAAATGATTGGATTATCGCCCTTGGCACGGGGCTTGCGACATCGTCTTCGAACAGCGGCCATAAATTTGGCAAGACCGGCAGGCCGCCCGGATCGAAGTTGGAGACGATGTAATGGGTATCTTCGGCGCTCTCACCACGTCCGTCGCGGGCCTCAAGGCGAATTCCTACGCGCTGGAAAACATTTCCGGCAACATCGCGAATTCCGGGACCACGGCGTTCAAGCGCATCGACACCAGCTTCCTCGACCTCATTCCGCAGACCGGCACCACGCAGCAGCTTGCCGGCAGCGTGACCACGCAATCGCGCAGCACCAATACCATCCAGGGTTCGGTGCAGTCGGCGGCGGTGTCGACCTACATGGCGATCAATGGCGACGGCTTTTTCGCGGTGCAGAAGCCCGGCAGCTTCACCGACAACAGCCCGATCTTCACCGGCGTCAACAACTACACCAGGCGCGGCGACTTCTCGCTCGACAAGAACGGCTACCTGGTCAATGGCGCCGGCTACTATCTCGAAGGCGTGCCGATCGATGCCACCACCGGCAACCCGGTCGGCAGCCAGCCGCAGATCCTGAAATTCCAGAACGACTTCCTGCCCTCCCAGGCGACCACCAAGATCGACTACCGTGCCAACCTGGCGAGCTACCCGCTGACCACCAAGCACAACACATCGGTGGTCGGATCGGAACTGCTGCGCCCGGCGGACTTTGTCGCCAACCCGCGCACGCTCGGCACTCCGGCCGCGTCGTATACCAACACCGGGACCACCGGAAACGCCAAAACCAACTATCAGACCCCGGCCGTTGCGATCTCGGCGTCGACCGCCCTTGCCAGCGTCGTCAACACGGATTCGCTCCCCGCCGGGTTCGCCGCCAATGATACGATCGTCGTCAACACCACCAATGCCGGTGTTACCACCGCCAACACCATCAAGTTCTACACCGGTGCCGCGCCGGCACCCGTCGCCGGCACCACCTTCGTCGATCTCGCGACTGCGACGGTTGGAAGCCTGCTGACCACGATCGACACCATCACGGGCAACGTTGCGCCGAATGCCACGACGCCATCGACGGTGTCGGCGGGCGGCGCCATCACGCTGAACACCGGCGTCATGAACGACTTTTCGATCACCTCCGGCGCCACCACCGCGTTCGCGGCGTTGGGCTTTTCCGGCACGGTGACCACGTTGCGCGGCGGCGGCGGCACGGCGGGAACCGGTACGGTCATCGGTAGCGACAACCAGGTGTTCCTGGACGAGTCGATCAGCGGCGGCGCCGCCACCGCCTATGACGGCAACGGCGCCCCGGTCAATCTCCAGTTCCGCTGGGCCAAGATCGCATCGGCTGCGCAGGGCGGCACCGACACCTGGAACCTGTTCTACCAGACCAATCCGCAGGCCACCGGGGGACAGACGGCCTGGGTGAACGTCGGCACCGACTTCAAATTCGGCTCCAATGGCCAGATGCAGCCCGTGGTTGGCCAGATCACGCTGACCGGCCTGACCGTGAGCGGGGTCTCGCTCGGCAACGTCACCATGGCGTTCGGTACCGGCGGCCTGACCCAGTTCGCCGACACCAACGGCAACGCCCAGGTCAATCAGCTCAATCAGGACGGTTACGCCGCCGGCCAGTTGCAGAGCGTCTCCGTGAGCAATCAGGGCCGCGTGGTCGGCGCCTATTCGAACGGCCGCAATATCGATCTCGCCGAGGTCAGCGTCGCGACCTTCAACGGTCCGAACTTTCTCAAGCGCATCGACGGCGGCGCCTTCGAGACCACCAACGAATCCGGTGCGGCCTTGTTCGGCAAGGGCGGCAGCATCTCCGGCTCGTCGCTGGAGTCGTCCAACACCGACATCGCCGACGAATTCACCAAGCTGATCGTGACGCAGCAGGCCTATTCGGCGAATACCAAGGTGATCACCACCGCGAACACCATGGTGCAGGATCTTCTGAACGTCATGCGATAGGCCGCGGACGCTCTGCCCGTGTTCAACTCTAGGATCGGTTTTGTGTCATGAGTCTCGGCGACGCACTCTCCATTGCTATGGCCGGCCTGCGGGCCAACCAGGCCTCGATGTCGCTGGTGTCGTCGAACGTCGCCAATGCGGAGACGCCCGGCTATGTTCGCAAGACCACCGATCAGGTGCAGACCAACACCGGATCGATCGGCACCGGTGTCAACATCGTCGGCGTCAATCGCGAACTCGACCAGTACATCCTGGCGCAGCTGCGCACCGAGACCTCCGGCGCGTCCTATGCGTCGCTGAAGTCCAGCTTCCTGCAGCAGGTGCAGGGCATCTACGGCAATCCCGATGGCACCGGCACGCTGGAAAGCTCGTTCAACGCGCTGACAGCGGCGGTGCAGGCGCTCAGCACCAGCCCGGACAGCGCATCGGCACGGATCGGCGTCGTCAACGCCGCGCAGGCGATGGCCTCGCAGCTCAATTCCATGTCGCAGGGTCTGCAGACGTTGCGCGGTGCCGCCGAGACCGGCATCAAGGACTCCGTTGGCGTCGCCAACAATCTGATGAAGCAGATTGCCACCATCAACAATCAGTTGCAGACCAATCCGCTCGGCGGCACCTCGACGGATTCCGCGACCGCGGCGCTGCTCGACCAGCGCGACCAGTATGTCACGCAGCTGTCGCAGCTGATGGACATTCGCGTCACCACCAACAGCGCCAACCAGGTGACGGTGTTCACGGGGTCCGGCGTGCAACTGGTCGGCAACGAGGCTGCCACCCTGACGTTCGACGCGCAGGGTACGGTGACGCCGAACACGACATGGAATTCCAACTCGGCACTGAGTTCGCTGGGATCGATCAAGGTCAGCTATTCCAACGGCGGCTCGATCGACCTCACCGACACGCTGAAGTCCGGCAAGATCGCTGCCTATGTCGAGTTGCGCGACAAGACGCTGGTGCAGGCGCAGACCCAGCTCGATCAGTTCGCCGCAACGATGGCCAGCGCGCTGTCCGACAAGACCACCACCGGAACGCCCACGGCGGCCGCGGCGGTCCCGCAGGGCTACGACCTCAACACCGCGAACCTGTTGACGGGCAACACCATCAACCTGACCTACACGGACGTCGCCTCCAACACCCAGCGCACTCTGACGATCGTGCGCGTCGACGATCCCTCGGTGCTTCCGTTGCCGGCTTCGACGACGGCGAACAACAAGGTGATCGGGATCGATTTTTCCGGCACATCCGGGACGGTGGCCGCGCAGCTCAATGCCGCGCTCAACGGCGCCAACCTAAACTTCACCAGCAGCGGATCGACCCTCAGCGTCCGCAACACCGCCGGCTTCACCACCATCGATGCCGCGTCGACCACCGTTACGCAAACCGGGCTCACGGGCAACGGCGTCGAAGTGCCGCTGTTCACCGACAACGGCAAGGCCTATTCGGGCGCGACCACCGTCGCGGGCGCGCAGATCACCGGCCTGGCGCAGCGCCTCAGCATCAACACTGCACTGAGCGCCGATCCGTCGCGGCTGGTGGTGTACAACACCGCGCCGCAGACGCCTGCCGGCGACAGCACGCGCGCGTCGTTCATTTCGCAGCAGCTCAACAACGCCAGGTTCACCTACTCGCCGCAGACCGGCGTCGGCAGCACGGGAACGCCGTTCACCGGCACCCTGCTGAGCTACATGCAGCAGATCACCAGCCAGCAGGGGGCCAACGCGGCGGCCGCTTCGCAGGTTGCCGACGGCCAGAATGTGGTGCTCAGTACGCTTCAGCAGAAATTTACCGCGACCTCCGGCGTCAATATCGACGAGGAAATGGCGCATCTGCTGTCGCTGCAGAATGCCTATGCGGCCAACGCCCGTGTGATGTCGACGGTCAACGACATGTACAAGACCCTGATGCAGGCATTCTGAGGTAATCATGTCAATCGATGGCGTAAGTGGACGGACGTCCTACATCGGCTCCGGGATTCT
Organism: Tardiphaga sp.; assembly: GCA_036561845.1. Taxonomy (GTDB): domain Bacteria; phylum Pseudomonadota; class Alphaproteobacteria; order Rhizobiales; family Xanthobacteraceae; genus Tardiphaga. The sequence goes on along the minus strand of DATCUS010000182.1, from coordinate 26,492 downwards.
CAACCTGCGCAGCCAGCTCGACACGCTGACCGAGCAGCTGGCGAGCGGCAAGGTATCCAACACCTATGCCGGGCAGGGCGCGGGTCGCAGCCTCGCACTCGGCCTCCGCGCCCAGCTGAATTCCTATTCGGCCTATGCCGACACCGCGACCAACGTGAACACCCGCATCAGCGTGGCTAACCTGTCCTTGCAAAGGCTCGTCGCCGTGACCTCGTCAGTGAAGGGTGCGGCGGTCAGCGCCGGCAGCACGCTCGACAATACCGGCCAGACCGCCGGCCAGAAGACCGCCTCGCTCGGCTTCTTCGATTCGGTCGACATGCTCAATGCCAAGGCGGGCGATCGCTATCTGTTCGGCGGTCGCGCCACGGATGCGCCGCCGGTGGCGTCCGCCGACCAGATCCTGAACGGCAGCGGCACGGCGATCGCCGGGCTGAAGCAGGTGATAGCTGAACGTCTGCAGGCGGATCTCGGGGTCAATCTCAACGGTCGTATCGGATCCGCGGTGCCCGCGGCTCCGGCCTCGCAGAGTTCCGTCGTGGTGACGGAGGAAGAACTGACGCCGGCGCCGCCGGCCGCAGCGCAGCCGTTCGGCATGAAGGTCTCCGGTGTCTCGACGACCATCGTCGGCGCCACGGTGACCCAGCCCGCGACTCTGCCGACCACCGTGCCGCCGACTCCGGCGGTACCACCAGCGGCGAAATCCATGTCGATCGATCTCGGAACGGTGATTCCGCAGGAGGGCGACACCGTCAAGTTTACCCTCCAGATGCCGGACGGCACCTCCGAAGATATCGTGATGACCGCGACCACCACGGCGAAAACGCCGATGGACGCCAACACGTTTCTCATCGATCCGGGCAACCCGCAGGCGGTGCCGCCGGTAGCACCGTCATCGGCGGTGACCGCGGCGAACCTGAACACCGCGCTGGCGACGTCGATGAAATCCCTGGCCAACGGGACGATGGCCGCAGCGTCGGCGATTCAGGCCGGGCAGAACTTCTTCGATCAGCCGCCCATGCGGGTCGGTGGCGGACCGGCCTTCAATGCATCCACCACGCTGGTGGCGGGCACCAAGGCCGATACCGTGATCTGGTATACCGGCGAGAGCGATACCACGGCGGGGCAGACCGACTCGGCCCGCGGCACCGCGGTTGCGCAGGTCGATACCGGCACGACCGTGCAGTATGGCGCGCGCGCCAACGAACAGGCCTTGCGCACCGAACTGCAGAACGTCGCGGTGTTCGCCGCTGTGACCACGAAGGTGAGCCCAACGGGGACCCCGCCGGTGACGGCGTTGAATGCGGGCGACAAGATCTCCGCGCTCAATCAGCGCATCGCACAGAACCTTGCGGTGATCCCCGGTACCCAGAGCATCCAGAACATCCAGGCGGATTTCGCCGGCGCTCAGGCCTCGATCAAATCGACCACCGACCGCCAGAACCAGAGCAAGGTGATTTCGCAATCGCTGCTGGATTCCATCGAGGGCGTCGACAACAACGAGGTCGCCACCAAGATCCTCGCGTTGCAGACCGCGTTGCAGGCGTCGTACCAAACCACGTCCGACCTCTACAAGATGAGCTTGGTTAAGTTTCTCTAAAGATTAGCGCGGGCAAATACGCCCCGACGCCGTCACGATCGCCGCGCACGCCGCCATGAGCCGTGCGCTTGCGTCTGAAAACCCTCGCTGAATTCAGCTGACTGGTCGATCTCGCCGCCGCGCCAGCGGCCGCTTGCTCGCGGCCGGTCCAAACATGCGGCCGATACTTAGGTAAATTTACCCGCGTAGTTTTACGTATTCTTCAGTTCTGCAGTCCACAGTCCTGCCATCGATCAGAAGATCGTTGTTTCGTTTCCAGGAAGGCTTCATCATGTCCGTCACACTCTCGTCCTCCGTCCGTCAGAACCTGCTCTCCCTGCAGTCGACCGCAGAGCTGCTCTCGACCACCCAGAGCCGCCTGTCGTCTGGCAAGAAGGTCAACTCGGCCCTCGACAATCCCACCAACTTCTTCACGGCCGCCGGCCTCGACAGCCGCGCCAGCGACATCAACAACCTGCTTGATGGTATCGGCAACGGTGTTCAGATCCTGAATGCCGCCTCGACCGGTATCAGTTCGCTGAACAAGCTCGTGGACAGCGCGAAGTCGATCGCCAACCAGGCGCTGCAGACCACTACGGGCTACGCCACCAAGTCGAACGTCGCCACCACGATCACCGGCGCCACCGCCGACGATCTGCGCGGCACCACCGCGTTCGACAGCACCGTTGCCTCCGGTAACGTCATCGTTGACGGCACCGCGGGCGGCAACACCGGCGTGTCGCTCCTCGACAAGCTCGGCGGCGCAATCGGTTCTGTCGCGGCCTCGGCTGCCGTTACGGTTCCCGCGGCGGGCAACACCGCCGGTACGGCCGGCGCTGCGCTGTTCAATGCCACCCTCGCGACTAACATCACCTCGGCCACGGCGATCAGCGCCATCTCGTCCACCGCCAGCTCCGCTGCTAACGGTCCGGTCGCCGGCGACTCGATCACCGTCGACGGCAAGACCATCACCTTCGGTGCGACCGGTGCAGCGACGGCAGATACCAACGGCAACTACACGATCGGCGTCGATCAGACCGTCGGCTCACTGTTGTCGACCATCGACACCATCAACGGCAACACGACGAACGCGTCCTCCATCACAGGCGGCGCGATCACGCTGAACACCGGCACCAACCGCGCTCTCTCGGTCACCGACAACAATGGCGGCGCGACGCTCGCCAAGCTCGGCTTCACCGTGGCGGGTTCGACCACGGTCGCGCTGACAGCCGGTGCAGCCGGAAACATCTCGGGCTCCACCAAGCTGTTCAACAGCGTGGGTGGCCTGAATGGCGCTGGCACCGCTGCGATCTCCGATGGCACGTCGCTGTCGGTGAACGGCAAGACCATCACCTTCAAGGCGCTGGCTCCTCCGACCGCCAACAGCCTGGCCACCGGCAACAGCGGCGTGTCCGGCAACATCGCGACCGACGGTAGCGGCAACTCGACGATCTACCTCGGTACCGACACGAGCTATACATCAGCCACGGTCAGCGACCTGCTCACCGCGGTGGATCTGGCCAGCGGCGTGAAGTCGGCGTCCAACAGCGCCGGTGTCGCGACGATCTCGACCAACGCCGGACAGACCGCATCCGGGGTTGCCGCCGGCATCGTCACCCTGAACAGCTCGACCGGCGCCAATCTCAACCTGAGCGGCACCGCCGACCTCCTGAAGCAGCTCGGACTGACCTCCGCAACGGGTTCGGGTCCGGTCTCCGTCACCGCCCAGCGCGTCACCAGCGGCTCGACGGTGGCCAACCAGATCCAGGACGGATCGACCCTGAACGTGAATGGCAAGACCATCACCTTCAAGAACGCAGCCACCCCGGCGGCGTCGTCGACTCACACCGGCGTCAGCGGCAACGTTGAGACCGATGGCAGCGGCAACTCCACCGTCTATCTGCAGAGCGCCACGGTTGCCGATGTGCTCAAGGCGGTCGACCTGGCGACCGGCGTGCAGACCGCCTCGCTCAGTTCGACCGGCGCGACTCTGAAGACCACGGCCGGCACCACCAACTCGACGCTGAGCTCCGGCGGAGCCCTCAAGCTCAGCACGGGTCTCAGCAGCGACCTGAATATCACCGGCACCGGCAACGCCCTGAGCGCCCTTGGCCTCACCGGCGCCACCGGCACCGACAGCTCCTTCAGCGCTACGCGCGCTGCGGCTGCTGGCGGCATCAACGGCAAGACCTTGACCTTCAGCTCCTTCAAGGGCGGTTCGGCGGTCAGCGTCACCTTCGGCGACGGCGCCAACGGAACCGTCAAGTCGCTGGCCCAGCTCAACTCTGCGCTGTCCGCCAACAACCTGACGGCGTCGGTCGATAACACGAGCGGCAAGCTGACGATCGCGGCGTCGAACGACTACGCGTCCTCGACCCTGGGTTCGGCCGATGGCGGTGCGATCGGCGGCAACGCGGCTTCGACGCTGAGCTTCACCTCGGCTTCGGCGCCGGTGGCCGATCCGACCGCGCAGAACACCCGTGCGGGTCTGGTGAAGCAGTTCAACGACATCATGGACCAGATCACCACCACGGCCCAGGATGCTTCGTTCAACGGCGTCAACTTGCTCAACGGCGACGCACTGAAGCTGGTGTTCAACGAAACCGGTAAGTCGACGATCCAGATCCAGGGCGTCACCAACAACCCGACCGGCCTCGGCCTGTCGAGCCTGACCTCCGGGACCGACTTCATCGACAACTCGCACACCAACACCGTGCTTGCGAAGTTGAACACCGCCTCCACCACGCTGCGGGCGCAGGCTTCGGCCTTCGGCTCCAACCTGTCGATCGTGCAGGCGCGTCAGGACTTCTCGAAGAGCCTGATCAACGTTCTGCAGACCGGCTCGTCGAACCTGACGCTGGCCGACACCAACGAGGAAGCGGCCAACAGCCAGGCGCTGTCGACCCGCCAGTCGATCGCGGTGTCCGCACTGTCGCTCGCCAACACCTCGCAGCAGAGCGTGCTTCAGCTGCTGCGCTGATATCTGCAAAGGTACAGAACGTACCAATCGGAAAGACGGCGGGGGAAACCCCGCCGTCTTTTTTTGTGCTCCCGGCGAATTGAGACGGGGCGGCCGGCAAAGCAGTTGGTCGCGGGGCGCGCGGGGAGGGAGGGCGACCCGCCAAGGCGTCGCCGCAGCCTACCAGTAATAGTACCTAGGGAGATGTGCTGGCGTATTCGTACCAGGTCGAAAGTTCACACCCCGTTATGGCGGCAGGGTCAGTGTCCCCCCCGCTGACCAAGAAGGTCGGTGTGTTGCTTAATACCAGGAAGGTATCATAAAATGTCCGTCATTCTCTCGTCATCAGTCCGTCAGAACCTGCTCTCGCTGTCCGCGACCGCAGACCTGCTCTCGACCACCCAGAGCCGCCTGTCCACCGGCAAGAAGGTGAACTCGGCCCTCGACAATCCCACCAACTTCTTCACTGCCGCCGGCCTCGACAGCCGCGCCAGCGACATCAACAACCTGCTTGATGGCATTGGTAACGGCGTGCAGATCCTGCAGGCTGCCAGCACCGGCATCTCCTCGCTCAGCAAGCTGGTCGACTCCGCCAAGTCCATCGCGAACCAGGCCCTGCAGACCACCGTCGGCTATACCAAGTCGTCCATCACCAGCCTTGCCACCACCGGAGCGACCGCAGCCAACCTGCTCGGCCCCACCGGCGATGCGACCAACAAGGCCGTTGCCGGCACCGCGATCCTGAACGACAATACCGGTACCGCGGTTGCCATCACGACGGCGACTCTGCTGTCCGGTACTGCCGGCGCAGGTTCGGACAACCTCACGGCCGCCAGCAAGTTCACTGCTTCCGACACGCTGGTCGTCAACGGCAAGACCATCGCCTTCAACAACGGCGCCGGCACCACCGGTACTGCAACGGGCGGCGATCTCTCGATCGACATCACGACCGGCACCGTCGGTGACATCCTCACCGCCGTTGCTTCGATCACCGGCAGCGCCGCCAACTCGATCACGGCCGGTGCGATCACCCTCAACACCGGTACCGCCAGCGATCTCACGCTCACGGGCACCGCTGTTGCCAAGCTCAACCTGACTGCGGTTGCTACCAGCACCCGTACGGCAGGTACGGCGCCCGCGCTGCTCGGCAAGACCCTGACCATCGGTGCGACCGGCGGCGGTACCGCCACCAGCATCGTCTTCGGCACCGCTTCAAACCAGGTCGACACGCTCGATGAACTCAATACGTCTCTGGCGGCCAACAACCTCCAGGCCAGCATTGATACATCGGGCAAGCTGACCATCAGCACGACCAACGATGCGGCTTCTGCCAACATCGGTACCGTCGCCGGCACCGCTTCCTCCACCGCCAGCATCGGCTTCAACGGCCAGACGGTCGTCAATGCCGTCAAGGATGCCACCTCGCAGGCCACTCGCGCCAGCTTGGTTGCACAGTACAACCAGGTCATCGATCAGATCACCACCACTGCGCAGGATTCGTCCTTCAACGGCGTCAACCTGCTCAATGGCGACACTCTGAAGCTGACCTTCAACGAAACCGGTTCTTCGAAGCTGAGCATCTCCGGCGTCAGCTTCGGCCCGACCGGTCTCGGCCTGTCCAAGTTGTCGGCTGGTACCGACTTCATCGACAACGCGGCGGCCAACAAGACCATCGCGAGCCTGACCACGGCTACCACCACGCTGCGGTCGCAGGCCTCGTCGTTCGGTTCGAACCTGTCGGTCGTGCAGTTGCGTCAGGACTTCTCGAAGAACCTGATCAACGTGCTGCAGACCGGTTCGTCGAACCTGACGCTGGCCGACACCAACGAGGAAGCGGCCAACAGCCAGGCGCTGTCGACCCGCCAGTCGATCGCGGTGTCCGCACTGTCGCTCGCCAACACCTCGCAGCAGGGCGTGCTTCAGCTCCTGCGCTGATCACGAACTGACGCACCAAACAGAAGGCGGCGGGGGGAAACCCCGCCGTCTTTTTTTGAGTCGAATCAGCCGGCGCAAGGCGGTATTGGGGTAATCGTATCGGCGATCCCGCCGCCCATGCGCTGCGACGCAGGTCCCGCCGCGACCTTGCAACCGCCGCATCGAAAGCCCGAAAAGCCCAGCTTTTTGGGCTTTTTCTCGTTTTGGGGCAGGTTGCCGCCGATCTTAAGGCGGCATTAACCATAAATTAAAGGCTGCCGCCTAACACTGCGGGTACGTAGGAAGCAGGTAGGCCGAGAATCGGCCGCGTTCGATCCGGTGCACCCGTGTATGTGCGTCGAGATTCCTCTTCCAGTAGGGCGTCAAACATCACCGGCAGCGTCGCGGCGGCATCTTGCCTGCCAAAAACGCCCCATGCGTCGCGCGACCCGAAAGGTCGGCGTCCAGCACGGATCAGGAAGGCTATCAAATGTCAGGCATCGTTCTCTCATCGTCCGTACGCCAGAACCTGCTCTCACTGCAGTCGACCGCCGATCTCCTGGCAACGACGCAGAACCGGCTCGCGAGCGGCAAGAAGGTGAACACGGCGCTCGACAATCCCACCAACTTCTTCACCGCGGCGGGCCTCGACAGCCGCGCCAGCGACATCAACAACCTGTTGGACGGCATCGGCAACGGTGTGCAGATCCTGCAGGCGGCCAATACCGGCATCACTTCGCTGAACAAGCTGGTCGATACCGCGAAATCGATCGCCAACCAGGCGCTGCAGACCACGGTCGGCTATTCGACCAAGTCCAACGTCTCCACCACCATCACCGGCGCGACCCCCGAAGACCTGCGCGGCAGCACCAGCTACACCAGCGCCAACGCGGTCAGCAAGGTGATCACCGACGGCACCGCCGGCGGCGCCCACCCGATCACCGGCGCGACCACCCTCGGCGCCACCTCGGCTTCGCTCGCGGGCATCGCGGCGCCGAACGGCGCCGGCACCGCGGCGTCACTGGCCATGGGCCTCACCCTGATCGGAACGCCGGGCGCGACGACGATCGCCGGCACTGCGGCGCCGATCGATGGCGACACGCTGACCGTCAACGGCAAGACCATCACCTTCCGCTCGGGCACCGCCGCCGCGGCTGTGCTGCCGTCGGGATCGGGCCTCGCCGGCAACGTCATCACCGACGGCAACGGCAATTCAACCATCTACCTCGGCACCGCGACCACACCGGCCGCGACGGTCCAGAACCTGGCCGACGCCATCGATCTGGCCAGCGGCGTCAAGAAAGCTTCGATCGCCAACGGCGTTGCGACGATCACTCATTCGTCCGGCACCGACGCCGCGATTGGCGCCGGCATCCTGACCCTGACCACCGGCACCGGCTCGGACCTCAGCATCAGCGGCAAGGCCGATCTGCTCAACGGCCTCGGCCTGACCACCGGCACCGGCTCCGGCCCGGTTACGGTGACCCAGGGCCGCACCATCGATGCCAGCGCGCTCGGTACCCTGGTCGACGACGGCTCGACGCTAAACGTCAATGGCAAGACCATCACCTTCAAGAATGCCGTAGCGCCGGCCACTCCGCCGGCCGGTTCCGGCGTGCTCAACGGCGTCGTCACCGACGGCGCCGGGAACTCGACGGTCTACCTGCAGGGCGGCACCGTGGCCGACGTGCTCACGGCGATCGATATCGCCACCGGCGCACAGGGCACTACGATTTCGGCTGGCGGCGCCCTGACGCTGAAAGCCGGCACCGGCGTGCCGTCGCAGGTCGTCGCCGGTGCGCTGAAGATCAGCACCGGCACCGCCGCCGATCTCAACATTTCCGGCACCGGCAATGCCTTGGTGTCGCTGGGCCTCGCCGGCAACACCGGCACCAACACCACTTTCACCGCCACCCGCGCCGCCGGCGCCGGCGGCATCAACGGCACGACCTTGACGTTCTCGTCCTTCAAGGGCGGCACGGCCGTCAATGTGACCTTCGGCGACGGCACCAACGGCACCGTCAAGACGCTGGCGCAGCTCAACGTGGCGCTGCTCGCCAACAACATGAATGCCACCCTCGATGCCAACGGCAAGCTGACGATTTCCGCCGGCAATGACTACGCATCCTCGACGCTGGGCTCGACGCTCGACGGCGGCACGATGGGCGGCACCGTTGCGACGGCGCTCAGCTTCACCGTGCCGAACCCGCCGGTCGCCGACATCAACTCGCAGGCGACGCGCGCCAACCTCGTGAAGCAGTACAACGACATCATCGCGCAGATCACCACCACGTCGCAGGACGCCTCGTTCAACGGCGTCAACTTGCTGGCAGGCGATACGCTGAAGCTGGTGTTCAACGAGACCGGCAAGTCGACCCTCAACATCACCGGCACGGCGTTGACGCCGGCCGGGTTGGGCCTGCCGACGCTGGTCGCGGGCACCAGCTTCATCGACAACGCCGCGGCGAACTCGACGCTGACCGCGCTCAACGCCGCCAGCACCACGCTGCGCGCACAGGCTTCATCGCTCGGCTCGAACCTGTCGATCGTGCAGATCCGCCAGGAGTTCGCCAAGAACCTGATCAACGTGCTGTCGACCGGCTCGTCCAATCTGACGCTCGCCGACACCAATGAGGAAGCCGCGAACAGCCAGGCGCTGTCGACCCGCCAGTCGATCGCGGTGTCGGCGCTGGCGCTGGCCAACCAGTCGCAGCAGAGCGTGCTCAAGCTGCTGCAGTAAGCCTTCAGGCCGACTCGCGAGACCGGGCGGCGAGGGCAACCTCGCCGCTTTTTCGCGTCCGGCGCGGCTGATTCGTGCCAGACCGCGGAATTTCCGGTTCAAGGGGCATTTTTAAGCTGGATCGGTGGGGCAAGGCTGCGCATAACATAGCACCGATAATCGTTTGGCCGAATTTCTGTGGCCGGATTCGGCACGGAAGAAGGAGACCGTCATGGCATTGCGAGTTGAATTGAAGCCGTTCGAACGGATCATCATCGGCAAGAGCGTTATCACCAATTCCGATGCACGAACGGCGTTTCTGATCGACGGTGACGCACCGATCCTGCGGGAGAAAGATATCCTCACCGCGGAGACCGCGAACACGCCGGTGAAACGCATCTATCTCTGCGTCCAGATGATGTACCTCGAAAACGACATTCCCGGTTATCAGGACCTTTACCTTGGTTTCATCAAGGAGCTGATCGAGGCGGTGCCTAGCTACAGAGAGCCGATTGAATCGGTGAGTAATCTAATTTTAAGCGGCGCTCTTTACAAAGCGCTAAGGGAACTGCGCCCACTAATGAAGCGCGAAGAAGAGTTGTTGAGGTAGTAGTACATGTCCTACGGTGCTCAGGCTTATGCGCGGACTGCTCAGAAAATTGCAACCCCCCGCGATATCGAAGCGCAGGCACTGTTCAAGGCCGTACGAAAACTTCAGGACGTCATCGACCGTTGGGCAGAGACCGACGAGGGCCTGATAGACGCGCTGATGTTCAACCGCAAGCTCTGGTCGATCTTCGTCTCCGACGCGATCAGCGACCAGAATCCGGAACAGATCGAAATTCGCCAGAACATCGCCAACATCGGCATTTTCGTGCTGACGCAGTGCGCCGCGCTGCAGCTCAAGCCAGAAGTCGAAAAGCTGCAGGCGCTGATCGACATCAACCGCAACATCGCCGCCGGCCTCAGCGGCAATCCGGGAACCATCAGCCCGCCGCTGGCGCCGTAACCGATCGTTAACGCCTGAGGGCCCTAATACTGTCAGAAAAATTCTGAAACGATTCATTCAATCGTGCAGAACGGGCGGAGCGGATATGGCGGACGTCTTAGGCATTCTTTCCAGCAGCTACGCCGCGGCGACGCCGACCACATCGACGAAGTACGTTGCCGTCGATCCGGCCAAGTACCAGGGCGTCTGGGACGGCAAGTACTCCGACAATGCCAAATTCAAGATTCAGATTTCGCAGGTCTCGGGATTTCGCGCGCAGGTGAAATACGAGAGCGGTTCGACCGTCAAGTATCAGCAGGTCCTGATCAAGGACGATGCGTTCAAGATCGGCGATTCGAAGTTCACCCTGCAGAAGAACGGTCACGCGCAGATCAAGACCGTGGTGACAAATCCGGTCACCGGCGGCACGGTGCTGAATACCGCCTACGCCACAAAATCATAATTCAAATATTGCAGCTTACGCCTTGCGGTCGGTTTCCAGCCGTCGATCGGTCCTGGCCGTGTCGAGCGCGCGCAGATAGGCGCGGGTTCGCAGTCGCGATTCTTCCGGGAACTGGTTGATGATCTGGTTCGTCTTCTTGTCGACCGACACGTAGACGACCTCCGCCGCATCGCGGTCGATGATCACCTCGCGCGAGAACCGGTCGGCGTCGGCCTGCTGGTAGTTGGCAGCCGACAGCGCGGGATGCGGCACTGCTTCCGATGCGGTGACTGCCTTGTCGGGAGGTAGTTGAGTCGGTACTGCTGCGCGCGCCGCTTCCGGCTCGGGTCTGACGATCGGTGCAGCAACCGGTGCCCCCACCGGTTTAATGTTGAAATCGGCTCCCATGGCAGCCTCCTGGCCTCCACTAGATGAATCCCGACCCTTCCCGTTGCTGATTATGCATAAGCCCCGTGAATCCGTTGCTTATATCTGTCCGGCAATTTGATTCAAAAGCGCGCAGTGCCGGGATGCCTGACGGCGCCCGGTGCGCAGGCCACGATGTGTGCAGTCAGAGAGACCGGTTGATTGCGATCGGCGTCATGTTGCGCGGGCCGGGCTGCACGCGCGTTCCGCTGGCCCCGTAGGTGTGCGGGATGTTGCGGCGCTGCATCTCGGTGTTGACGCCGCGCACGATGCCCTCCGAGACCGCGTGGGCGGTGGCGAGCACGGTCAGGTTGACCTGTAGCATCGAGCGGAATACGTCGTGATGATGATGCAGCGCCGACAGCAGGTCTGGCGTTGCCTGGGCGAGATATTTCTGGCTGCCCTTCAACAGTGTGATCATCGCGATGTAGCGGCGCGACAGCTCGGTCTTGTTAGCCTCGAGCAGGATCGCTTCGCGGACCTTGCCGGCGCGGACCAGTTCGGTTTCGCGTTCCACCACCGCCAGCAGGTTGTTCATGACGTCGATCAACGCCGTGGCGAGCTTGCGGGCCTCGGCCGGCGTCGATGCCGGCTGCGGCGGAGCGGCGACGGGGACGGGAGCGGGTTGGCGCTGCTGGGCGTGGTTCATTGGGGAGGTCCTTTGCGTCAGGCGGCGCGATTGGCTTGCTGAAGAATGAGCGTGCGATAGACGTCGTTGGAGATGCCGATACCGCCGGCCTTGGCGAACGACTTGGAATATTGCTCGGTCAGCATCGAGCGCCATACGCCGGTGCCGACGGTGTCGCCGTAGGGGCCGTCGCCCTTCACGCCCGCGGTCATCTGCGAGAACATCGAATTCAGGAACACTGCCTCGAAATCTTCGGCCGACGCCTTGGCTTTCTTCTGCGCTGCGGGCGTCACCTTGGTGAGCGCGTCGGCAAGCTGGGTATCCGGCCGGCCGTTGAGCAGCGGCACGGAGGTCTTGTTTGTCGTGCTGTGGATGTTGCTTGCGATCATCACATCACCTCGATGTCGGCCTGGATCGCGCCGGCGGCCTTGATGGCCTGCAGGATCCCGATCAGGTCGCGGGGGCCGATGCCGAGGCCGTTGAGGCCGTCGACGAGTTGCTGCAGCGACACGCCGTCCTTGACCAGCGCGAATTTCTTGCCGTCCTCGGTGACGCCGACGCGGGTGTTGGGCGTGACGACAGTCCGTCCGTTGGACAGCGGGTTGGGCTGGCTGACCTGCGGACTTTCCGAGATCGTCACGGTGAGGTTGCCCTGCGATACCGCCACCGTGGCGACGCGGACGTCGCGTCCCATGACGATGATGCCAGAGCGCTCGTCGATGATGATCTTGGCGGCGAGATCGGGCTCGACCTGCAACTGCTCGATCTCGGTGAGCATCGCCACGACGTTGCCTTTGAATTCCGGCGGGATCAGCAGCTGCACGGTGGAGGGATCGATCGGCTCGGCGGTCTTGGATCCCAGGAAGTCGTTGACCGCGGCGGCGATTCGCTTGGCCGTGGTGAAATCCGGGTTGCGCAGCGCCAGCCGGACCGTGGGCAGGCGGTTGAGCGCGAATTCGATCTCGCGCTCAATGATGGCACCGTTGGCGATGCGGCCGACAGTGGGCACGCCACGGGTAATGCTGGCTGCCGCGCCCTCCGCCTGGAATCCGTTGATGGCCACCGAGCCCTGGGCGACGGCGTAGACGTTGCCGTCGGCGCCGAGCAGGGGGGTGACGAGCAGGGTGCCGCCGGTCAGATTCTTGGCGTCGCCCAGCGCCGACACGGTGACGTCCATGCGGGTGCCCTGGGTGCCGAATGGCGGCAGGTTGCCGGTGACCATCACGGCCGCGACGTTGCCGGTACGGATGGTGGCGCCGCGAATGTTGACGCCCATGCGCTCCAGCATCGCCTGCAACGATTGCTTGGTGAAAGGGATGTTGTTGAGGGTGTCGCCGGTGCCGGCAAGGCCGACGACGAGGCCGTAGCCAATCAGCTGGTTCTGCCGCACGCCTTCGATATTGGCGAGATCCTTGATCCGCGAGGTCGCCCCCGCGGAGGCGGCCGACAACGCCAGCGCCAACAGCGCCGCGCCGACCACCTGGCAGATTCTCGCACCTAAACTCGACATCCTCGCTCCCCGCTGAGGTTCTGGCCGGACCACGCGTCACTCCCATGACGATGATCCGGCATTAACTATGCGAGCGCCGTGCCACCGGCGAAGATCTTTCAAGTCATTGATTTCATGTATGAATAATTCGGGAGACGAAGATGTGCGTTGGCCGGGGGGCGGCGAAACTGCCGCTTGCGGCAGATTTTGCCGGGCTGTTTACCGTTGGTTAACCATAAAAGACGACCTTTCCTGCTGCGGGTCTCTTTACTCCTTGGTGCTCATCATCGGGACGGCGAGCCCCGGGCCGAACCGGCCATCAGACTTCGCGAGACAGGCCCATGCGCATCTACGGACCCAACGGAACCACCCTTGGCACCCCTGCGGCGGGCGCGCGGAAAACCAGCTCGAGCAGCTTTTCGCTGCCGGAGGCCACCACCACCTCGGATACCCGCCCGGCGGTGGCGCCGAAGGCAACCACCAGCCTCGACGCGCTTTTGGCCATGCAGGAGGTCGAGGACCCCACCGAGCGGCGCAAGCGCTCTGTGAAGCGCGGCCGCGGCGCGCTGGATGTACTCGACGAACTCAAGCTCGGACTGCTGTCCGGCTCGTTCAATCCCGCCACCGCAGCCCGGCTGCGGGCCGCGGCGGCCGATCTCAAAGCTTCTTCCGGCGATCCCGGTCTCGATGCGGTGCTGTCGGAGATCGAGTTGCGGGTGGAAGTCGAACTCGCCAAGGCCGGACAGACCTGATCGCCGACGCTGGCGTTGCGGCCCGCCGGCCGGTTCCGGCGGGAAACCCTGGGGCGCGGCTTGCAACCGATATTGTCTGTCACATATCCCCACTATATAAGCTGCGGCGCGGCCGGTATTTCCGGCGCCTTGCACGGACAGATGGATTGGCCTTGGACAAGTTGAAAAACTATCGCCCCTCCGACAAAGAACCCTTCATGAATGATCGGCAGCGCGACTATTTTCGCGCGAAGCTGCTGGCCTGGAAGGATGAAATCCTGCGTGAATCGAAGGTGACGCTGCAGACGCTGCAGGAAGAGAACGTCAACCACCCCGATCTGGCGGATCGCGCCTCATCGGAAACCGACCGCGCCATCGAGTTGCGCGCCCGCGACCGCCAGCGCAAGCTGATCTCCAAGATCGACGCCGCGATCCAGCGCATCGACGAAAATACCTACGGCTATTGCGAGGAGACCGGCGAGCCGATCTCGCTGAAGCGGCTCGAAGCCCGCCCGATCGCCACGCTCTCGGTGGAAGCGCAGGAGCGCCACGAGAAGCGCGAAAAGGTCTATCGCGACGAATAGGCTTCCTGAATTCAAAACGGCCGCCTCATCAGGCGGCCGTTTTTTTAAGGCTTCTTGACGCCGGCAGCGACCACTTTCGGCGTTGTGGACTACTTCACCTTCAGGCCCATTTCCGCCAGCAGGTCGCCCGCCTGGCTGCGCGAGATGGTGGCGCCCTTGAATTTCCGCGCGTCGTTGAGGCGGAGGCCGCCGAGATCGGCGCCGCGAAGATCGGCGCCTTCGAAACGCGTATCGACAAGATGCGCTTCCCGCAGGCTGGATTCCTCGAACACCGCCTCGCGAAAATCGCATTTCGACAGATCCGCCATGCTGAAATCGACGCGGTTCAGCCGATGCTTGCGGAACGAAAATCCGGGCAGGATCGCCGCCGACAGCGTGGTTTCGCTGAAGCTGACGGCGACGTTCTTGGCTCGGCTGAAATCGGCACCGGTCAGCTTGCAGCCGTTGAATGCAGCTTGCGACAACGACGCGCCGGTCAACCGCGCATTGTTGAAATCGCTGGACTCGAACACTGCCTCGCCCAGTTCGGCGGCAGTGAAATTGGCGAAGGCGCCGCGGCATCCGGCAAAGCCGGCACGCTCCAGCGTCGCTCCGGTCAGGTCGGTGCGCTTCAGCACGCAGTTCTCGAACCGCCAGTCCGTCATGTCGAGGCGGGACAGGTCGGCTCCCTCGAGATCGCAATCCACCAGCAGCGCCGGCATGCGATCAGAGGCAATCGCAGCGATTTCGGCACGCGCGAGCGAACGGTTTTCGATCCGCATGCGGGGAGTCGTATCGGAAAATATCGTGGCCATGGGAGGGCAATCGTAGTTGACGCATCAGGTGCCATCCATGTGAACGCGATGCGCCGTCAACGCAAGCCGCGCAGCCGCGTCCATACCGGCTCGACGACGTAGCTAGCCACGGGCATCAGGGCCGCGCCGAGCAGCAGGCCGACCACGCCGGATCCTGCCGCGCTTGCGATCCATGCAGCCGCGCCGGCGACGGCCGGAACTATCGTCGCGGCAAGCGCCGCGATGGCGTCGATGCCATGGGCGATCTGCGGCAGCCCGTATTCGGCGAGACCATGCACGACGATGCCACCGCCGACCCAGATCATCGCAGCCGTGCCGACCACGCCCAGCACGCGCAGGAAATACGGCATGCCGAGCACCAGCAGGCGGCCGGCCGCGGCCTTGAAGCGGCCCCATGGCGACGCGCGATCGCTCCTGGCCAGTGCCAGGCCGACGTCGTCTGCCTTCACGATCAGCGCGACGCCGCCATAGACGACGACGGTGATGGCGATGCCGACCAGCGCGAGGACGATCGCGCGCGTCAGGAACGGTCCTGCGGGGATCGCCGCCAGCGTGATCGCCATGATCTCCGCCGACAGGATGAAATCGGTCTTGATGGCGCTGGCGACCTTGTCATTTTCCATCGTTTTCGCGTCGACAGCGAGGGTGCGCACCGCGTCGGCGTGGGGTGCGTCGTGGGGCATGACCGCTTCGAAGACCTTCTCGGTGCCCTCGAAGCACAGATAGGCGCCGCCGATCATCAGCAGCGGCGTGATCGCCCACGGCGCGAACAGGCTCATCAGCAGCGCGGCCGGCAGCAGGAACAACAGCTTGTTGCGCAGCGAGCCGACGGCGATCTTCCTGACGATCGGGAGCTCGCGCGAGGCGTCGAAGCCGACGACGTAACGCGGAGTCACGGCCGCATCGTCGATCACCACGCCGGCCGCCTTGGCGCCGGCCTTGGTGGCCTGACCGGCGATGTCGTCGACCGAGGCGGCGGCCACTTTTGCCAGGCCCGCGATATCGTCGAGAAGGGCGATCAGTCCGATGCTCATGGCGGCCTCTGGCTGCGGTCATCGTCGCTGCGTTGCGAGACCGGGGGAGGGATGGCTTAGACCGCAGCCCAGGCGATGGAAACCTCGCGGGACCGTCTATCTTGTCGCAGCCCCGGCATTCTGGACGGGTTGCGCCGCACCTGCCGGGCGGCGACCCTCTTTCATAAGGGAAGAGGAAGAGTACATCATGGCACCATGTCAAAACGACGAAGGCCTTCCGCCAGGGGAGCTGACGAAAGGCCTTCGCGTAGGACACTTCACGGCGTGGGAGCGCTGGGTGAAGTGTGGGAGCTCGGAATTATTTTTAGAACGGCAGCAGGACGTCCATCACTTGCTGGCCGTAACGCGGCTGCTGCACGTCGGAGAGCTGGCCGCGGCCGCCATAGGCGATGCGGGCCTGCGCAATCTTGGCGCTGTCGATGGTGTTGTCGCTCTGGATGTCTTCCGGACGCACAATGCCGGCGACGATCAATTCGCGGATCTCGAGATTGACGCGGATTTCCTGCTTGCCTTCGACCACCAGATTGCCGTTCGGCAGCAACTGCGTGACCACGGCTGCGACACTGGTCTGCAGGTTCTCCTGGCGTGCCACCGAGCCCTTGCCGTCGCTCGACGAGGTGGAGTCCGCGGTCAGCAGCCGGCCTGGCAGCACCTGGGATGCCGTCGTACCGAGCAGCTTGCTGCCGGCGAAATCGGTGATCCCCGAATCTTCCTTGTTGGAGCGGCTGCGCTGGGTTTCGTTGGCGATATTGGCCTTGTCGGTGAAGTTCACGGTGATGGTGAGAATGTCGCCGATCTGGCGTGCGCGCTGGTCCTTGAAGAAGGCGCGCGAGCCGCTGCGCCACAGCGAATTGGCATTGTACGACGCGACTTCCGGCTTCGGCATAGGCATCTGTACCGGCTTGTAGCCGGGCTGCGCGGTCGGGTTTTCAATCGCCGTCAACTTTGGCGTTTCGCCGATCGCCGACAGGCGGTCGATCGACGAGCAGCCGCTGGCGATGCTTCCGGTCGCCAGCAACGCGGCGGTCAGGAAGGAGCGGTTGAGGGCGAACTTGAACATGAACTTTACTCAGCTTTTCGAGAAACAGACGCGGGTTCGTTGATGGCAACGGCAATCGGAGCTGCGGCCTGGGAGACCTTGTCGGGTGTGGTGGTCTCGGGCGGCAGCCGTGGCGTGGGCACCGAGACCGCAACCTGGCCGCGACCGACCACCACACCGGAGACGGTGCGCTTGGATTGCAGGTTGAGGACGTTGACGACGTCGCCTTCGGTCCCGCCCTCCAGCGCCTTGCCGCGGATGGTGAGATAGAGCCCCGACGATTCGTAGACCAGCGTCACCGCCTGGTCGCGCTGCACGAGGTCCGGCTTGACGAGATCGGAGGTGCGCAGCGCCTGGCCGAGGCGCAGTTGCCGCCGCGCCTGCATGCCGACGGCGCGGTCGCGGCTGGCGACGTCGTTGCCGACCTCGGCCTTGGGGCGCCGTTCGATGATCACGTCGGAGGATTTGAGCACCTCGTTGCGTTCGACGCCGCGCGCCAGCACCGCGGCTTCGACCGTCTCCACTGCCATGCCAGTGAAGCGCAACCGGGTCGCCGCGCCGGTTTCGTTGGCGATCGAGAAGGTCACGTCGAAGCGGCCGCCGCGCGGATCGAAGCGGGTGGAGACCGGTTGCAGCGCGCCACTGTTGGCGGCGTCGAGCTGCAGGCTCGCGACCTCGCGGTCAAAGGTGAGGCTGAGGTTGGCGGCATCGCCAAGGCCGTTGCGGTGTTCGAGCGCCTGGGCGACCTGGTTCTCGATGTCCTTGCTCTCGATGTTGCGCGACAGCCGGGTGATGGAAACCTCTTGGATGTCCCGCGTGTCGACGCCGATGACCTGGTGCGCACGCAGCGCGGCGATCACCTGTGCGGTGGTCAGCTTGCCGGTGGTGCCGAGGTCGGGGGAGCGATAGATCCCGATCTGCGCCGCCGGGCCGGCATTGTCGATCACGTCGCCGATCCGCACGATGTCGCCGGAGACGCTGACGCTGGCGCGCAGCACCGGCACGGTGATGATCTCGTTGCGGGTCTGGCCAAGCGCCGAATGCGCGCCGCCGGCGAGCAGGGCGGTGGCGAACAGCAGCGAACGAAGCGTGCTCATGGTCAGCTCCCTTAGCGGAACATGGCGGAGGTGGACTGCAGCATCTGGTCGGCTGCGCTGACGACCTTGGCGTTCATCTCGTAGGCGCGCTGCGCGGCGATCAGATCGGAAATTTCCGTGACCACTTCGACGTTGGCTTGCTCGAGATTGTTCTGCTGCATGTCGCCGAAGCCATCGGCATTGGCGACGCCGTCCTGCGGCGCGCCGGAGGCCGGCGTTTCGGTGAACAGGTTGTCGCCGTTCGGCTGCAGGCCGGCCTTGTTGATGAAGCGCGTCAGGCCGATCTGGCCAAGGACGGTGCTCGTGGTGCTGCCTGCCAGCGTCACCGAAACCGAGCCGGCCGCGTTGATGGTGAGACCGGACGCGGTGGCCGGGACCGTGATGGTCGGCTGCACCGGATTGCCGTTCGATGTCACCATACGGCCTTGGGCGTCGAGCTGGAACGAGCCGTCACGGGTGTAGGAGAAGGTGCCGTCCGGCATCTGGATCTTGAAGAAGCCTTCGCCGCGGATACCGACGTCGAGCTCGTTGCCGGTGGTCGAAAGCGTGCCCTGGCTCATCAGCCGCGGCGTGCCGATGGTCTTGACGCCACCGCCGATGTCGACGCCGACCGGCAGGATGGTGCCCTGGTCCGACGCCGTCGCGCCGACCCGGCGCACGTGGGCGTAAATCAAGTCCTGAAACGCGGCGCGCTGCTTCTTGAAGCCCGTGGTGCGCATGTTGGCGATGTTGTTGGAGATGACCTGGACGTTGAGTTCCTGGGCCGCCATCCCGGACGCTGCGGTGTAAAGCGCTTGCATGGGTCTGTTTCCTTAGGCCGGAACTTCGGCGAGTTTTTCGATCGCGGTTTTGCGCATGTCGGTTTGCTGTTGCAGCATGGCCGAGATCTGGGTGTAGGCGCGGGTGACCTCGATCATCCGGCTCATTTCGAGCACCGAATTGACGTTGGACTTCTCGATGTAGCCCTGGTTGACCTGGGCGGTGACGGCGGGCTGCGGCGTGGCGCCTTCACCTGCCGAGTAAAGGTTGCCGCCTTCCTTCAGCAGCCGCTGCGCCTGGGCGAAGCTCACCAGCCGCAATTTGCCGCGGATCGAGTCCGTCTTGTTGGCGCCTTCGACCACGCTGACATTGCCGTCCTTCGCGATGTTGATGTCCTTGTCGCCGGGCTGGAACACGATCGGACCGGAGGTGCCGAGCACCGCATAGCCGGAGGCGGTGACCAGCTGGCCCTGGGTGTTGATCTGCAGCCCGCCGTCACGGGTGTAGCGCTCGCCGGCGGGCGTCTGCACCGCCAGATAGGCGTTGCCGTCGATGGCGATGTCGAGCGGGTTTTTGGTCTGCTCGGTGGGTCCTGTGGTCAGGTCGCGCAGCGTGGCGCGGTCCCACACGAAGCTGACATTGCGGTCGCGGCCGACGAAATTGTCTTCATGGGCGCCCGACGACAGGTATTCCTGGAACACCGAGCGGTCGGCCTTGTAGCCGTTGGTGTTGATGTTCGCGACATTGTTGGCGACGACGTCGAGCTGTCGCTCCAGCGTCATTTGCCGCGAAAGTCCGACGAGACTGACGTTCTCCATCGGTGGTTCTCCCCTGCGTTCCCGCGGTTCGCCCTCCCAGGCTGGCCGTGGATCCTGCGAACCGCACAAGCTCTCCCAAGCCGCGGTCCGCAGTAACAGTAGCGAAACCCGTGCCAAGCCGAAAAATTCAATCAATTCATACGGTTGGTATTTTTTGATGCGCCGAAACGGGCGGCAGAAAGGTCTTGTTGACCATGTTGATCCGGCAAAATTTTCCTAGCTGCAGGACAAAAGAAAGGTTCCATTAACCATTGCGACCTAGCGTCACAATCAACAGGGCCTTGGGCGCTGGCAGCATTTGTTTTGTATCGCGTCTTACAGCCTGCTTGGCAGCATCGAGCTCTTCCCAAATGACGGGCGGGCAGGCGATGGCAGATAAAGATTCCGAAGACGGCGTCCCGGCGGGCGACGCGGCGACGCCGAAGAGCAAGATGAAGCTCATCATCATCGCGGTCGCCGTGCTGGTGCTGGCCGGGGGCGGCGGCACCTGGTTCATGTTCTTCCGTCATCACGAGGAGGCGCATGTCGAGATCGCGGCGCCGAAGCTGCCGACCTTCCTCGAGGTGCCCGACATCCTGGTCAACCTGTCCGGCCAGCCGGGCGATCGCGTGCAGTATCTCAAGGTCAAGGTCGTCCTCGAGATCAAGGAAGAGAAGCAGGTCGAGGCGATCAAGCCGGCGATGCCGCGCATCACCGATATCTTCCAGACCTACATGCGCGAGTTGCGGGCGGGCGATCTGAGCGGTTCGGTCGGCCTGTTCCGCCTCAAGGAAGAGCTGACGAAGCGCGTCAATGCGACGATCGCGCCGCTGCAGGTCAATGCTGTGCTGTTCAAGGAAATCGTCATTCAGTGACGGGACGGATCTAGGGTCATGGCGACGCAAGAACAGATGGACCAGGATGCCATCGCCGCCGAATGGGAAGCGTCTCTGGATTCAGAGGACCCCGTCGAGGCGGCGAAGGCGGCTGCCGAAAACGAACTTACCGGGACCATGGCCGAGCAATGGGCCGCCATGGTCGAGGACGGCGGCCGCGATCTCGGCGGCGGCAAGAACGGCGGCGAGCGCGTGCTGTCGCAGGAGGAGATCGACAATCTCCTCGGCTTCAGCGTCGGCGAGGTCAATCTCGACGAGAATTCCGGCATTCGCGCCATCATCGACTCGGCGATGGTCTCCTACGAGCGTCTGCCGATGCTCGAAATCGCCTTCGACCGGCTGGTCCGTCTGATGACGACGAGCCTGCGCAATTTCACCTCCGACAACGTCGAAGTCTCGCTCGACCGCATCACCTCGGTGCGGTTCGGCGACTACATGAATTCGATTCCGCTGCCGGCGGTGCTGTGCGTGTTCAAGGCCGAGGAATGGGAAAACTTCGGCCTCGCGACCTGCGACTCCGCGCTGATCTATTCGATGATCGACGTGCTGCTCGGCGGTCGCCGCGGTCAGCCGTCGCTGCGCATCGAGGGCCGTCCCTACACCACCATCGAGACCAACCTGGTCAAGCGCCTGATCGAGGTCGTTCTGGCCGACGCCGAGCAGGCGTTCCGGCCGCTGTCACCGGTGACCTTCACCATCGACCGGCTCGAAACCAATCCGCGCTTCGCCGCGATCAGCCGGCCCGCCAACGCCGCGATCCTGGTGCGGCTGCATATCGACATGGAAGACCGCGGCGGCAATATCGAGTTGCTGCTGCCCTACGCGACCATCGAGCCGATCCGCGGCGTGCTCATGCAGATGTTCATGGGCGAAAAACTCGGCCGCGATCCGATCTGGGAGGGCCATCTCGCCACCGAGATCGCCCAGGCGCAAATCGCCGTCGACGCCGTGCTGTATGAAGCCGAGATTCCGCTCAAGCAACTGATGACGCTGAAAGTCGGCGACACCCTGCCGCTCGACATGCGTGCCGACGCGCTGGTGCAGGTGCGCTGCGGCAACGTCACGCTGACCGAGGGCCGCATGGGCCGGGTCGGCGACCGCGTCGCGATCCGCGTGACCAAGCAGTTGCGCAAGCCCAATACGTCCTTCGCGATGTTCGAGAAGGCCGATGAGCAAACCAAGATGATGGAGGCACAATGAGTCATTCTCTGGGTATCGTGATCGAGAGCCTGGTCGCAGCCTTGCTCATTCTGACGATCGGTTACTGCATGCTGCTCAACACCCGCCTCAAGCGGCTGAAAGCGGACGAGCAGTCGCTGAAAGCCACCATCGGCGAGCTGATCACCGTGACCGAGATCGCCGAGCGGGCGATCGGCGGCCTCAAGCACACCGTGCGCGACGTCAACGAAAACCTCGGCAATCAGATCGCCTCGGCCACCGCGCTGGCGGAACATCTGAAGAAGCAGCTGGCCGAGGGCGACAACGTGCTGCGGCGACTGTCGCGGATCGCCGTCGCGGCGCGCCCGCTGGCTGACCCAGGCGCCGATGCCGGCGCTCCGCAGGTGTCGCCGGCGAGGGCCAACGCCGCCGCCGCGCAGGCGTTCGCCGATCGCCGGAGGCCGGACGGCATCGCCGCATGAACGCTTTCCGGGACATCCGCGTCATCCCCGTGGTCCTCGTTGCCATCTTTGGCCTCGCGATTCTCAAGATCGCGGGCCTGGTGATCGATGGCGGCTACGTGTTCGACTACAAGCCGGATGCGACGGGAAATTCATGGGCGCAGCAGAGTTTCAATTTCCCCGGCGGCAAGCCGCAGGAGAGCAACGACATCACCGGCTCGACGAGCGCCAAGAAGGAAGATCCCGCCGCGGCCAAGGATGCGCATGGCAAGCCGGTGGTGGCCGCGCCGGAAGTGGCGAAGCCTGCCGAAGCGGCGCCGCCGGTCGAGCAGGTCATGCCGATCTCGGCCTCGGAGCGGGCGATCCTGGAGCGACTGCAGTCGCGCCGGCAGGAGCTGGAAGCCCGTGCCCGCGAAATCGACATCCGCGAAAGCCTGCTGAAGGCCGCCGAGAAGCGCATCGAGTCGCGTGTCGACGAGCTGAAAGGCGTCGAGGCGGGGATCAAGACTGCCACCGAGCAGAAGGGCGAGGCCGACGCCGCCCGCTTCAAGGGCATCATCACCATGTATGAAGGCATGAAGCCCAAGGACGCCGCCAAGATTTTCGACCGGCTGGAGATGCCCGTTCTGTTCGACATCGCCTCGCAGATCGCGCCGCGGAAGATGTCGGACATTCTGGGGCTGATGCAGCCGGAAGCCGCAGAGCGGCTGACCGTCGAGCTCGCCCGGCGCGCCAACGGCGACAAATCCGCCTCTGCTGCGGAACTGCCCAAGATTGAGGGCAAGCCGATGTCACCAAGCCGCAATTAGAGGAATTCGTTAACAAATCCTTCAATCGCGAATTCTAGATTCAGACACGGCGGTTGGCCGCCGGTCTGACGATGCTGAAAGACAATCGTACATGGCGCGCAAGACGGCCGCTGCAAGTTGGATGCTCGCTCGCGCTTTGACGCGGGCCGTCCGGCGTTGCGCGGGCGCGTCCTATCTGGCTGCGGGCGCGCTGCTGGTGGCCATGCTGCTGACCCAGCCGTGCTGGGCGCAGGCCGTACGCGGCGAGGCGTCGCTGAATGTGTCCGGCGGTTATGCGCGGCTGGTGCTGAAGCTGGCGGAAGACGTCGAGTCCGAAGTCAGCATGGCCGGAACCATCCTGGTGATCCGCTTCAAGAAGCCGGTGGATATCCCCGTCGAAAGCCTGTCGGACGCCGCGCCCGAATACGTCGGCTCGGTGCGGCGGGATCCCGATGGATCAGCCATCCGTCTCGCGCTGTCACGCAAGGTGACCGTCAACTCGATGGTCGCCGGCGAGCGGATATTTGTCGATCTGATGCCGGACAAATGGGCCGGCGCGCCGCCCGGTCTGCCGCCGGAAGTGGTTCGCGAACTGTCCGACCGTGCGCGAAATGCCGAGCGCGCCCTGCGCATGCAGCGCTCGGAGGGCAAGAAGCTGCCGATGATCCGCGTGCGTGCGTCGGTGCAGCCGACCTTCGTGCGCTTCGTGTTCGATCTGCCCGATGGTGTCAACGTATCGTCGACGCTGGATGAGAAGCGTCTGGCGCTGACATTCAATGTTCCCCTCACTTTCGATCTGGCGGATGCCAAGGTGTCGGCGCCGCCCAATGTCTCGTCGATCGGGCAGGCGATTGACGGCAGCAGGGCGGCGGTCGAGATCGGACTGATCGGTGACGTCGACGTGCATTCGTTCCGCGAGGACAAGAGCTACGTGGTCGACATCGGCTATCAGCAGATCGACAAACCTGCAGCTTCGGCCAAGCTGCCGGTCGCCGCTGTCGCGGCGAAGCCCGTTGACAATCCACCGGCCCGCTCTAGCGAAATCACGCCGCCGACGTCGGAATCAATCGCCCGGGAATCCAGGCCTGACAAGATGGCCGAGGCGGCTGTGAAGCCGCCGGCCGCGATCAAGGTGGACGCAGCCAATGCCGAGCCGGTCAAGGCGGAGCCCGTCAAACCCGAGCCAGCCAAGTCAGAAGCGGCCAAGTCCGAGCCTGCCCGATCGGAAGCCGCGATCCCCGAGCCCGCCAGGTCCGAAGCGCCGGCTGTGGTTGCCGCGCCCGTGAAGGAAGACCCTTCACCGAAGCCGGCCGCCCCGGCGCTGGTCGCGACAGCTGTGCCGGAGGCGAAACCGGCTGCTGCCGAAACCGCCATGCCGGTCGAGATCAAGCGCAGCAGCGAGGGGCTGCGGCTGAACTTTGCATTTCCGGTGCCGACGCCACTGGCGCTGTTTCGCCGCGGTGACGTCATGTGGTTGGTGGTCGATGCGACCAGACCTATCGATCTCGCAGCAATACGCCGCGAGGGCTCCTCCATCATCGCCGACGCCAGCCGGATCGCGCTCGACAAGGGCCAGGCGATCCGGATCCGCCTCATCCGACCGCAACTGGCTTCGCTCACCGCAGAAGATCCGGCGGGCACCGGCCTGAGCTGGTCGGTCATGTTCGCCGATACAAGGCAGACGCCATCACAGCCGCTTCTGGCGATTCGCAATATCGCCGATCCCGCCCATGCCAATGTTGCCGTGCCGCTGTCGCAGCCCGGCCTCAAGCATACTCTGATCGATCCCGACGCCGGCGATGCGCTGACGGTGATCACGGCGTTGCCGCCGCCGCGCGGCTTCATCCGGCGCCAGGACTTCGTGGAGTTCTCGCTGCTGGAAACCATCCACGGGGTGGTGGTGCAGCGGAATTCCGACGATGTGGTGGTCGATGCCGCAAGCGACAAGGTGACCTTGAGCCGGACCGGCGGGCTGACGCTGTCGCCGGCGGACGCGGCGCCGCAGCGCGCTTCTTCGGTGGCGCGACCGATCTTCGACGTCGGACAATGGCGCAAGGACCAGGAAGGAAAATTCAACGATCGTCTCGACGCCCTGATGAATCTCGCATCCCAGGCCGACGCCAACAGCCGTACCGGGGCGCGCATCGACCTTGCCCGCTTCTACCTGGCGCGCGGCATGTATCCCGAGGCCAAGGGCGCCGCCGACCTGGCGCTGGTGGATACCAAGCCCGGCCAGGAAAATCCGGTCGCACTGATTGTCCGGGCGGTAGCCAGCGCATTAATGGGACGGCCGGCACAGACCCTGAAGGATATCGCCAACCCGGTTCTCGGCCCCGGCTACGACGCCGAACTCTGGAAGGGGCTCGCCTTTGCCGCGCAGGGAAAATGGGTGGCGGCGCGGGAGAAATTCAAGAACGCCGAACTGGCCATCGCCTCGCTGCCGGTCGAATTGCAGCGCATCGCCATTGTCAACGCTTTGCGCGCAGCGCTCGAAGTGAAGGACTACGCCGGCGCCGGGGCGCGCGGCAGCGAACTGGAGCTGGTGGGCATTCCACCGGAAATGAAACCAACCAGCCTGGTGCTGAGCGCAAGGCTGGACGAGGCGCTGGGCCGCGACAAGGATGCGCTGTCGAAATATCAGCAGGCCATGGCTTCAACCGACCGGCCGGCCGCGGCGGAAGCCAAGCTGCGCGAACTTGCCTTGCGCCAGAAGCGCCGTGAAATCACGCCGGAGGAAACTCTCCGTGATCTTGAAACGCTGGCTGTGACCTGGCGCGGCGACGGCATCGAGGTGCAGACGCTGCAGCGCATGTCGAAGCTGTATGCCGAACTCGGCCGCTACGCCGAGTCGCTGGCGGCAGCACGCAGCGCGACCGAGCGCGAGACCAGTTCCGAAACTGCCCGGCAGGTGCAGGACGACGCCTCGGCATTGTTCTCCGAGATCTTCCTAAGTTCGAAGGGCGACGAGTTGCGGCCGGTCGATGCGCTGGCGATGTTCTACGAGAATCGTGAACTGACGCCGATCGGACGGCGCGGCGACGAGATGATCCGACGCCTGGCGGATCGCCTGGTCGCGGTGGATCTGCTCGATCAGGCAGCGGAACTGCTGCAGTACCAGGTGGACCAGCGCCTCGAGGGCGCGGCGCGGGCCCAGGTCGCCGCGCGGCTGGCGATGGTCTACCTGATGGCGCGCAAGCCCGAGCGCGCCATCGC
>DATCUS010000181.1:0-5147 GCA_036561845.1 Tardiphaga sp. | reverse complement strand
GCGGGTGCCGGGGCTTGAGCCTGGCGGGCGGGCGGCTGTTGCGGCTGCATCTGCGCCGCGGCCGGACCGGCCGACAGCGCTATGCACGCGGCTCCGCCCAGCAGAGCGATACGGATATGACGGTTCATGGGGTGACCCTTTGCTCAAGCAGCTTGTCGTCGTAATCCTGCAGCAGGTTCTGCACTTCGACGCGTCGGGCGCCGATCAGCGGCTCGTTGATGACCACCATGTCGCCGAACGAGACGCCTTCATAGCGATGGAGCAACTCGCGGCCGACCTTGGTCAACAGTGCGTTCTTGGCCATGCAGCTTTTGGTGCTCGCCTTGAAGGAGGCGGCCTGGCCCTCGAACTTGGCGCGTTCGGCGTCCTTCGCGCGGGCGACAGTTGCCGCTTCTTCGTAGGCGCTCTTCCACTTCTCGAGCGTCTGGTTGCGGTCCTCGAGGCGTTCGTTGAATTCGGCGACCGCCTCGCGGTTGGTCTTTTCGATCTCTTTCACCTGCGCCTTGGCGGCGGTGATCTGGGCGACCATCGCGGCCTTCTCGCGGTCAAACTCCGCGACCTTGGCCTGCAGCGCGGTGCGCTGGTCCTCGAGCGCGCGGGTCTGCGCGGTGGCGCTGCGCAGCGCCTCGCGCAGACGATCGGTATCGACATCGGCGCGGGCATCGACGCCCGCGATCGCGACAAGCAGCAAGGCTGAGGTGAGAGTGCGGGTTTTCATGATCAGAACTTCGCGTTGAGATCGAGCTGGACGATATCGACGGCGTAGGGCGAACTGGCGATGTTGGTGGCGCTCAGGTAGCGTAGCGCCACCCAGACGTTGTCGGCGACGCCGACATTACCGCCGATGAAGTAGCCCTTGAGGTTGGTGCCGCCGAGGCCGAAGTCGGAGTCGGCGAAGGCGTCGATGACGGCATCCGATTCCAGGTACTTGTAGCCGATATGCACGTTCCAGTCCCACAGCTGTCGGACCTGCTTGTGGCCGACGGTGGCGCGCGCCATCCATCCGGTATCGCCGCCCTCGAACCGGCCGACCGAGCCAGCGGGCGCGGACGCGTTGTTGTTGGTGGAGATAGCCTCGATAGCGGCACGATCAAAGCCGGTGTTCTTCACATACTCACCGTCAAGCACGACATGCACGGGGTGAAATTCGCCGAGGTCGAGCTGTCCACTGACCACCAACGGCCGAAACTCACTGGCCAGACCAAAGTACTGGAACTGGTTGGTCGCGCCGTTTCCGTTTGCGGCGTCGCGAATAATATTGCGCAACGGCGCGTAGGTATTGCCCTTCTGCGCAAATGACGGCCGGCTCAGATCGGTGCTGCAGGAGTCGCTGCTGCTGAACACCGAGCACGGTGTCGAGAGTTGCCCCTGAACGTTGGTGAAGTCATAGTAGGCGACGGCGACCCTGAACGCCGAGTGCGGCGCGAACGTCGTGCCGACGCCAACCTGTCCTCCGAACAGCCATTTGTCGCGGCTGGGGTACTTACTCGGCAGGCCGGTGCTTGGATCAGGCAGGTTGATACCCGCATTCAAATCAGTGTTGTAGATCGGAAATGCACCGGCGACGACAAATGGCGTCACGCCCTCCCAGATTTCACGCTTCGCCTGAACGGCAAAGCCGTCGAACCCGAGATCGCGGTGATAGACCAGGTCGGTTGGCGACCAGAACGGATTGTCGAAGCGGCCAACGGAAAAATTCAGCTCGTTCCACGGCTCGTAGCGCAGATAGGCACGGTCGATCCACAGCGCATACTTCGAGAAATTTCCGCCGTTCGATCCGAATGTCTGGTTGGTCGACACCGGCGAGTTGCTGTCGCCGCTGGCAAAGCGCATGCCGGCAGAGAACTGGTTGGTAATGTCGATATCAGCGCCGAGACGCGCACGCAGCCGCGTGCGGTTCCGCTCCTCCGAGGCGTTGCCGGTGGGAGCATAGTAGGAATTGTTGGTCGAGATATCGTACGGCGAGCCGGTGTTGATGGCATTGAAGTTGTAGGCGCGCGGATCGTTCCCGGTCGGGAACGACTGGTTCTCGTACCGCACACGCAAATCGCCGGAGAAGCGGATACGTTGCGCCCACTCCGGATACTTGCCGGGAGACGCCCAGTTTTCCTTCTCGGCCTTGGCCATCACGTCGCGGCGGATCTCGTCGCGCAGCTGGCGCTTGACGATCTCCGGCACGTAGGTGACATGCCGCGTGCCGGGCGGCGACGCAGCTGCCGCAGCCGCGCCAGCGACCTTGGCGGCCTCGTCCGCCTTCACGGTGGCGACCTTGGCCGACTCGCGGGCGACATAGGCTTCGTCGTCGGCCTGCTTGATCAGCGCCTGGGCCTGCTCTTCCTTGAGGACGCCCTGCTTCACCAGCATGTTGACAAGGTTGATCGTCGCGTTCGGCGAGGTCGGCTTGGCGCGCGATACAGCGGGACGCTTGGCCGCATCCTGCGCGAGCGCAGGTACCGTCCAGGCCAGCGCGCAAAGTGACAGCGCGAGCGGCGCGGCGAGGCGGGCTGCGTCGGATTTGTTGTCAAGCATCGGTCTCAGGTCCCCTAGTGGTATTCAACTCAAAAGAAAAATCGTGTGTTGCAGGCGGCCTAGCTCGCGCGCCGCATGGTGACGCGAGTCACCATGGGCATCGGCATATCGTTCGGGGGCGGCTCGCGCAGCGTCAGCCGCCCGAGCACCTCATTGCGGATTGCAGCGTCGAGTTCGGCGTTGCCGGTGGAGGACGCCAGTTCGACCCGGTTGATCCGGCCGGTGCCGTCGGCCCAAAGGCGGACCTGAATTTGCGTCACCGCACTCCTGGTCTTCTCGTTGGCGCGCAGCGCCGCCTCGATCTGCACCTGCACGATCGAGGCGTACCAGCCCCAGCGGCTTCCACCGCCGCCGCGACCGCCATATGGGCTACCGCCTACCTTGCTGCCGAGATTGAACAGATCGCCCGGACCGGTCGCCTTGGCGTCAAGTGCCAGCGGTCCCGGAGGCTCCTGGTTCTTCGCGTCCTTGATGGGCTCATCCACCGGCTTTTCGACCGGTTGGTCCTCCGGCATTTCCTGCTCGACCATCTTGGGCTGATCAATCACCTTCTGCTGCTCGATCATCGGCGGGGGCGGCGGAGGGGGCGGCGGCAGCACGATATTCACCACCGTCATTTCGCGCAGTTGCTTCGGCGGCGGCAGATCGCTGCTGCTGCCCATCACGAACCAGACGCCGCCCGCGAGCGCGCCGATGACGCCCAGTGCTGCGCCGTAGCGCAGCAACGATCCGCCTTCGCTGTTTTTTTCCGAGGCGTCGCGTTGCTTAAAGGGCCAACTCACGACGCCACCTCCAGAAGAGCGGCGTCCGTCAACCGCTCGGAAACGTATTGCAGGACGAAAGTGACGAGCGCATCGAAGTCGGTGGTCTGAATGATCATCCGGGTGCCGCTCGGGGCTTCGATGGTGAGGTGATATTCCGAACGCTTCGCATCGAACTCGACATGCGCATCGCCGCCGATCCACAGCCGCAGATCAGGCTCGTGCGACAGCAACGGCAGCAGGTCGTGACAGGACGTATCAAAGGTCGAGATCCTGCTTCGCAGCACTTCCGCGAGCTTGACCAGCAGCGCCTCGCCGCGGATCGGAAACGCCAGAACGACGCCGCGCTGTGGCGCCACCCCGCCATCCGGCACGCAGACGACCTGGTCGGGCGCCACCGCCGACTGGCCGTTGGCCGCGCCGACGCCACGCAGCCAGGACCACAAGGTCCTAACCGCGCGCTTGGTGTCGTCGTGGATGAAGCTGGCGGAACTCATGGCGTCGTTACTTCACGAGGGGTTTGGTGGCGAGCCCGACCTGGGTGACGCCGATGCGGCCGAGCATGTCGAGCACGTCCATCACGCTCTGGTACTGGGTCTGGGCGTCGCCGCGCAGCACCACCGGAAATTCCGGCGTCAGGGCCTTTTGCTGGATCAGGCGCTGTTCGAGTTCCGGCAGTGTGACCGGAATGGTGTCGATGAACAGTTTGCCGTCGTTGGCGACGGTAATCGCCTTGGTGGTCTGTGTCGCCAGACTCGGAGCCGCAGAGGCCTTCGGCAGGTTGACCTTCTGCCCCTGCACCGTCGCAGTGGTCATCACGATGAAGATGATCAGCAGCACGTAGGCCAGATCGAGCATCGGCGTGATGTTGAGATCATCGTACGGTTTGGCTTTGGCGTGGACCTGCATCGTTCTTACTCCGCCGCCTGGCGCTGCTCGACCGGCGCGTCGGTGGAATAGAACTCGGCCATCTTGGTGACGAATTCATCAATGAAGACCTGCATGTCGCTGGTCAACTCGCCGATCCGCGTCACCAGATAGTTGTAAGCGAACAACGCGGGGATCGCGACCACCAGGCCGGCCACCGTCGCCACGAGTGCCGCTGCGATGCCTGGAGCGATCGCCGCGACGTTGACGTCGCCGCTTTCCGCGATGGCGGCGAAGGTGATCATGACGCCGACTACGGTGCCGAGCAGGCCCAGGAACGGCCCGCCGGAGATCGCGATGGTCAGGACTACCATCAGCCGGCTGAGCATCTGGGATTCACGGATATAGGTGCTATCCAGCGCCGCGCGGATCGCCGCGAGCGACGGAGCCGTCAGACGGAACACCTTTTCGCCGTTGCCGAAGCGCTGGCTGATCTGCTCGGCGCCGACGTGATAGATCCGGTACAGCGACGAGGCGCGCACCAGTTTCGCTTCCTCCGGGCTGAGCTTGCTGCCGAGCACCGCATCTTCGCTGCGATCCAGCGCCGTGAGATTGGCCGAGAGTTCACGGAAGCGCGTCATGAAGCGGTCGTTGGCCTTGGCCTGGCGCTTCATGTAGCTGACCCGCTCGTACATCACGAACCAGCTCAACACCGACATCACCATCAGCAGAGCGATGACCACCCAGCCGTCGATCGTCACAGACTTCAGGATCACGGCGAAGTGGCCGGTCAGCCAGCTCGCGGTTTCCTCGTCAACACTAAGGGCAATCAGCTTGGCGGGCTCGGTGCCTTGGTTCACAGCCGCGAATTTGATGAATCCGGCGGGGCGCGCCACCTTCGAGATCTGCAACTCGTCGATATCGCCGACGAAGCCGGTCATAGCCGCAACCACTGCAGCCGGTGCGGCTTGCTCTGCAGGCGCGGTGCCG
>DATCUS010000180.1:0-31123 GCA_036561845.1 Tardiphaga sp. | reverse complement strand
GCTGAAGGGCCTGGTGCTGATCGCGCCGGCGCCGGATTTCACCGAAGAACTGATGTGGAAGGGCTTTTCGCCCGAGATCCGGCAGCAGATCGAGACCACGGGCGTGTGGATGCGGCCGTCGGAATATGGCGAACCGTATCCGATCACCAAAAGGCTGATCGAGGAGGGCCGCGACCATTTGCTGCTCGGCGGCACCATCGAGGTGGGCTGCCCCGTCCGCATCCTGCAGGGCCGGCAGGACCCCGACGTGCCGTGGCAGCACGCCTTTGCGCTGGCGCACCGGCTGCCCGGCGAGGATGTGGTGCTGACCATGATTCCCGACGGCGACCACCGCCTGTCCCGCCCGCAGGACCTCGCGCGCATCATCGCGGCGGTGGAGGAATTGATTGAAGGATAGCACCGTCGAGGCGCGGCATTGATGTTTTGGCCCCTCTCCCCCGCGCGAAGCGAAGCTTCGCTAGGTGGGAGAGGGGGCCGCGCGTAGCGCGGACGGGTGAGGGGTAGTGTGGCGCTCTGTAGCTACCCCTCATCCGTCGCGGACTTCGTCCGCGCCACCTTCTCCCACAAGGGGAGAAGGGAAGAAAGAAACTGTGTGCCATTCTGATAGTACGCTCTTATCGCTTTCAGCTCCGCGATGCCGAAGAGCAAGTGCAGCGAATGCATCTGAGGTCATCAATTGCGACAGCGCCCACACCGCCGCGCCGCGCACCAATGCACTGTCGTCGCCAAGCAGACGCTCCGCTTCTTTCGTCAACTCGACATTTCCTGAGTTGCCGATCGCGATCAGCACATTGCGCAGGAACCGATCGCGCCCAATGCGCTTCACCGGCGATTTGGTGAACAGCGCGCGAAACTGCGCATCGTCGAGCCGTGACAGCTCCCCCAATGATGGCGCACGCAATTCATCGCGCGCAGCGAGTTTTATCTCGCGGCCCTCTTGCGCGAACTTGTTCCACGGGCACGCGGCGAGGCAATCGTCGCAACCATAGATGCGATTGCCCATCGCCTTGCGAAATTCGGTGGGGATCGGACCCTTGTTCTCGATCGTGAGGTATGAGATGCAGCGCCGCGCATCGAGCTGATATGGCGCCGGAAACGCCGCGGTGGGGCAGATGTCGAGGCAGGCCTGGCAAGAGCCGCAATGATCGCGCTCGGCCGCATCGCGCGGCAGCTCCAGCGTGGTGAAGATGGCGCCGAGAAACAGCCACGAGCCGAATTCGCGCGACACCAGGTTGGTGTGCTTGCCTTGCCAGCCCAGCCCGGCCGCTTGCGCCAGCGGCTTCTCCATCACTGCGGCGGTGTCGACGAACACCTTCACGTCGCCACCGGCCTGCGCGATCAGCCAGCGCGCCAGCGCCTTCAGCCGCTTCTTGATCAGGTCGTGATAGTCGTCGCCCTGTGCATAGACCGAGATCGCAGCGTGCGAACGCTGCGCCAGAATCGCCAGCGGGTTGTCGTCGGGTCCGTAGTTGACGCCGAGCATGATGACCGAGCGCACCTCGGCCCACATCTCGCGCGGGTCGCCGCGGCGCGGGTCGGCAAGCCACGCCATCTCGCCATGGGCGCCGGAAGCAAGAAACGCATCGAGCTTTTCGCGCACGCCGGCGATGGCGCCGGGGTCGGCGATGCCGAGGGCGTCGAAGCCGAGCGTGCGGGCTTCGCGGGTGAGCGCGTCTTTGAGCGAGAGTGTCGCGGTTTCAATCACGACGCGCCTCTCGTGTCCCGAACGCTGGAGCCTGTGACGGCCCCGGCTCTGCGAAGCGATACTGCGTATCGCATCGCGTCCGAGGCACGAGAGGGCAGCTCAGAAATCCAGGTCCACGTAAGTCCGCGACGCCGGCACGCCGGCCAGCCATTCGCTGAGCAGCGGACGGAATGACGGGCGGGATTTTACCCGCGCGTACCACGCCTTTGCCGCGTCGTCCTCGCCCCATGGCACATCGCCCAGATAATCGATCGCCGACAGATGCGCTGCTGCGACCAGGTCCGCATAGCTGAGCCGGTCGCCGGCGAGAAAGTTCCGCGTGCGCGCCAGCCAGCCGATATAGGCCAGATGATAGCGCACATTGGCGGTGGCGGCGCGAATCACGTCCATCGACGGCGCGCCGCCGCCGACGTCCTCGCTCATGAAGCGCTTGTAGATGCGCTCGTTGACCAGCGGGCCCGAGGCCTCCTCGAAGAATTTTTCGTTGAACCACGCCATCAGGCGGCGCACCTCGATGCGCTCGGCCATCGCCACCGGCAGCAGCCGGCGGTCGCCCATGGCGGGACCATGGGCCTCGTCGAGATATTCGGCGATGATGCCGGCGCCGGGAATCGGCGGAAAACCATCGGTGATCAGCACCGGCGTGGTGCCCGCGGGGTTCAGCGCCAGAAACGCCTCACGCCGCTCCCATGTGCGTTCCTCCACCAGGCGCAGGTCAAGGCCGTACTCGCCGACGATGAGACGGACGAAGCGCGACTGCGGGCAGAACGAGTGATGGTAGAGCGTGAACATGAAGGCCTTGATAGGGATGCGATCGTTAACAAAACGTCTCAATGGGGGGAGCACCAGCCATGCGGCGGGAACGCGCCAAACTAGCGAAGCGAACGATGGAGGCAAGGCGCCATTTCAGTGTTTTTGCGATTGCGGCAATGGACCGAATAGGCGAGAAGAACCCGGCTTTTTCAGGCCGGGGCCGAGCAAGGACGTATAAAACCCATGATGTCTGATGCAATACGGGCGATCATCCTCGGCATCGTCGAGGGCGTGACCGAGTTCCTTCCGGTGTCCTCCACCGGCCATCTGCTGCTGGCGGAGCGATTCTTCGATCTCGGCGAGGGGCCGTTCTGGAAGAGCTTTGCCATCCTGATCCAGCTCGGTGCGATTCTCGCCATCGTCGCGCTGTATTTCGGCAAGTTGTGGCATATCGCGCTGGGCATGTTCTCGGATCCCGCCGCGCGGCGCTTCGTGATCGGGGTGCTGGTCGCGTTCCTGCCGGCAGCGGTGCTGGGTGCAGCCCTTGGCAGCTACATCAAGTTCTATCTGTTCAATCCCTGGGTCGTGTGTTTTTCGCTGATCGTCGGCGGCGCGATCCTGCTGTGGGTCGACCAGCTCGACCTCGAGCCGGTTGATCACGATGCCACCACCTTCTCGCTGCCGATGTACTTCAAGATCGGTTGCGCGCAGTGCCTGGCGATGATCCCGGGCGTGTCGCGCTCCGGCGCCACCATCGTCGGCGCGATGCTGCTCGGTGCCGACAAGCGCGCCGCGGCGGAGTTCTCGTTCTTCCTGGCGATCCCGACCATGGTCGGCGCCTTCGTCTACGACCTCTACAAGAGCCGCGGCGAGATGACGATGGACCACGGCTATCTCATCGCCATCGGCTTCGTGGTGTCGTTCATCACCGCCATCATCGTGGTGAAGGCGTTTCTCACTTACGTCACCCGCCACGGCTTCACGCTGTTCGCCTGGTGGCGGGTGATCGTCGGCACCGTCGGCCTGCTGGCGCTCGCGCTGGGGCGCTAGGCCTCATTCGCAGGGGGCAACGTCATTGGATCGCGCGAAGCTCGGCGGCTGCGTGCCCACCACGGCGGCATCGTCGTAAAAGCTGGTGAGCACGGCGCAAGCGCGCCTTTGCCCACCCGACGATATCAATTCACGCTGTTATGGGCGAACTGCCCCGTCGCGCGGAAGCGCCAGAGGTATTGCGGGGCGATCGCTTCCAGCGAATCGGCCGCGATGCCGAGGCCGTCCAGCGTCAGGCCGGCCGCCCTGGCGGCGTCCGACACCACGTTGTCGACGCGCAGCAGCGCCACCTGGTCCGGCGTCAGCTTGAATGCGCCCGGCGCGAACTGCAGGAACATGGCCTGCAGCTTGGCAATGCCGAACGGCACCGGCAGCAGCATGCGCTTGCGCTCGATGGTGGCCAGGATGATCTCGACGATCTCGCGCATGGTCAGCACTTCCGGGCCGCCGAGCTCATAGGTGGCGCCGGCCTTGGTCTTGCCGTCGACGGCGTCGGCCACCGCGGTGGCGACGTCGCCGACATAGACCGGCTGCATTTTCGTGTCGGCGCCGAACAGCGGCAGCACCGGCGCCATCCGCGCCAGCGCCGCAAAGCGATTGGTGAACTGGTCCTCGGGGCCAAACACCACCGAGGGCCGCAGGATCGTCGCGCCCGGCACGGCTTCCAGCACCGCGGTCTCGCCGGCGGCCTTGGCGCGGGCATAGGCGGATTCGGAATTGGCGTCGGCGCCGATCGCCGAGACGTGGACCATGCGGGCGCCGATCGCCTGCGCCGCCTCGGCGATGGTCCTGGCGCCCTGCGCCTGCACGGCATCAAAGCTCTGGGCGCCTGATTCGGTCAGGATGCCGCACAGATTGACCACGATGCCGGCGTCGCGCATCGCCGCGGTGACCGAGGCGGGATAGCGCAGATTGGCCTGCACGGCATGGATCTGCCCGACTTTGCCGAGCGGCTGCAAGTGGCCGGCGAGCTCCGGCCGGCGCACCGCCACCCGGATCCGGTAATCGCGCTTCACCAGGGCCCGGACCACATGGCGGCCGAGAAAGCCCGAACCGCCGAAAACCGTGACGAGGGTGTCGATGGGGGCGGCCATGGCGGGGATCCTTGGGATGGTGGTGCGGCGCGAAACGGGTGCAAACGGGCACTTTCGCGATACGCCATGACGGTTGCGCTGTACAGCGGATTTGGATCGCGCAAAGCAATTTGACAATCGTGTAACCGGTCCGTACTAACCGCGCGTCGGCCCAGGTGGCGGAATTGGTAGACGCGCTGGCTTCAGGTGCCAGTAGCTTAACGGCTGTGAAGGTTCGAGTCCTTTCCTGGGCACCATTCCCCCTTTTAAGTCATTGACTTAAAAGAGAATAAGCAAGATCAGAGGCCTAGCGCCAACCGCCTGGTACAAAAGGCGGCTGCAATGCCTCCTTGCAATGCCACGTCCCTGGAACATCCCCACAGCGGTGTCGACTGGCTCCGTAAAGGTGTCCCGGAAGACCTGCGTACGCCGTTCGGCCAGCGCGAACAGAAGCGCGGCCTGCAAGCCCGCGATCCCATTGAGGCCAAGCAGCGGCACGCCGAAGCTCTCGCAGAGATCGAGGCTCGTTGGGCCAACCTGCATGCCGGACCGAAAGTCCTTACGGAGCGTGAGGCGCATCAAATCGCGATCGTTGTTCATGACCGTTGGTTGGAGCGGCATGTGGTCAACCCCAGCCAGCAGACCGCCTGGAACGGCGATCTCAGCGATCGGGTTTTCAAGGCTTCGAAAGCGCCGAAATCATTCGATTTCCCAGATAGCATCTTGGAAGCCGAGGTCGATGCAGATGCCCTGCAGGTCTATCAGATGGAGAAATGGTGACGCCGTTATGGTGATCGCTCATCGTGCGCTCCTCTTGACCGAGGTGCTTGTGATGAAGGAAAAGTTGCCGGCTAACGCGATGTAGGTCGATTGGTGCAGCTGTAGTGTGTGAGACATGCAGTGGCATCCTCGGGCAGGCCTTGCTGCCGCCGACGAGATGTAGGCCGCGCAATGACCGGACAGCCGTCGTATGGGGCGTCATGGTGTGCGATGCGGGTAGCGTTTCCAATTGCCCGCTGGGCTATTCAACTGCCTTTGACATGAGACTGTTATATCGCGTGCCTATACCTAGCCGCGTTGTGACGGCCTTGTGAATGCGTGAAGGGATGTTGTGTGCCGAATGCGTCGTGCTCAGTGAAAAACTGGCTCGGACGCGGGAGCCGCGCGATTGCGCTTGTCGTCGTGTTTGTGCTGTCTGCCAATGGCGCGGCGACCCAGGAAATTCTGTTTTCATTTAACATTGCCGAACAGCCCCTCGCCGCTGCCCTTGAACAGTATAGCGCCGTAACCGGGCAGGATATTCTGTACAACAGCAATCTGGCTGCTGGCCGGCAATCGAACGGAGCGCAGGGGCGTTTGTCGGCAGGCGCCGCTCTGGCTTCGTTGCTTGAGGGCACCGGGCTGTCCGCCCAACGCATCACGCAGGCGTCGTTCGTTCTTTCGCCGGTCCCATCCGCAATGGATCCATCGACGCCCATTGGCGTGGCCGAGTATTACGGGCGGATTCAAAACGGCCTGCGTAAAGCGCTATGCCGCGATCGCCTTGCGAGACCGGGAAGCTATCGGATTGCCATGCGTTTCCGGGTCGATGCTGCGGGCGCGGTGACGCAATACGAGCAATTCGGTTCGGGCGGCAGCGGCAATATTGACGAAGCTATTCAGCGCGCCGTAAGTCACCTCCGCATCGGGGCACCGCCTCCGAATGGCTCGGGGCAGCCCTTTGTGATCGTTATCTTACCGCAAGCGCCGGGATTGACGGGATGTGACGCCGTTTCGTCATCGACGCGGGCGCCATGACCAACGCATCTCTCCTGCGAGTGCAGCGGATCCTGATCGACCGCTACGACGAACTCAGGCGGCGTCTGACAGTGCGACTCGGGTCTCCCGACCTTGCCGCCGATGCCCTGCAGGACGCATGGCTGCGGATCGACCGCGTCGAATCGATCGGCACCATCCGGAATCCCGCAAACTATATTTTCAGCATCGCCATGAACGCCGCGCGCGATCGCATGCGTCAGGCCAACAGCCGCTATCTCAGCGCCGCTGAAGTCGATAGCCTGCTCGACATTCCGGACGAGGCACCGGCGCCATCGAACATCGTTGAAATGCGCTCCGATCTACGGCAACTCGAAGCGATCCTGCGCGAATTGCCGGAGCGGCAGCGTGACATCCTGTTGGCTGCCCGGCTCGACCAGACGCCGCGGGCTGAAATTGCACGACGGTTCGATATTTCGCTGAGCCTGGTAGAAAAGGAGCTGCAGCGCGCGCAGGAGTATTGCCTCACGCGCCGCAACAAAAGTGTCAGATAGCAGTGCGGGATCGAGCGGTGAAAGACGTCTTAAAAGTGGAAAGCGGGCTTCCAGGTTCGACGGTCGAACGGGATCTGGCTTGTCCGGCGAGAGAACATCATGACGGGTGCTGAACATGGCGAGGGGGAGTTGGATCCCCTCAAGCAGCAGGCGATCGCTTGGGTCCAGCGTCTGACGTCCGGCCGGGCCACGGCGGCGGATGCAGATGCGCTCAGGCACTGGCGCGGTCTCAGCCCAGACCATGCGGAAGCCTTTGCGACCGCGCGCCTGCTGTGGCGCGATCTGCATGCTGCTGGCAGTAATCTGCGGCGCCACGACCAGCAAGCGACGGCGCGCCCCATTATTCACCGGAATGCGATGCTCGGGCGACGTGCATTCCTGGGCGGCGGCTTGCTGGCGGCATCGGCCGCTGGCGCCTATGCCGCGGTCCGTCCGCCGCTCGCGCTGTGGCCGTCCCTGGCCGAATTGGCGGCAGACTACAGAACGGACACCGGCGAGCAGAAGAACCTGGCCCTGTCCGACGATATCTCGATCCGCATGAACACACGGACCAGCATCGCTCGCCAACCGTCCGAGGCCGGGACCGACAAAGTCAAGCTGATCGCGGGCGAAGCGTCGTTCTCGACCTCGCAACGCGTTCCGAAGTTCTCCGTTATCGCCGCCGACAGCGAAATTGTCGCCACGGCAGCGCGGTTCGATGTCAGCTATCTGCCCAGCGGCAACAGCGCGACTGTGTGTGCCACATGTCTGCAGGGTGAGCTCAACGTATTGCGAGGGGACGAGACGTCAGTCGTCGCAGCCGGGCAACAATTGAGTTACGACGGTTCGGGCGTCACGAAGATACGCACCATCGATCTGGAAGTCGCCGCGGCCTGGCACCAGGGCGTGCTGATTTTCAGGTTTACGCCGTTGGACGACGTCGTCAGCGAGATCAATCGCTATCGGCCCGGCAGGATTGTCGTCATGAACGCGCAGATCGGCCGCCTTCCCGTCAGTGGCCGGTTTCGCATCACCCGACTGGACGATATTCTGATCCAGCTTGAACAGGCATTCGGCGCCAAGCTTCGCTCGTTGCCCGGCGGCGTCGTTTTGCTCAGCTAAATCAGTGCTCTCGGACAAATTAACCGACATTTCGCCGGCGTATTCTGACACGAAACTTTCACAAAAATCTCGTGCGGATTCGGATGGCCTGATCCCGTCACCGAAGTAACGTTCTCTTCGTAGCCGGGAGAGCGGGCTGCAACATTGCGGCCACGCAGGAGTGTCCATGTCCGATCTCGCTTTCGCCCGCCGCCGCCGCGACAACCAGTTGCGCAACGCATTGCTCACCGGCACCAGCCTGGCTGCTCTGTTGATAGCGGCGCCCGCGGCTTATGCGCGGGCTCTGAACGGCGACGGCAGCGGCGTGGTCTCTGCCCCAACGATCGCGTCGGACGCGGCGGCGTTCGCGGCCCAGCAGGCGGCTGCGACGGCAAAGCAGGCCCAGGACTCGCTGGCTCGGGCGGCGCGGACCATCCATGACATTCAGGGCATGCAGACTGCCGCACGGGCCGCCGCCGCCGCTCGGCAGACGTCCATCACGGCGCCCGCCATCGTGCCCAACGGGCTCGGCGCCGGCGGTCTGCTTCCGAACGCGCCGTCGGGCTGGATCGGCGCCAATGTGCCGACGCAGAGCGTGGATACTGCAGGCCAGACCCAGGTCGGGATCCGGCAGACTCAAGCTCAGGCGATTTTGAACTGGACCTCCTTCAACGTCGGAGCGCGCACCACGCTGACTTTCGAGCAGCAGGGCCATGCCAACTGGGTGGCGCTGAACCGCGTAAACAATGCAACCGCGCCGAGCCAGATCCTCGGCAACATCAAGGCCGATGGCCAAGTCTATGTGATCAACCAAAGTGGCATCATTTTCGGTGGCAACAGCCAGATCAATGTCGGATCCTTGATCGCCTCCACTGCGGGCATCGCCGACGATCAGTTCCGCAACAGCGGGATCTATTCGATCAAGACCGGGACGACCTATGTGCCGTCGTTCACCGCAACCGGCGGCAAGGTCGTCGTAGAGGCGGGGGCTTCGATCAATACCAGCGCGCCGGCATCGGTAACGTCGGGTGGCGGCTTCGTGCTGCTGATCGGATCAAATGTCGAGAATGCCGGCTTGATAGGCACGCCGAACGGCCAGGCTATTTTGGCCGCCGGCGACGACTTCATCCTGCGTCCGGGGTTCGGTACTCAGGCCAATACGGCTTCGACCACCCGGGGTAGCGAGATTGCGCCGGTGATCGCAGTCGGCAGTGCGAGCGGCAATGTCACCAATAGCGGATTGATCTTTGCACAGCAGGGCGACATCACGCTGGCTGGCCGCACGCTCGTGCAAAGCGGCGCGTTGATTGCCACGACCTCGGTCAATACGCGCGGCACGATTCACCTTCTCAACTCGGCTGCCGACAGTGCAGGTAGCGTTACGCTCAGCGCCGGCGGCCTGACCAGCGTGGTTCCCGAACTCGACAACTCGGAGACCGCACTCGAGAGCCAGCGCGACGCGCTGATCACAGCATCGACAGCCGCCAATCTGCTGCGCGCAGGCAGCGCCACCGGCGCCTTCGATAATCTCTCTTTGCTCGCCGACCGCCAGGACCAGTCCCGCGTCGAGATCGTCACGGGTGGTAGCGTGACGTTCAAGGGCGGCTCGACCGACTCGGCGCAAGGCGGCCAGATCGCCGTGTCCGCCGGCAAGCGCATCTTTGCCGAAGATGGCGCCACGCTCGATGCCTCGGGCGTGCGTAACGTCGCGCTGGCGATGGGCTCGAACAACATCTCCATCAACGTCCAGGGCAATGAGCTTCGGGACTCGCCACAGAACCGCGATTCCGACGTGCTCAAGAACAACGATGTCTGGATCGACATCCGCGATCTCGTGCTGGTGCCGGCCGGCACCGGCGGCTATGCGGGCGACCGCTACTACACCCGAGGTGGACTGCTCGAGGTCGGCGGCTATCTCGCCAACACCGCGCACACGATCGGGGAATGGGTGGCACTGGGCGGCAGCATAACGCTGGCGGCGCCGGAGGTGATCGCGCAGCAGGGATCGACTTTCGATATTTCCGGCGGCTCGCTGGACTATGCTGCCGGCTGGATTCGCTCCACCAATCTGATCGGCAGCGACGGACGCCGCTACAGCGTTGATCAGGCACCCGCCGATCTCGATTTCGTGCGCTTTGCCGGCAGTTTCTCCCGAACCCATAACATCCAGGGCCGGGTCGATGAGCGATTGACCGAGACATGGTCCAGCATTCTTG
This sequence comes from Tardiphaga sp., assembly GCA_036561845.1. Taxonomy (GTDB): domain Bacteria; phylum Pseudomonadota; class Alphaproteobacteria; order Rhizobiales; family Xanthobacteraceae; genus Tardiphaga. Next base: position 20,937 of record DATCUS010000180.1, on the reverse strand, counting down.
ACCGAGGCCGGACGTCCGTGCGCTGGGAGGAGGGTTACACCGTCGGCCGCGACGCGGGCAAACTCACTTTATCGACGCCGATGAGCGTGTTCGAGGGTGATATTGTAGCCAAAGTCGTCAACGGCCAGCGTCAAAGCGGCACGCGACCGTCCGGTGTCACCGACGGCTACAAGCTGACGCAGGATACCGCTGCGCTGCCGGGAACGCTGGCGCTTCAAGGCTACGGTATTATCAACAACGCTCCAACGGCCTTGGCGTCGGCCACGCAAGTCACCTTCAGCAACGCCGCGGCGCCTGCCGATCGCACCGGCACAAGCTGGTTCAACGCCGATGCGATCAGCAGCTTCGGGCTCGGCGGCCTCACGGTGTGGTCGACGAAGGACATCGTCGTCGCGGATGCCTTGACGCTAGCGCCCGGCGGCAAGTTCGATTTCGCGGCGCCGAGCATCGATGTCTATGCCAGCCTCACGGCGCGGGGCGGCAGCGTGTCGCTGGGCAGCCTGGCCGGTTCGGTCGGGCTGATCGATGCCAATGGGGCGGTCCATATCGGGCTGCACACCGGTGCCACGATCGATACGCGCGGCCTGTGGATCAATGCGCTTATCGATCCTGGCACCGATCTGTCGCGCCTCGCCTTCATCGATGGCGGCGCGGTGTCGCTGAAACTGACGGGTGGAGACAATACGCAGACCACCAATTCCGGCGACGTCACTTTGGCAAAGGGCTCGCAGATCGACACCTCGGCCGGCGGCGCCATCCTCGCCAACGGCAAATTCACCGGTGGCAAGGGCGGCGACATTACGCTGGCGACCTTTGACTGGAGCGACGGTTCCCATCAATCGTCACGACTCGCCGCCTCTCTGACGCTGGACGGCACGCTGGCCTCCTACGGCTTCAGCAAGGGTGGTGCGCTAACGATCCGGACCGGCGCGGCGGTCGTGATCGGCCAGCAGGCGGTGGATCTCTCCTCGGGGCAACTGCCGGCGGGCGTGGCCGCGCCCTACGGCCTGACGCTGACCCAGGATTATAAAGTGGCGGCGGGCGAGCCGCTGCCGGTCCAGATGAGCCGATACTATGCGCCGGGTACATCGCTGCTCGATCAGCCCATGCCGGCCAGCAATGCGAGCGCTCTGCTGACGGCGTGGTCCGGATTTTTCGCCAACAACGCCACGGTCGGCGCGTGGACCGATATTCCGGTCGCGATGACCTATCGGTCCAGCGGAAATACGGTGTCGGTGCCGAAGGGAGGGACCATCCCGGCCGGCGTCAACCTCGTTTCCATCGATACCGCCGGGCTGGCGGCGATGCCGATCGTCCAGTTCCCGAGCAGCGTCTTCGCCTCTCTCAGGGATCAGTTTTCCAGTTTCACCGTCACTTACGCTGTGGGTTCGGTATATTCGGTCAATGTCGCGGTGTCGGCTGGCACCGTTCTGCCCACCGGCACGGCGCTGCAGCAGGCGGCGGCGGTGCAGGCCCCCCTGCAGCTCGCTCCCGGCCTGTTCGGCTCCGGTTTCTCCAGCTACGGCATCACCGGCGGCCAAGGAGTCTTCGTCAGCGACGCAACCAAGGTCGGCGTGACCATGCCGGTCTACGAACTTTCAGCGTCGGCCTATGGACTGGCGACCGGCGGCGACATCGCAGGCGCGGCCGAGGTGGTCTTGCCGCCGCTTTATCTTGAAGATCGGGTCAAGGGTGCGCTGACGCAGCGGGCAGGCGCCAGCCTCACGCTGGCCGGCAGCGAAATCAGGGTCGGCGGTGGCGCCAGCCTCACGGTCGACCCGACACAGTCGATCCGCCTTAGCGCATCGAACTCGATCGTCGTAGAAGGCGATCTGGTGGCACATGGCGGCACCATCGCCTTACTGCCCGCTCTCACCGGTGCAAGCTCGGGCTTCGACAATGGCATGTTGTGGATCGGTGAGGGCGCGTTGCTCGACGTCTCCGGCGAGGCGGCGACCGCCGTCGACAGCTGGGGGCGTCGCTACGGTTTCGCGCAAGCCGGCGGCAAGCTGCTGATCGGGCTCGAGAGCAACGACTCGACGGCCGATGCCGCCGGCAACTGGTCGATGTTGAATGCGATGCCGACGCCGGTGGTGATACGGCCGGGCGCGCGGCTCCTGGCCAACGGTGCCGCGGCGACGATCGATGTCGTGCAGAGCGATGGCCTTTCGATACCCGTCGCGCTGGCCGGTGAGGGCGGTCTGATCCGCATCGGCTCGGCCAAGAGCATCTTCAACGACGGTACCCTGGAGGCGCGCTCCGGCGGCGCCAGTGCGGCCGGCGGCACGCTCAATTTCGTGCTTGAGTCCATGCTGGTTGCCGGTCAGCAGGGCTCAGTGCTGGATCCGCGGCCGCGCATCGTGACCGTGACGCAGGATCGGAGCGGGTCGGGTCTCGGCGCCGATCTGACGCCGGCGGACGCCGGCGACCTGCCGGTCGGTCAGGCTCGGCTCAGTGCAGCCGAAGTCGCATCCGGCGGGTTCGGCACGCTCGACCTGTGGGCGCGCAACAAATTCGTCTTCGATGGCGATCTCTCGCTGCGACTGCCGCAGTCTCTCCTGTTGCACCGTGGAATGCTGACGCATACCGCGGCGGCGTCGAGCGTTGTCCTGTCCGCTCCCTATGTACTTCTGGATGGTGCGGCTTCAATCAAGGACGCTGCGGTGGTGAACTTGGATGTCGGGGGTACCAACGCCGGCAGCCTGGCAATCTCCGCTGCACTCATCGATATCTGGAATTCAGTTTACTTCGGTGCATCGTCGTCGTTCGGTTCAGTGCAGGATCTCGGCTTCGCCCATGTCGCATTGAACAGCAGCGGCGATGTTCGCTTCTCGGGCAGCAAATTTCTGCGCGATGCCTCATTGGATCCCACCGATCCGGCCAGCTATACGAGCCTCCCGGCGGGGCTATATTCGGGCGGGGCGAATTTCACCATCACAGCGTCGCAGCTCTATCCGGTCACCGGCGGCGTCGGGGTGATCCAGGTCGGACCGAACCGCAACCCGCAGCCCGGTGATCCCGACTGGACGCTGACGATCAACGGCCTCGGCGACAACCCCGCCGCGCCGCTGTCGGTGTTCGGATCGCTGACCCTCAATGCACCGACGATTCACCAGAACGGTATCGTCCGGGTGCCGCTTGGGACGATCATTTTCGGGAAAGGAAATTATTCATATTACGATACTGTCGAGGGGGTGAACAAACAGTATGTCTCGCATGTCACGCTCGGCGCCGGCAGCATGACCTCGGTCAGTGCCAGCGGACCGGTGATGCCCTATGGCGGCACGGTGGACGGGCTGTCGTGGCTCTATGACGGGCATGCGGTTTCGTTTGCCGATCTGGCGACGTTCAGCGGCGGCGTCAGTTTCGCCAGTGCGACGCTGACGGCGGAACCGGGGTCGCTGATCGACGTCTCCGGCGGCGGTTCGCTGACCGGAGCCGGGTTCACCTCCGGCCGCGGCGGCTCGGTCGATGTGCTGCGCACCGCGCTTGTCAACGCCAATCCGGCCAATACGTACAGCACGGGGAATGCGCAGGTCTACGCGCTGGTGCCCGGCAACGCATCCGCCTACGCGCCGGTGACCGCCGACGCGGCGACGCCGGCGATCGGCCGGCAGATCACGCTGGACCACGCGGTCGGCGACTTGCCGGCCGGCACCTACACGTTGATGCCCGGCGACCTATGCGCTGTTGCCGGGCGCTTACCGCATTGAGCTCGGGGCCAAGACCTCCCTGGCTCAGGACGCCGTCCGGATGGCCAATGGCTCCTATCTCGCCACCGGCACGCTCGGCACGGCCAATACGGGTTTGCGCGACTCTTTATCGACCCGGGTGACCATCACCCCGGCGGCGACGGTCCGCAGCTATTCGCAATATAACGAGACCAGCTACAGCCAGTTCGCCATCGCCAATGCCGCCACTTTCGGTGCCGTGACGCCTCGGCTGGAGCGCGATGCCTCTTGGATCCGGATCGATTTCGGCCCCAACACCGGCAATGTGCTCGACTTCCGCGGCAGCGCCGATCTCACAGCCGATGAGGGCGGGCGGGCCGGCACCCTGGCCGTCTCCACCAGCAGCAGACTGAACCTCGCTACCGAGATCGAGGTGCGGGCGGCGGGTTCCGCCGCGACCGCCGGCATGGCCTCGGTCACCGCCGAGGATCTGTCGCGTTTCAACGCCGGTACGCTGGCGCTCGGCGGCAGCTACAGCCTCCAGAACGTCGTCAATTCCCAGGCGGTGGGTCCCACGGCATTCGGACCCCAAGTGGTCTTCAGCGCTGCTTCCGACAACACCGTGCTGCGCGCCGGCGCGGTCGTTCGGGCGGGGCAGGTCTTCATGCTGGCCAAGAACGCGGTCACGGTGGAGAGCGGCGCGACGATCGACACACGGCAGGGGGCCACCAATCTGCTCGATTCCTCGCTGGGGTACGTGTTCAGCGCACCATCCCCCTATACTGGCCTAGCCAGCAGCGCCATCCTCGCCGTCGGCAACGGGCGGCTCGACTTCCTTGGCGCGACGGCCGGCGCCTCGCCCAGCAGCATCGCCATCGCCGACGGCGCATCGCTTTTGACGCGCGGCACCATCGCGCTATCGAGCAGCGGCGCCCAGTCGCTCGGCGACGTCAATCTCGAAGCGCGCTATCTCGCTTTGGCGACGACGGCTTTCAATATCGGCAGCGCGCAAAGCATCGTCGATGGCGGAAGCACCGGCGGCATCACCCTCACCCAATCAATCATAGACCGCCTGCTCGGATCGGCGACGCCGTTGGAGCAGTTCACGCTGGCGGCCAGCCAGTCGATCAACTTTTACGGCAACGCGCGCCTCGACCTGACCGGCAACGCCGGCGTCTCGCCGACACTCGTGCTGGCGACGCCCGCGCTGTACGGTTGGGGCGCTGCCTCCGACCAGGCCTCGATCGCAGCCGACACGGTGGTGTGGAGTGGTGTCTCCAGCGGTGCCGGCGTGCCGGGCAGCCCCTATGTCAGCTCTACCCCCGGCGCGGTTGCGGCGGGGGGCGCCGGGACCGGTTCCGGCAGTCTGACCATCAACGCCCGCAACATCGTGTTCGGCTACGCGCCCGGCGCCCGCAGCCAGAACCAGACCGCGCTCGACCGGCTGTCGCTTGGCTTCTCGGCGTTGAATCTTGTCGCCAGCGAGCGCATCACCGCAAACAATCGCAACACGCTTTCGGTCTATGCCTCCGGACCAAATCCCGGTGCGGGCTTCGACGCCAAGACCTATGCCGGCAGCGGCGGCACGCTGAACCTTGTCGCGCCGCTCTTGACCGGCGAGGCCGGCTCGTCGATGGCCTATCGCACCAGTGGCGGCCTGACCGTCAGCGCGCCGGCGGCCGGGACCGCGGCGACCGCGTCCGTCACCGCGCTCGGCGCCGAGATCCAGCTGTTCGGCAATCAGGTCACTGTCGATACCGCCGTCGCACTTCCCAGCGGCCGGCTGTCGATCACCGCCGGCAACGGCATCTTGCTGGACCGGCGCGCCGTCATCGACCTCGCCGGCCGGACGGTGCACTCCTTCGACGTCACCAAGTATAGCTGGGGCGGCGATCTGCTGCTGGAAGCCACCAATGGCGCCATCACCCAGGCGGTCACGTCCAGCATCGACGTCTCAGCCATGAGGGGCGAGGCCGGGTCGATCAAGCTTACTGCGACCGGTGTCGGCGGCGCGGTCGATTTCGCCGGCGGCCTGGTCGGCGCCGGCGGGCAGGGCTTGACTTCCGGCAGCATCGATTTGCGCGTCACCAGCCTCGCCGATTTCGTCGGCTTCAATCAAAAGCTCAACGCCGCCGGGTTTTTCGAGGCGCGCAGCTTCGTGATCAAGACCGGCGATATCGTGATCGGCGACGAGGTACGCGCCAAAACCGTCGCGATCTCGGCCGATGGCGGCAGCCTGACCGTCAATGGCCGGATCGATGCCTCCGGCACGGGCGTTGGCAGCATATCACTGGCCGCCCGCGACGACCTGACGCTGGCCGCGACCGCTGTCCTCGACGTGCATGGCACGACGCTCGCCGTCGATGGTCGCGGCGTGCCGATCGAGGCCAACAACCGCGGCCATATCGAACTGACCGCAAAGACCGGCACGCTGCGGCTGAATTCCGGGGCGACGATGGACCTGTCGACGCCGGGCAGCAGCCACGGCCAGGTCGTGCTCAACGCGCCGCGTACCGGCGAGACATCGGGCGACGTCAGGATCGAGGTCGCCGGCACGCTCGCGATCAGGGGCGCGGCCAGCATCGCACTCAACGCCTTCTGGACCTACACGCTGCCGGGCGGCAGCGTCATCGACCAGTCGATGCTCAATGGCTATGATGTCGCGAACGTCAGCTTCATCAACGCCGCACTGGGCAACGGCGCCCTGCAGTCACGTATCGCCGGTCTTACCGCCTATGGCGATGCCTTCCACTTGCGGCCAGGCGTCGAGATTACCTCGACCGGCGACCTCTCCACCTCCGGCGATCTCGACCTGTCGGGCTATCGCTACGGTGCCAAAGCCGACCGTGATCCAAACTCGGCCACCTATGGTGCCGGCGAGCCGATGGCGCTGGCGATCCGCGCCGCCGGCACGCTCACCGTCAAGGGCAGCATTTCGGACGGGTTTGCCGGCACGCCGGGCATACCGGGAACGCCAAACACCTATGACGGTGTGGTCGACATACCGGCGACATTCATTTCTGACGGTGCAGGCGGATACTACAGTTTCGACTATAACACTGAGTACTACATGGCCACCGATTGGGTCGTTCCGAATACCGCCAGCTATGAATTCGGCCTCTTCCTTGGTGGCGAATCCTATAATCCCGGAGATACGGTTAAGGCCGGCACCAGGTTCTTTTTGGGAGACCTGTATCTGGATGGCGGCATCACGCTGCCGGTCATCGCCGCGAGTTTCACTGCCGGCATCCCGGACATCCCGGGCCAATCCGGCGCATCGGCGGGCGCCGTGATGCAGGCGTCTGGCACGCAAAGTGCTTCGTTGCGTCTGGTCGCCGGCGCCGATCTCGCATCGGCCGATCAGCGTACGCTCGCCGCCGCATCAGCCCTGCGGGCCATCGGCGCCGGTTATGGCAACCTGGTGCTGGATGCGCCGATCACCAAAGACGCCTCCACCGGCAACGAGGTCGCTTCGGTGATCCGCACCGGCACCGGTTCGCTCGATCTGCTGGCCGGCGGTGATTTCCGGCAGAATTCGCTTTACGGCATCTACACCGCGGGCACCCAGGTTGCCGATACCGATGCCTACAACAAGACGGTGTCGGACACCCAGCGCATGTACTTCACCGATCACGGCGGCGATTTCAGTCTGACCGCTCAAGGCGATCTGCGCAGCCATGGGATCGAATATTCTGATAGCGGTACCAACAGCAGCGAGCCCTCCAGCTGGCTGTGGAGGCAGGGTAATCGATCGACGGGCGAGGCGACGGCCTGGGGCATCTATTTCGGCGGCTTCTCCGGTCTGGGAACCCTCGGCGGCGGCAACGTCCAAGTCACAGCCGGCGGCGACGCCGGCTCTACCAGCAATTGGAACACGCGAGTCGACCCCGCGAGGCACGCGGACGACTCCTTCAATCTCGTGGTCGCCAGCAGCGGCTATGTCGCGGGCGGGACGCTGAGCCAATATGGCGGCGGAGCGCTGCAACTGGACATCGGCGGGCGCATCAACACCGGCGTCTATACGAGCGGGGGCCTCGCGGATAGCCTGGGAGTCGGCACCGGCGCCGTGACCAATCTGCGCGGCGACACCACGATCGATGCCGGATCGATCGGCCAGCTTCTGTCCAGCGGCTACGGCCTGCGCAATGCCGGCACCCCGTTGGTGCCCTACGATCCTCGCGCCGCCGATACCACGCGGGCGCGCGACCTGACGTTCTACACGCCGCTGCGGCTGGTGACTGGCGATGGCACCGTCACGCTTCATTCCCGAGGCACCGCGGGCGTCCTCACGGCGACCGATCCTTCACCGAATGGCGTATCCCTTTGGACCGGCCGCAGCGGCTACACGCTGTTTTCGGCCGGCGGAAGTCTCAGCCAGCTTCCTGTCGCGGACCCCGGTGCCGCCAATAGCGAGCAGCTGAAATTCGATCCGGCCAACTTCACGGCCATCGCGCCGTCCGGTTCTATCACCGTGGCGCTCATGCTGTCCCCGAGCAGTACCGGAAACCTGGAATTGCTGGCCGGCGACAGCCTGTTCGGCAAAGCTATCATGTCCAGTGGCACGACTGCCACCGGCCTTCATGCCGGCGATCCCGATCCGATCCGCCTCTATGCCGTGGCCGGCGACGTCATGCTGACGATTGGCGACTACTATAATAACGCCAACTTCCCCGACCAATCCCGGCTTCTTGCGGCCAAGCCTGTTGTCATGCGGGCTGGTCGCGACATTCTCACCAACGCCTATATCCTCAACAACGATCCGACCGACATGTCCGTCATTTCGGCCGGCCGCGACATCCTGAACTCCGTCATCGGTATCTGGGGCCCCGGCCTGCTCGACATCTCGGCCGGCCGCAACATCTATCAGAGCGACAAGGGCGACCAGTACCTGAACGACAGAGGTTCGATCATCTCTTACGGCGCCGTCGTCGCCGGCGACACCCGTGCCGGTGCGTCGATCGTGTTGACGGCGGGTGTCGGCGCTGCCGGACCGGACTATGCCTCGCTTGCAAAGCTCTATCTCGATCCGGACAACCAGGCGGCGGTGGGCACGCCGCTCGCCGACCAGCCCGGCAAGGTCGCCAAGACCTACCAGGACGAACTCATCGTCTGGCTCAAGGACCGCTTCGGCTATGCCGCCAAGGACGCCGCCGACGCCCGCGCCTATTTCGCAGCGCTGGCGCCGGAGCAGCAGGACATCCTGCTGCGCCAGATCTATTTCGCCGAACTGAAGGCTGGCGGCCGCGAATACAACGATACGGCAAGTTCGCGCTACGGCTCCTATCTGCGCGGGCGCGAGGCCATCGCGGCGCTGTTCCCCGCCGACCGGACATATGGCGGCGATATCACCATCTTCACCTCCGCGGCCCTGCTCGGCCCCAACGTCCGACCTGGCGGCGGCATCCGGACGCTGTTCGGCGGCGACATCCAGATGCTGACGCCGGGCGGCAAGCAGATCATCGGCGTCGAGGGGCGGGTGCCGCCCTCGACCTCGGGCATCGTGACGCAGGGCGCTGGCGACATCGCGCTCTATTCGCAGGACTCGATCTTGCTGGGCCTCTCCCGGATCATGACGACCTTCGGCGGTAATATCTTCGCATGGTCGGACGAAGGCGACATAAACGCCGGCAGGGGATCGAAGACGACGGTGATCTACACGCCGCCGAAGCGAACCTACGATCTCTACGGCAATGTAGCATTGGCACCTGTGGTGCCGTCGTCGGGCGCAGGCATCGCGACGCTCAATCCGATCCCGCAAGTCAAGGCTGGCGACATCGACCTGATCGCGCCGCTGGGCACCATCGACGCGGGTGAAGCTGGGATCCGCGTGTCCGGTAACGTCAATCTCGCTGCGCTGCAGATCGTCAATGCAGCGAATATCCAGGTACAGGGTTCGTCGTCGGGTATCCCGACGGTGCAAGCACCGAGCATCGCCGCCGCACTATCGACATCGAACGCGACGACGGCGACACAGCGATCTTCAACGCCTACTCAAGGCAGCGGGAATGCTCAGCCCTCGGTGATCATCGTCGAAGTGCTTGGTTATGGCGGCGGCAGCGACTCCTCGGATCAACCGAATACTGGCGAAGCGCCCAAGCGCCACCCCTACGAGGAGCGACAAAGCTATGATCCCAACAGCATGTTTCAGGTCGTCGGCGGTGGCAGTTTGAGCGAGGACCAGAAGAGAAAGCTGACGGATGAAGAGCGAACGAAGATGTCGATCAGGTAGCGCGGAAGAGATTGTGTGCACGCAGGCGATCGCGGATGGCTCTCACGAATAGTTTTACGTGAATGTCTCAAGTAGCGGGAGCGTGTCGGTGGTACGACGAAGGGGACGCGTTTGATCCACCCGAGCGAGCTATGATACGGGAAGCGCGGTGCAGATTCTGGGCGATGGCGCGCTGAGCGACGCGTAACTGGATCCCGTTGGCGCCTGTAATAAAAGAATCGCAAAAAGCCGCACGTGACCTTGGCACATTTGATTGATGCAAGGACCGAAGTGGCCGATACGCCAAGTCATTGAAATTTTTCGCGATAGCGCCATGGACCGACAATCCTCCATTGTGACATGTAAGTGTAACATTTTGTGCCTATGGCTTTGTCGCGCCAATTGACGCGCGCGAAAGCGAGGGTGAGTGTTGCAACCGGATGCGCCAGTCGCTGCGCCCCGGAGTGTTCGGCCATGCCGCGCGCTGGCGCTGGGTTTCGTCGTGTTTTCGGCGATCGGCACAGCAGCCGCGCAAGAGTCCCTCAGTTTCGATATTCCGTCCCAGCCGCTTGCAAGGGCGCTTTATGCCTTCAGCGCAACGACTGGGATCGAGGTGATGGTCGATGCGCGGCAGGCGGCGGGTCGTCGTTCGCCCGAGGTCAAGGGTTCGTTTCCCCCGCGCGAGGCCTTGTCAGTCCTGCTGTCGGGATCAGATCTTGTCGCTCGGGAGTTTGTCCCGGGCACCGTGACCCTCGCCGCGACGTCGCCGGCAGCTGCGCCTACACTGGAAAGCCAGCGTTACTTTGCGGATGTCCAGCGCGCCGTCCAGAACGCGCTCTGCGCCGATGCCCGCACGTCACCCGGTCATTATCGCCTCGCGCTCAAGCTCTGGGTCGGGCCATCAGGTGAGGTGACGCGGGCAAAGCGGCTCGACTCCACGGGAGACCGGACGCTCGATGATGCCCTCGATGCGATGATCCCGAGGATAAGCGTCGGAAAGGCCCTGCCTTCGCATTTCGCGCAGCCCATTGCCCTGATCGTATCGCCCAGCGACACCGGCACAATCACCGGCTGCTCGGCGGGCATGCTTGCGCCGCGTCGCGCCGCAAACAGGTAGTCGGCAGCGTCCATCATGGCCGATACAGGTCTTACATTGCTGCGCCAATTGCTGGTTTCGCGCTATGACGAGCTGAAGCGCCGGTTGACGCGGCGCGTCGGCTCGTCCGATGTCGCGGCCGAAGCGTTGCACGAGACCTGGATCCGCCTCGGTCAGATTCAGGAGATTGCCTCTGTTCGACGGCCGGAATCATATCTCTATCGGATTGCGCTCAACGTGGCGGTGGACCGGCATCGCGCCGACCTTCGCTGGTCCGGCAAGGCCAATCTTGAGGCGCTGCTGCGATCCGATGACGACCAGCTCGACCCCGAACATGTCCTCCTGATGCAATCGGAAATGGCTGAACTGGAGCGAGTCCTGAGCGAATTGCCGGAGCGCCGCCGGGCGATCTTTTCGGCAGCCTTGATCGAAGAAATACCCTATCGGGAGATCGCAAATCGCTTTGGCATTTCGCTTCGTTCGGTTGAGCGAGAGATGAGCCGCGCTTTCGATCATTGCAGCAGGCGGATAAAAAATTTTCCGGCAAAAGGGCGGGCTCGCGCTTCGGCGGACGTCTTGTCAATAGACAGGGTGCTGAAACGCGCCGCGGATAGTGAACATGACGACTGATTCCGACGTGCCTCACGCGACCGAAGACCCGATGATCGCAGCGCGGCGCTGGGTCGTTCGCTTGCGTTCGGGCGAAGCAGACCGGGATGATGTCGAGGCTCTCGGGCGCTGGCGCGCCGAGAGCCTGGCGCACCGCCGGGCGTTTGCGCTGGCAAATGCACAATGGAGTATGCTCCGGCAGGCGGCCATCAATGCTGCGACGGCCCAGACACCGACTGTTCGCAAACCCGCGCGCGCTGCGCTGACGCGGCGCGCCTGGATGGGCGGTGCTCTGGCTGCGTCGGTCGGCGGCGCGGTCTATCTTGCGGTTCGTCCACCGCTGGAGCTCTGGCCGTCGCTGTCGGAACTCAATGCCGACTATCGGACCGAAATCGGCGAACGTCGCCAGATCGACTTTGCCGACAACGTGTCGGTCGAGATGAATACGCGCACCAGCCTGAAGGCCCTGGACGCTGCCGGGAACTCTCAGGGCCTCAATCTGGTCGGCGGCGAGATCGCCGTGACCACTGGCAGAACCGGCACGGCATTGGGCCAGCCCTTTGTCATCGTGGCCGGCACCGGGCGTGTCAGCGCGACACAGGCGATGTTCGACCTACGTCGCGACGGACCGGACGTTGCGGTGACCTGTCTTGAGGGAGGCGTGAAGATCGAGTGCGGCCAAGAAACGGCAACGTTGAAGGCCGGCCAGCATATTAGCTACGGCACGCAGGGTCTCGGTGGCATCCTGGCGACCGACGGACGCGCGGTCGATGCATGGCGAACGGGCTTGCTGGTGTTCGATAATCAGCCGCTGGCGCAAGTGATACCCGAGATCAATCGCTATCGGCGCGGTCGGATCGTGCTGACGAGCACGAGCATTGGTCACTTGCCGCTCGACGCAACGTTCCGGCTCGACCGCATCGATGAAGTGGTTCCCAAGCTGGCACACTTGTTCGGTTTGAAGGTCAGGACTCTGCCCGGTGGAGTCGTTCTTCTCAGTTAGTCGCGTCGGGTTTGGGACGCGCTGCGAGCGTCACAAATGTTTCATTATTTTTATTGGCGGTCGGGATCATCCCGCATGCGTCTTCAGGACGAGAACGCGTGTGGCCCCGGCCGGTGACGTCGTCAAGCGGCCGGTCAACCGTCATCGCGCTTCAACATAGCGATACTATTGAACCGACCGAAAGATTGTCCGATGCCCGACCACACGTCTGTCGTCAGCCACACTTCACCGCGCCGCGCGGCCCTGCGAAACGGCGTGCTGCTGGTCACGGCCAGTGCCATCAGCCTGTTGGTGACACACAACGGTGCGCTGGCGCGCCCACTGGGCGGCTCAGGACCGGTAGCGTCTGCGCCAAACTTCGCCTCGGACGCCGCGTCCATGGTTGCGCAGCAGGCGGCGGCGGTGGCCAAGCGAAGCCAGGATGTGCTGGCGCGATCGACGCAAGCGATACAGGCGACACAGGCCGCGGCGCGCGCAGCGGCGCAGGCGCGGCAGGTCTCCACGGCTGCGCCGGTCGCGGTGCCGAACGGCCTCGGTGCCGGCGGTCTGCTGCCGAATATGCCGGCAGGCTGGACCGGCGCGAATACGCCGACACAGAGCGTCGATAGCGCGGGCCAGACCCAGGTCGGCATCCTTCAGACCGCGGCCCGCGCAATCCTGAACTGGACCTCGTTCAATGTCGGTGCGCGCACCACGCTAACCTTTGACCAGCAGGGGAATGCGAACTGGGTCGCACTCAACCGCGTCAATGCTGCAACCGCGCCAAGCCAGATCCTTGGCAACATCAAGGCAGATGGTCAGGTCTATGTCATCAATCAGAGCGGCATCATTTTTGGCGGCGGCAGCCAGATCAATGTCGGCTCGCTGATCGCCTCGACCGCCGGGATCACCGATAGCCAGTTCAGCAACAGCGGCATCTATTCGACGCAAACCGGCAGCACGTACACACCGAGCTTCACCGCAGCGGGCGGCAAGGTCGTGGTCGAGGCCGGCGCTTCGATCTCGACGGCGGCGCCGGCGTCGGTGACGTCGGGCGGCGGCTTCGTGCTGATGATCGGCAGCGAGGTCGTCAATGCCGGCAGTATCTCCACGCCGAAGGGCCAGACGATGCTGGCGGCGGGCGATAACTTCATTTTGCGCAAGGGCTACGGCACCGACGCCAACCAGTTCTCGACCACCAATGGCAACGAAATCGCGCCGGTGATCAATGCCGGCAGCGCCGCCGGCCGCGTGACCAATACCGGCATCGTGCTGTCGCAGCAGGGCGACATCACGTTGGCGGGCCGGACGGTGACGCAGGATGGCGTGCTGCTCTCCACGACGTCGGTCAACCAGCGCGGCACCATCCATCTGTTGAACGCAGCCAGCGATACCGGCGGCAGCGTCACGCTGACCGGCAACAGCATCAGCGCGGTCCTGCCCGAGCTGGATTCGGACGACACGGCCTTGAACTCACAGCGCGATGCGCTGATCGCCACGTCCGGGGTAAATCCGCTGGCCTCGCAGTTCAACAATCTGTCGCCGCTGACCGACCGTCGCGACCAGTCGCGGATCGAGATCGTCACCGGCGGTCTCGTCAATTTCCAGAACGGTTCCTACACCGCGGCGCAGGGCGGCCAGATCGCGGTCAGCGCCGGCACGCGCGTGTTCGCCGAGACCGGCGCAACCCTCGACGTTTCAGGTGTGCGGAACACATTGCTGCCGATGTCGGCCAACCAGGTGCTGGTCAATGTCCAGGGCAATGAACTCCGGGACTCGCCGGTCAACCGCGACAGCGGCGCACTGGTCAACAAGAATGTCTGGATCGACATCCGCGATCTCACTTTCGTGCCCGCGGGCACCGGCGGCTATGCCGGCGAGCGCTACTATACCAAGGGTGGCCTGCTCGAAGTCGGCGGCTATATCGCCAACACCGCCCATACAATCGGCGAATGGACCGCGCTGGGCGGTACGATTACGCTGGCGGCGCCGGAAGTCGTCGCGCAGCAGGGCGCAAAATTCGATATCTCCGGCGGATCGGTCAGCTATGAAGCCGGCTGGGTCTATTCGACCAAGCTGATCGGCACCGATGGCCGCCTCTACAGCTTCGATAACGCGCCGGCCGACATGAAGTTCGTCGCTGCCGCCGGCGGCTTCGTGCGCACGCACAATATTCAGGGCAAGGTCGCCGACTCGCTCACCGAGGTCTGGACCAGCATATTGGATCGCTCATCGTCATCGCGCTATGAGGACGGCTACACCGTCGGTCGCGATGCCGGCCGTCTCAATCTGTCGACGCCGACGGCGATCCTCGAGGCGGATATCATCGCCGACGTCACCACCGGCAAGCGCCAGTCGAGCGCACGCGCCGCAGGCCTCAACGACGGCTACAAGCAGGCGCAGAATGCCGCGCCGCTGCAAGGCACACTTGGCCTCGGCCGCTATGACGCGACGCCAAATCAGGTTGCTGCCTACGGCTCGGACGTCCGCTTCACCGATGTGACTGATATCAGCGCCGGCCTGTCTGCCACCGCCGCGCTGCCGTCGGTCCGCACCAACACTGCCTGGTTCGACGCCGACCGCCTCAATGAAGCGCATCTCGGCGGGCTCGATATCGGCACCACCGGCAGCATCACGATCGATCGCGCGATCACGCTCGCCGATGGCGGCAACATCAACCTCAACGCGGCGGTGGTCGATATCAAGGCCGATGTCACCGCACGCGGCGGCTCGATCGTGATCGACAACGTGCTGGCGGGCGCCGCTGCCGGCGGCCGCGGCGCCTATGCGGTGCTGCTGAAGAATGGCCTGTCCGCCATCACCCTCTATGACGGCGCGACGCTCGATCTGCGCGGGCTTTGGGTGAACGCGGTGCTGGATTCCGAGGACGAACCGCAGCAGGCCTTCATCAACGGCGGTTCGGTGACGCTGCGTTCGACCCATGACGTGACGTTGCAGGCGGGCAGCGTCATCGACGTCTCGTCGGGCGCGGCGGCGCTCGCCAACGGCAAGACCAAAGGCGGTCGCGGCGGCGATGTGACGCTGATCGCCGATCAGCAGAATTCCACCGTGACGGCCAACGGCCTGTTGACCCTCGATGGCACGATCCGCGCCTACGGCGTCAGCGGCGGCGGCACGCTGAAGATCGAATCCGGCACGGCGATCGCCATCGGCGGCAAGGTGCTCGCGACCAATGGCGTGCTCGGCGCCGGCGAGACGGCGCCGGCCGATCTGGTGCTGGCCCAAGACTATCTGGTCAAGGCCGGCGAGGTGCTGCCGGCGAGCTATTCCTATCAGGCCACCTGGTTCATGCCCGGCGACACGCTGACCGCCGGTGCGCGCATCCAATACGTCACGCTGGCAGCGGACTGGACGCCACCGGCGCCAAATCCAAGCTTATACAGTTACACAATCAAAACGGGCGCGGACCAAAACGGCCCATCTTACAACATCTACAGTTCCACCGTCGTGCATCTCCCGGCAGGGACGGTCGTCAGCATCCATGCAAACAATATGCGCTATTTGGCGGGCTACACCTTGCCGGCCGCGGTGTTCCCGAATGGCCTGCCGTCGGTCGCCCCGTTCACCCGAACCGCGGCGGCCGGGACACTGGCGCCGGCAGACGGCACGATTGCGGCCGGAACGCTGATTGCCGCCGGCTCGGTGCTCCAGCGTTCGGCGACCGTCAAAGAGATCCTGCAGATCGACGCGTCGCTCTTCCAGTCGGGGTTCTCCAGTTACGATATCAATGGCCGTCAGGGTGTCGCGGTTGCGGCCGGCGCCCGGCTCGATGTGGCGATGCCGGCCTATCGCTTCACGGACGCAGCCTTCTCGGTCGCCACCGGCGAGGATCCCTCTCGCGCGCTGAGCGTCTGGACTCCGCTTGAATGGACCGAAGACGCCAGCAAGAGCAGCCTGACCCAGCGCGGCGGCGCCAGCCTGACCTTGCGCTCCAATGTCGGCGAGGGGACCCTGACGACGGCGAGCGGCCCGATCAGCATTCAGACCGGCGCGGTGATCCGCGTCGATGCCGGCCAGTCGATCAGCCTGCAAGGGTCCAATTTCACCATCGACGGCACGCTGACCGCGCCGGGCGGCACCATCAGCCTGACCCAGGCCGCGGCGAGCCTCAATCAGGGGACCGGCGACAACAAACCCGGCCTGATCTGGATCGGCGATGACGCCGTGCTCGATGTCGCGGCCCGCGCGGTCACGGCGACCAACGCGCGCGGCGAGAGCTATGGCGTGGTCGGCAATGGCGGCTCGATCCTGATCGGCGGCGCGGTGGACTGGGAGACGACCGGCGAATCCTTCACGCCGAATGCCTTCGTGGTGATCCGGCCCGGCGCGCTGCTCGATGCGTCCGGCACCAGCGCGGTGCTCGACATTCCCGCATCCGGGCTGCAGAAGACCAGCACGCCGCTCGAGGTTGCGAGCAATGGCGGCAGCATCGTCATCAAATCCAGCAACGGCCTCTATCTCGACGGCACGCTGCGCGCAGCTTCCGGCGGCGCGAACGCCGCCGGCGGCACGCTGGCGCTGGCGCTCGAAGCGGCGAAATATTTGAGCTTATCGACGTCCGGCGACGTGCTGCGGCATCGTGAGTTCGTCATCGCCAACGTTCAGGGCGACAGCGCCATTGCCGACGCCGGCTCGATGGCGGAGGCCAAAGCGGGCCTGGTGACCGGCACCGCGCGGCTCGGCGTCGATCGCATAAAGGCCGGCGGCTTCGGCACGCTGTCGCTGCTGTCGGATGGCCTGATTTCGTTCGACGGCAGCGTCACGCTCGCCATGAGCCAGAGCCTGAGCCTCACTGCTGGCGCCTTCGCGCTCGGCGCCAATGCCGGCGCCAATTCGCACGTATCGCTGGCCGCGCCTTACGTGCGGCTGGCCGGCGTGACGCGCCTTGGCAAGGATCTGTACACGTTGCCCGCGGTGCGGTGGGACGAAGGCTATGGCACGCCGTCGCAACAGACCGGCAGCGCCGTCTTCTCCGTCGCCGCCGATCTCATCGATATCCGCGATCGCGTGGTGTTCGGCCTGCATCAGTCCATCAACACCCAGGCCGAGACCTATACCCTCGATCGCCGCGGCTTCGCGCTGGTCGATCTTCTGAGCCGCGGCGATGTTCGCATGCTCGGCGGAACCCAGACGAGGGGCGCCGTGCTGCAGACGCCGGGCAATATCACCGTGACCGCCGCGCAGATCTATCCGGCGACCCGGACCACCGGGACGATCGCTGCCGGCTACATCGCCGGCAGCGACGCCAAGCTTCTCGTCGGCAGCGTGTTGAATATTCTGCGCTACGGCGACACCCATCCCGACGTGCCGTATTCCGCCTTCGGCCTCCTCACTCTGGCCGCCGATACGATCAATCAGGGCGGCGTGGTGCGCGCGCCGTTCGGTCGAATCGTGCTCGGCGGCGTCTCGAGCGGGAGCGTCCCGCAGACGGATACTGTCCATCTCCTGGCGGGCAGCATCACGTCGGTCAGCGGCGTCGGCCTGGTGATGCCCTATGGCGGCACGGTCGATGGCACTAGCTACACCTATAACGGCGTGACGGTCGCGGCGACCAGTCCGACCGTCACCCTCAACGGCCTGCATATCGACGCCGATGCCGGTTCGCTGATCGACCTGTCGGGCGGCGGCGAACTGACCGGCGCCGGCTTCGTCTCGGGGCGCGGCGGCTCGGTGAATATCCTGACCACGCCGCTGGTCAATGCCAATCCCGGCTTCAGCTACAGCGCGAAGGGCAATCAGGTCTACGCGATCGTGCCGAGCAGCTCCGTCGCCTATGCGCCGGTGGTGCAGGAAGCGGGCTTCGGCCTGCCGTCCGTGGGCCGCCAGATCACCATTCCCGAGGGCGTGCCGGGTCTTGCCGCCGGCACCTACACGCTGATGCCCGCGAGCTATGCGCTGCTGCCGGGCGCCTACCGCGTGGAATTGGGCAGCAGCGTCAGTCCCGCCGTTACCGGCGTCACTACGACCGGCAGCGGCTCGTCTATCGTCAGCGCCTATCTCAGCGTCGCCAATACGGCGATCCGCGCATCGCTGCCGAACCGGGTCATCATCACGACGGCGGATCATGTCCGGGCGCACTCGTCCTTCAACGAGACCACCTATAATGCCTACGTGCTGGCGAACGCCGAGACCAACAGTGTCGCGCGCGGCTGGATGACGGTCGATGCCGGCGGGCTGAACATCAAGCTCGACAAGGCGCGCCTCGCCGATGATCGCATGCAATTGCTGTTCGATGGCGCGCTGCGCATCCGGGCGGAGGCCGGCAGCGACGGCTATAGCGGCGCCGTTTCGATCAGCGGCATCAGCGAAATCCTCGCGACCGGGCGGGGAGCCACCGCCGGTATGGTGGCGGCCTCGGTCTCCGCCGACGAACTCAGCAAGCTCGACGCGCCGCGGCTGATGCTGAACGACGGCTATTTCGGCGATATCGTCCTGCGCAGCGGCGCCCATCTGTCGGCGGCCGAGATCGTCTTCTACTCAATGGGAAGGTCGTGGCGCCAGGAGCAGGGCGCCATCACGATCGAAGAGGGCGCGACGATCAGCACCGTCGGTCGCGGATCGCCGGGCACCGACACCAGTGCTCCCTACGTTGTGGACGCCGGCATGCTGATCGTGTCCAATGGCGTGGTCACGTTGCTGCGGGGCGAGACGGAGTCGGCGGACGTCAATATCTCGATCGGCGCCTGCGTCACCGCCGCCTGCAACCTGACCACGACGATCGCCTCCGAAGGCACCATCGGCCTGATGACGGCGGGCACCGTCAGCTTCGCCGACAACGTCTCCTACGGCACCCGCAATCTCGTGCTGGGCTTGTCGGCGATCAATCTCGGCTCCGATGCAAGTATCGCGACAGCCGCGGCCGCCGCCCGCCTGCCGACCGGGCTGACCCTCAACCAGGCCGTGCTGTCACGATTGCTGGCGGGCAACACCGCGATCGGTGCGCCGGCGCTGGAGACGCTCACGCTCACTGCGAGTGACGCGGTCAACGTGTTCGGCGACGTCTCGCTCGACGCATCGACGCTGGGCCGTCTGGTGCTGACGACGCCGGCAATCTACGGCTACGGCGCGGCCGGCAGCACCGCCACGATCCGCGCCAACGAATTCGTCTGGACCGGCTCGTCACTGGCGCCGGGCGCGGCGATGGCCGACATGCTCGGCGACGGTACGCTCAACATCGTGGCGAATCAGGTCGTGTTCGGCTACGGTCCCAACACCCAACCCAGCACCACGACCGTCGACAACCGCATCGCGCTCGGCTTCGCTGCCGTCAACATCGCGGCCGCCGACTCTGTCACCTCGACCAACAAGAGCACGCTCAGTGTCTATGCCCGGCAGGGTGCCTATGATGCGGTGAGCGGCTATCAATACAGCGGCGGCAACCTCACCATCACGACGCCGCTGTTCACCGGCGCGGCCAGCTCGGTCAACACCATCACGGCCGGCGGCGATATCCGTGTCGTCGGATCGGGCGGCACGGCCGCCGGCGTCGATGAGCTCGGCGCGACGCTGAAGCTGACCGGCGCCAATGTCACCGTCGATACCAGCGTGGTGCTGCCGTCCGGGCGGCTGGTGCTGACCGCGGCGGGCGACATCCTGCTCGGCAACAATTCTCGGCTCGATCTGTCGGGCCGCGCGGTGGCATTCTTCGACGTCACCAAATATAGCTGGGGCGGCGATCTGGTCATGACCAGCAGCGCCGGCAATATCAGCCAGGCGGCGGGATCGGTGATCGATCTGTCGGCGCAGTACAACAGCGGCGGAGCGGCGACGATCACCGCGCTCGGCGCAAGCGCCGGCCATGTCGCTCTGGCCGGCACGTTCCGCGGCGGCACGACCGGCTTCTACGACGCTGGCGGCACCTATGTGCCCTATGATGCGGCCGAGCTCGGCGTCTATGCGCAGACACTCGCCGATTTCGCGGGGTTGAATGCAAGGCTCAATGCCGGCGAGCTGTTCGGCGCGCGCCGCTTCCAGATTAAGCAGGGCAGCCTCGTCGTCGGCAATGAGGTGAAGGCGCGCGAGGTCGAGATCACGCTCGACGGCGGCAGCCTCACCGTCAACGGCACCATCGACGCCAGCGGCTATCAGGTCGGCACCATCCGGCTGGCGGCGATGGGCGACCTCACCATCAACGGTACGCTCGATGCGCACGGCACCGGCATGCGCTTCGACAGCTATGGCAAGATCATCGAATCGCCGAACCGCGCCATCGTCGACCTGACGACGCGCATGGGTACGCTGACGCTCACGGGCAACGCGGCGGTCGATCTGCGCGCCGGCACCAATGTGACGTTCGGCGCAGGCGCCTATCGCAACGACGGCGGGGCACGCGGCACGCTGACGCTCAACG
>DATCUS010000179.1:0-24135 GCA_036561845.1 Tardiphaga sp. | reverse complement strand
GGATCGCGAGCAGGCCGAGGCCGGCGAGCAGGCCGCCGAAGCCGCCAAAGCCGGCGCCGATGGCGGCGCCCTTGCCGGCTCCCGCCGCATAGTCCGGCGCGTACCATTTGTCGGCATTGTTGGCGATCAGGCTGATGTCGGCCTCGTCGACCCCGGCCGCGGCAAGATTGCGCACCGCCGTCTGCGCGTCGGCATAGTCGTCGAACAGCCGCGAAATCGTCACCTTGCTCATCGGATCGGTCCTGGTTTCAGTCTCGGGTTCATGGCTGCGCTCATTCCGGATGCGCAGACACATTTCCTTTGTAGTCGACGCTGACGTGGACCTTGGTCGCACCGCTCCGGGCGGTGCCGTGCCAGATGCCCTGACGGTCGTTCACCAGCGGCGACACCTCGGAGTAGCCACGCGATTCGATCAGTTTGCGGGCCTGCGGCTCCGCAAAACTGTTGGCGCCCGGCAACGGCGCGGCCGTGGTGCTGGGTGTCGCAGGCGCCTGCGCCGCCGCTGTCGCGGCGGCCATGGCCAGCCCCAGCAGGAGCATCCCCGATCGCAATACCGTATGCATATGTGCTCCCCGGCGACAGGCCTGCGCCGGAAGAAGGCGGCGGCGGTCAAAAAGTTCCATTCGGCTCCTACCGAGCCGGCCCGGTCCGCCTCAATCCGTCCACGCGGGCCGGTTGCGAGCGGGCGACGGCCACTTTATGATGCATCTCCAACTTGGCGACGCCCTCTTGCGGATTCCGCTGCAGGCGCGAGCCGGTCTCCCTCCTGACAAATAAGATGACCCCATGCTTCGAGGAATACGCAAAGCCTCATCCAACTGGCTCGGCAAGACCATTATGAGCGTCGTGATGGGCGTGCTGATCCTCAGCTTCGCGGTGTGGGGAATCGCCGACATCTTCAAGGGCTACGGCCAGTCCTCGCTGGCCAAGATCGGCAACACCGAAATCACCACCGAGCAGTTCCGCCAGCTCTACACCGACAAGCTGCAGCAGATCGGCCGCCAGTTCGGCCGCCCCCTGACCTCGGAACAGGCCCGCGCCTTCGGCCTCGACCGTCAGGTGCTGCAGCAGGTGATCGCCGAAGCCGCGCTCGATGAGGACGCCCGCCGCAAGGGCCTTGGCGTTTCCGACGCCGAGGTGATGCGCCAGATCGTTGCCGACCCGAACTTCAAGGGCTCCACCGGGGCTTTCGACGGCGCCCGCTTCCAGCAGCTGATCCGCTCGCTCGGCTATACGGAGCAGCGCTACATCGCCGAGCAGCGCAAGGTCTCGCTGCGCCGCCAGATCGCCGGCACCGTCACCGCCGGTGCCGAGCCGCCGAAAACGCTGATCGAGGCGCTGTCCCGGTTCCAGAACGAGCAGCGCACCATCGAATACGTCAAGCTCGACGCCGCCCAGGCCGGCACCGTCGAGGCGCCCTCGCCCGAGGCGCTGGCGGCCTATTTCGAGGAGCGCAAGACCCAGTTCCGCGCCCCCGAATATCGCAAGATCGCCTTCGTGGTGATGACCCCCGAGGAAATGGCCAAGTGGTCGGTGGTGTCCGACGACGACGCCAGGAAGGCATTCGAGGCCAGCAAGGCCAAGATGTCGACGCCGGAGCAGCGCCAGATCTCGCAGATGGTGTTTCCGTCGCTCGCCGAGGCGCAGGCCGCCCGCGCCAAATTGAGCCCGACCTTCTCGTTCGAGGACCTCGCCAAGGAGCGCGGCATGACGCCGGCCGATCTCGATCTCGGCATGGTGGCCAAGGCCGGCATCATCGATCCCACCGTGGCCGATGCGGCATTCGCGCTGGCGCCGGACGCCATCAGCGAGCCCGTGCAGGGCCGCTTCGGCACCGTGCTGGTCAAGGTCGGCAAGATCCAGCCCGGCTCCGAGCCGAGCTATGACAGCGTCGCCGCCACCGTGAAGCGCGACCTCGCCATCGAACGCGCCCGCGCCGCGGTCGCCGACCTGCACAACAAGATGGAAGACGAGCGCGGCGGCGGATCCAGCCTGGTCGAGGCCGCCAAGAAGCTCGGCCTGACCGCCGTCACTGTCGAGGCGGTCGATCGCTCCGGCCGCACCCCGGACGGCCAGCCCGTGGCCGGCCTGCCGGCCGGCACCGACCTCGTATCGCAGGCCTTTGCCAGCAATGTCGGCGTCGACAACGACGCGCTGCAGGTTGGCGGCGGCTATGTCTGGTTCGACGTGCTCGGCATCACGGCGTCGCGTGACCGCAGCCTCGACGAGGTCAAGGACCAGGTGCTCGCGCGCTGGCGCGACGACCAGATCTCCGGCCGGCTGCGCAGCAAGGCCGCCGAGATGGTCGAGAAACTCGGTCCGTCCGCCCAATTCGCCGACGTGGCCGCGGCGGCCAGCCTCAAGCTGGAGACCTCGGCGCCGTTCAAGCGCGACGCCACCGTGCCCGGCCTGTCCGGCAGCGTCGTGGAGGCGGCGTTCCGCAGCGCCAAGGATGCCGCCGGCACCGCCCAGGGCGCCACTTCCGCCGAATGGATCGTCTACCGCGTCACCGACGTCACGGCGCCGGCGCTGGACATGGCCTCAGACGAAGCCAAGAAGCTGAAGGAGACCCTGCAGCGCGGTCTCACCGACGAGCAGGTGGCGCAGTATGTCAGCAAGATCGAATCCGAGATCGGCACCCGCATCAACCAGGAAGCCTTTGCGCTTGCGACGGGTGCGGGCACCAGCACGAACTGAAGCTTGAAATAAGTCTCGGATCGCGAGACATACACTGCCTCATCCTGAGGAGCGGCCTCAGGCGGAGCAATTGCTCCGCCTGAGGCCGCGTCTCGAAGGATGGCGTTCCAGCTCATGGTTCGAGACGCGCGCCGTTGGCGCGCTCCTCACCATGAGGGTCCCGCACCACTCTGAAAGCACGTGATGGATAATCTCAGGGCAATCATCGGCAAAGTCGCCACCGGCGCCACGCTGTCGCGCGATGAAGCGGCGGCGGCGTTCGACAGCATGATGTCGGGCGAAGCCACCCCGTCGCAGATGGGCGGTCTCCTGATGGCGCTGCGGGTGCGCGGCGAAACCGTCGACGAGATCACCGGCGCGGTGTCCGCCATGCGCAGCAAGATGCTGCGGGTCGACGCGCCCAAGGATTCCGTCGATGTGGTCGGCACCGGCGGCGACGGCTCCGGCTCGGTCAATGTCTCCACCTGCGCGTCCTTCATCGTCGCGGGCTGCGGCGTCCCGGTGGCGAAGCATGGCAACCGCGCACTGTCGTCGAAATCCGGCGCCGCCGACGTGCTGGCCGCGCTGGGCATCAAGATCGACATTACGCCCGAGCAGGTCGGCCACTGCGTCCACGAGACCGGCATCGGCTTCATGTTCGCGCCGACCCATCATCCGGCCATGAAGAATGTCGGCCCGACCCGGGTCGAGCTCGCCACCCGCACCATCTTCAACCTGCTCGGGCCGCTGTCCAATCCCGCCGGCGTCACCCGGCAGATGGTCGGCGTGTTCTCGCGGCAATGGGTGCAGCCGCTGGCGCAGGTGCTGAAGAACCTCGGCTCGGAAAGCGCCTGGGTGGTGCACGGCTCCGACGGCCTCGACGAGATCACGCTGACCGGCCCGACCTTCGTCGCGGCGCTGGAAAACGGCAGCATCCGCACCTTCGAGGTGACGCCCGAGGAAGCCGGCCTGCCCCGCGTCCATGGCGATGCGCTGAAGGGCGGCGACGCCCAGGCCAATGCAGTGGCGCTGCAAAGCGTGCTCGACGGCATGCCGAGCCCGTTTCGCGATGTCGCCCTGCTGAATGCCGCGGCGGCGCTGATCGTCGCCGGCAAGGCCAGGGATCTGAAGGAAGGCGTCACGCTCGGGCAGAAGTCGCTCGACAGCGGCGCTGCGCTGCAGAAGATGAAGCATCTGGTCGCGGTCTCCAACGCCTGACCGTGAGGGAATATTCGTGTCCGACATCCTGACCAAGATCGAAGCCTACAAGCGCGAGGAGATTGCGGCTGCCAAGCTTGCGCATCCGCTCGCCGAGATCGAAGCGCTCGCCAGGACGGCGTCGCCGCCGCGCGGCTTCATGACCGCGCTTTACGCCCAGCTCGACAAGGGCAACTACGCGCTGATCGCCGAGATCAAGAAGGCCTCGCCGTCCAAGGGACTGATCCGCGCCGACTTCGATCCGCCGGCATTGGCGAAAGCCTACGAGGTCGGCGGCGCGGCGTGCCTCTCGGTGCTGACCGACACGCCGTCGTTCCAGGGCCATCTGGATTTCATGGTCGCCGCCCGCGCCGCAGTGAAGCTGCCGGTACTGCGCAAGGATTTCATGTTCGACACCTACCAGGTAGTCGAAGCCCGCGCCCATGGTGCCGACTGCATCCTGATCATCATGGCGGCGCTCGATGACGCCGCGGCTGTTGACATCGAGGACGCCGCCATCGATCTCGGCATGGACGTGCTGCTCGAAGTGCACGACCAGAACGAGCTGGAGCGCGCGCTGAACCTGCGGTCGCCGATGATCGGCGTCAACAACCGCAACCTGCGCACCTTCGAGACCTCGCTCGCCACCAGCGAGATGCTGGCGCCGATGATTCCAAAAGATCGCCTGATGGTCGGCGAGAGCGGTATCTTCACCCCCGAGGATTGCGCCCGCCTCGAACGCGTCGGCATCTCCACGTTTCTCGTCGGCGAAAGCCTGATGCGGCAAGCAGATGTGGCGGCGGCGACCAAGGCATTGCTGAAGCGCGCGGCTTAACGCGCTCCTCTTTCTTGCTTCCTTCTCCCCTTGTGGGAGAAGGTGGCATGGCCGCAGGCCATGACGGATGAGGGGTTGCATCAACGCGCCGAGTTCGTGGCTCCCCCCTCACCCGTCCGCGCTACGCGCGGCCACCCTCTCCCACCTAGCGAAGCTTCGCTTCGCGCGGGGGAGAGGGGAAGAAATCGAACTTGGGATTAACGATCATGGCCGGCAAGAAATCGAAATCCAAAGACGCCCCCGCCCTCACCCACATCGATTCCGCGGGCGAGGCGCGCATGGTCGACGTGTCGGAAAAACCCGCCACCGAACGCCTCGCGGTGGCCGAGGGGCTGGTGATCATGACCAGGGCGACGCTGGAGCTGATCGTGTCCGGCAATGCCAAGAAGGGCGACGTACTCGGCACCGCGCGGATCGCCGGCATCATGGCGGCCAAGCGCACCGCCGACCTCATTCCGCTGTGCCACCCGCTGGCGCTGTCCAAGGTGATCGTCGACATCGTGCCGGACAAGAAACTGCCGGGCTGCCGCGTCCGCGCCGCGGTGAAGACCACCGGCCCCACCGGCGTCGAGATGGAAGCGCTCACCGCGGTGTCGGTGGCGTGCCTGACCATCTACGACATGATCAAGGCGGTGGAACGCGGCGTCCGCATCGAGGCGATCCACCTGGTCGAAAAGAAGGGCGGCAAGTCCGGCCACTATCTGGTCAGCGACGGTGCAACGACCTAAGGCGCGGCGTCGTAGCGGACCGGCCGGCTCCGCAGATAGGCGGCCCGGCGGCGGCGCGAGATGTAATCGCGATAGCCGTAGCCGGCCGCGAAGCCGACGGCCAGTATCAGCATCAGCATGATCAACGGGGCCAACATGGAGCCTCCATACCCGCCTACCGCATTTTAATCGAATGCTGCACTGCCGCACAAGCCTGTTGAGCGACCAGATTGCTGATATTGCGAGCGCGGCCACCCCTGCAGTTCGACGGCACGACGATCAGAGCTTTGCGTGCCCCGATTTCTACGGCTTCAGGTCCGGCGGCACCGGCGGGCTTTCGCGGATCAGGGTGATGGTGACGCGGCGGTTCGCCGCGGCCGACGGATTGTCGGGATACAGCGGATCGGTGTCGCCCTTGCTGGCCAGCATGGACAGCTGGCCGGCCGGCAGGCCCTCGCGCACCAGGATCTGGCGCACCGCATTGGCGCGATCCCATGACAGGTCGAACGCATCATAATCGGCGCGCTCCGGTGCGCCGGCCGCCGCATGGCCGACGATGGCGACGCGAAGCGCCGTTGCGCGCAGCGGAGCCGCCAGTCTCTGCATCAGCAATTGCGTTCGCGCCAACGGGACCTTGGAGCCATTGGCGAACATCGCGCGGCCGTTCTGATCGACGATCTGCAGGTTGATGCCCTGCGGCGTCTCCTCCAGCATCACGTTCCTGGAAATTTCCGCCAGCTCGGGCATGTCCTGCAGCGCCTGGCGCAGCGATGCCGAGGCGAGCGCCATCTTGCGGTCGGCGATTAATTGCGCGCCGGCGCTGAAGGCGCCGCCATGTTCGTCGGCGCTCGGCGTGTTGCTGGCCTCTTCCGGCGACACGTGCTCCAGATACTTGACCCGGCCGCGCGTCGGCACGCCGTCGGCCTCGATCACGCCGGAATAGCGCGCCTCCTTCTGCACGCCGAACGCCTGCCGCATCGAGCCCGCGACGACCTCCATCTTCTCGATATCCTGGTGCGAGAAGGCGAGCAGCATGACGAAGAAGCTCATCATCAGGCTCATCAGGTCGGCGAAGGTAACGAACCAGCCGTGTCCTTTGGGATGATCGTCGTCGCCCTTTTTTCTGCCGGACCTCGCGCTGGACTTGAGGGTCAACATCACCGGGTCCCCCGGCCTGCAGCCGGCCTGCATCGCGACCGGGCGGCGCCGCCGCGCATGCTACGGTCCGTCAGGTATTGCTGGCTCACTGCGACACACACGTGCTGATCCGCGCATCGGGCCGGGCGCCGCCGCGGCTCGTGATGAACCTCGCCTCGCGCCTATCCGGGCACGAACAGATGCTCCTCGCGGTATTAACAGCGGCCTAAATTCCCGCAGAAATTGCCGCCCGCATACCTGCTATTCAGGCGCGCGCGATCCGCCGGAACGCCAGGCTGCTCAACACGCCGAGCAGCGTCCAGAACAGCAGGCTGGTCAGGACTGCCGCCACCACGAAGCTGTGCGCCAGCGCGTGGGGCACGTCCGTATGTGCCTCTGCGGCCTGCGGCGCACCGATCAGATGCGGCAGCACGATCAGGCCGACGCCGAGCGCCGCGGCCCAGGCTTCGCGACGAAACGTCAGCAGGCCGATCCCGGCAGCGGTGGCGCAGGCCGTGGCGATCCACCAGGTCTGCCGCGCGGCCAGTTCGGCCACCGGCATGCCTGGCAATTCCGGCGGCAGGCCGAGGCCGGGCGCGGCGGTGAACACCACGAAGCCGCCGAGGCCCCAGAACAGCCCTTCGCGCCAATGCACCGGATGCCCGCGCAGCGCAAAAATGCCGCTCAGCAGCAGGCCGAAGCCGGTCGCGGTGAGGATGTTGGCACCGGCTGTGAAGGCGTTGCGCTGCAGCCCGTCGGCGGGCTCCCATGCGCCGTCGTGGTCGTGCGCCGCGGTCGTGGCGTGGTCATGAGTGGCATGATCGTGCGCGGCCGGCACGGGGGCAGCGGCCTCAGGGGCGGCGGCCTTGCGCTCATAGGTCTCGGCCTTCTGGATCAGCGGCACGGTGCCGACCATCTGCGCCGCCGTGATGGCCGCGCCGACGATCAGGCCGGATAAAGCGGCGGAGAAGACGATCGACCGAAAAACCGACATGCGTCAGTGGCAGGGGAACGCGTTGGCGTGGCGCACGTCATGCGCGGCGTTGTGAATCGCACTGATGTGCGAAAACCCGACCACGCCGACGATGAACAGGCCGAGCGCCATGGCGAGCACGGCCTGCACGACGACGCTGACGTCAGTGGTCACAGTCGGAAATGAGGCGGCCTGGGTCTGCTGCATGGAATCCTCGCAAGATAGAGCCACAGTCTAGCGGAGATCGACAGGACGCGCGACCGCTAAAATACCGATCTGCCGGCTGACATCGCGGCTGGTGAGATGAAAATTCGTCCCCTGCCCCACGGCCTCGCGCGCGATCTTGGCGCGCGCCGCCGCGTGGAACGCGGCCTCGTGGCAGCGGAAGAAATCCGCGCAGTCGTCGGCGGTCGCCGCGCGCTTCAAGAGCGTCCGGAACGCGCGCCGATGCACCATGCAGACGCCGCCGTGGCCATCGGGCCGGAACGCCAGCGCATCGATGTCAGCGCGCCAGATGGGCATGGTGCTTGTCGGCAAGGCATCTGACCCGTGTCTGCCGCGCCATGTCGGACGATTGCTGCAGCCCGGCCATCGTCCCCGGGCCAGCCGCGGCTGTCAGGCATCTTCTCCCGGAATGGCCCTGCAAGACAAGGCCGCCGTGTCAGCCGGCGGCGGATTGAGACGCTTCGGGTTTCGATCCGTCGCCTGCTGCCGGCGCGGTCTTGGGTTGCACCTTCTTCATATCGTCGTAAGCGCGTTGCTCGGCGGCCGAGACCTTGCCGTCCTGGTTTGTGTCAGCACTATCGTAGACTTCGTCGGACGACGTCGAACTGCTGCTGGAGGAAGAACCGGAGGCCGAGGCGCCGCCAGACTCTTGCGTTGCACCGGTCGAGGACAAGGCGGAATTGCCGCCCGTCTGAGAGACGCTCGATATCGCCGATGTGGTGGTCGGTGAGGCTGCCGAGCTTTCGCTACCCGTCGCCGCTGCCTGCTCGTTCAACAACACAGTCATCACGTCGCTGCTAACAGCGCCGGAGCTTGCTGATCCTGACGAACCGGTGGAGGCTGGCGCCGTCGAGACGGCAGTTGCGCTGTCAGACGCAGACGCTGTGGAGGACGTGCTGCTGGTGACCGCAGCAGCGGCGGTCTGTTTCAGCAGGCTGATGAGGTCGGCGCTACTTGTTGTACTTCCACTCAGACTCGAAACGGACATCTGCTACTCCAGTCAAAAACACCATTCGTGATGCGTTTGCGAGTTGCCGCTCATCGTTAAGATAGTACGTGACAACTCAATCTCGCCAGCATCGACATCATGGTAATTTTCCAACTCTTAATGAACCTTCATCGCGGAGCTGTGTTTCTTAGCGATAGCCGATCAGAGTTGTTTCAAGATATTTCTTGCGAAGCAGTTCAACGGTCGTGTGATCGTCCGACTGAACGATGAACAGCAAAAGCAATAGGAGATATGTCGCGTGCCCTGCTGCGCCGGCCGGACTCGATTCAGGTCGACCCGGCGAAAGCGCCGATTGCCTCGCCTCGGCCGCGAGGTGCGCTCCATCGACGCCAACTGCCGGGCGCCGCCGCACGACAGCACGCCACGATCATCGGCAGTTTCATTGCGCCCATCGATCAACCACGACTGGCAAACGTTGTTCGGCGATGACAGCACGATGTTCAAATCCGCGGGACATCTTCGATCCGCGTGCCGCAACGGGCATCGTCGCTGGGCGCGACATCGGTTGTCAGATGAGACGCGGCCTCGCAGCCCGGCAGGATTGCAGACATTCGTTCTTCCGCGGCGCTGGCTGAGCACGCATGCTGCGCTGCCGCGACGATGTTGTTCACCAGAAATATTTTCCGGGCACGAATATTGCTTTCGTAAACCGACGCCAGGCCTATGGTTGTTGCCGTGCGCAGCGACGTGGGCATTGGGGAGAACGAGATGCCGGAGTTCTTCGGTGTGCTCGCTTCAACCGTCTTCGACGGTTCCAAATTCCGGGACAGATCCAGCAGGAGCGTGATGATGAAGGTGTTTTATTCCAGGTTGGCGGGATTGCTCACGGCGGCCGCGGTCGTCAGCGTTCCCGTCGCCGCCTGGGCCGGCAAGAAGAACGACACGCTGACCTACGTCTCTGACTCCGAGCCGGAAAACATCAGCCCCTATCACAACAACCTGCGCGAAGGCGTGATCATCGCCCGGCATGTGTTCGACAATCTGATCTACCGCGATCCCGCCACCGGCAAGTACCAGGCGCAACTCGCCACCGAATGGAGCTGGGTCGACGACACCACGCTCGACCTCACCATCCGCAAGGGCGTCACGTTCCACAACGGCGATCCGCTCACCGCCGACGACGTGGTGTGGACGCTGAACTATGTGGTGAGCCCGGAAGCCAAGGTCGTGACCAAACAGAATGTCGACTGGATCAAGAGCGCCGAAAAGACCGGCGAGGATCGCGTCCGCATCCATCTGGTCGGCCCGTTCCCTGCGGCCATCGAATATCTCGCCGGCCCCGTGGTGATCTATCCGAAGGCCTATTTCGAAAAAGTCGGCATCGACGGCTTCGCCAAGGCGCCGGTCGGCTCAGGCCCCTATCGCATCACCTCGGCGGAGGCCGGCAAGACGGTGACGATGGAAAAGAACACCAAATACTGGGACGGCAGCCCGCTGGGCAAGCCGTCGATCGGCAAGCTCATCTTCCGCGTGATGCCTGATGCCGAGACGCGGCTCGCCGAACTGATGACCGGCGGCGTCGACTGGATCTGGCGGGTGCCGAAGGACCAGGCACAGCAGCTCTCGGCGGTGCCCAACATCACCGTGCTGTCGTCCGAGACCATGCGCGTCGGCTTCCTGCAGTTCGATTCGGTCGGCCGCACGCCGGCGGCCGAGCCGCTGAAGGACGTCCGCGTGCGCCAGGCCATCGCCTACGCAATCGACCGCAAGAGCATGGTGGACAATCTGGTGGGCGGCGGCGCGCGGCTGATGAACTCGGCCTGCTTCATCGACCAGTTCGGCTGCACCGACAAGAGCGTGCCGGTCTATGACTACAACCCCGCCAGGGCCAAGGCACTGCTGGCCGAAGCCGGCTACGCCCAGGGCTTCAAGACCGAACTCTACGCCTATCGCGACCGCGAAATCGCCGAGGCGATGATCGGCTATCTGCGCGCGGTGGGCATCCAGGCCAATCTCAACTTCATGAAATATGCGGCGATCCGCGAAATGAACCGCTCCGGTAAGGTGGCCATCAACTTCCAGACCTGGGGCTCATTCTCGGTGATGGACGTCTCCGCCTTCACCGGCGTCTGGTTCAAGGGCGACGCCGACGACATGTCCCATGATGCCGAGGTGCAGAAGATGACCAAGACCGCGGACACCACGGTGGACACCGACAAGCGCCTCAAACTCTATGCCGACGCGCTGAAGATGATCGCCGAGAAGGAGTATCTGATGCCGCTGTTCTCCTATCCCGCCAACTATGCCTTCACCAGCGACCTCACCTTCACCGGCCAGCCCGACGAGCTGCCGCGGTTCTATATGGCCAAGTGGAAATAGCGCAGCCGTAGGCGTAGGGTGGGCAAAGACCGCGAGCGCGCAGCGCCCGCGGGCGTGCCCACCACGCCGGTGTAGCGCTCCGAACGGTGGACACGGCGCAACCGCGCCTTTGCCCACCCTACGATCTCAGGAATCCCCATGCTCAGCTTTGCCTTGCAGCGGCTCGTTGTTGCGATCTCCGTCGCGATCACTGTCTCCGTCGTGGCCTTTCTCCTGCTGCATCTGTCCGGCGATCTCGCCATGACCATCGCCGGCCCGGAAGCCTCAGCCGCGCAGGTCGAGGTGATCCGCCATCAGTTCGGCCTCGACCGCTCCATGCCGGTGCAGTATTTCGACTGGCTGTGGCGCGCGCTGCATTTCGACTTCGGCACGTCATTCTATTTCCGCGACAGCGTCGTCTCGCTGGTCGCCGCGCGCATCCCGGTGACGCTGACGCTCGGCGCCATTTCGCTGCTGATCTCGCTCATTGTGGCGGTGCCGCTCGGCGTGCTCGCCGCGGTCTACAGCGGCACCTGGATCGACCGGCTGGCGCTGAGCTTTTCGGTGATCGGCCAGGCGGTGCCTACCTTCTGCCTCGGCCTTGGCCTGATCATCGTGTTCTCGGTCAACCTGCGCTGGCTGCCGGTGTCCGGCAATGCGACATGGCAGAGCTACATCCTGCCTTCGGTGGCGCTCGGCTGGTACGCCATCCCCGCGGTGATGCGGCTGTCGCGCAACGGCATGCTGGAAGTGCTGTCCGCCGACTACATCCGCACTGCCCGGGCCAAGGGTCTCGCGCCCGGCATGGTGATCTTCAAGCATGCGCTGCGCAATGCCATCATCCCCGTGGTGGCGCTGGCGGCGGTGCAGTTCGGCTTCATGCTCGGCGGCTCCATCGTGGTCGAGGCGGTGTTCTCCATGCAAGGGCTCGGCCACCTCGCCTGGGAAGCCATCGCGCGCAATGATTTCCCCGTCGTGCAGGCCGTGGTGCTGATCCTCGCTTTGCTCTACGTCATGCTCACCTTCCTCGCGGACGTCGCCAACGCTTTCCTCGACCCAAGGATCCGGCTGGCATGACCGACATTTCTGCGATCGCGAAATCCGCGGAGGTCGTCGCGCCGACCGATGCGCCGCCGCGTTCCCCGGCTGCGGCCTTCATGCGGCGCAGCCTGCGCCACAGCGGGCTGATGATCGGCGGCATCATGCTGCTGGTCATCGTGGTGCTGGCGCTGGCGGCGCCGCTGATCGCGCCGCACGATCCCTACGCCCAGGATCTGGCGCGCCGCATGAGGCCGCCGGTCTGGCACCTCAAGGGCAGCTGGGACCATATCCTCGGTACCGACAAGCTCGGCCGCGACTATCTCAGCCGCCTGCTCTACGGCGCCCGCATCTCACTGATGATCGGCACATTGACCGTGTTGATCTCCGGCACCATCGGCACGCTGCTCGGCGTCTGCGCCGGCTATTTCGGCGGCAAGATCGATGCCGTGCTGAGCTACGTCGTCACCACGCGGCTGGCGCTGCCGGTGGTGCTGGTGGCGCTGGCCTCCGCGGCCATTGTCGGCTCTTCGCTGAACGGCGTGATCGTCGTGCTAGGCCTGTTGCTGTGGGACCGCTTCGCCGTGGTCACTCGCTCCGCCACCCAGCAGATCGCGCAGTCCGACTATGTCGCCGCCGCCCGCGCCATCGGCTGCTCGACTCCGCGCATCCTGTTCTCCGAAATCCTGCCCAACATCCTCAACGCGCTGATCGTGGTCGCCACGCTGGAGATGGCCCACGCCATTTTGCTGGAAGCCGCCTTGTCGTTCCTCGGCCTCGGCGTGCAGCCGCCGCTGCCGTCATGGGGGCTGATGATCGCCGAGGGCAAGCAGTACATGTTCTTCAGCGCCTGGGTGATCGGCATTCCCGCGACTGCCCTGGTGTTGCTGGTGCTGGCCATCAACCTTGTCGGCGACGGGCTGCGCGACGTCACCGCGCCCGAGAACAGGAACTGACCGATGGCGCTGCTCGAAGTCGACGACCTCGTGGTCGATATCGCGACGCCCAACGGCACGCTGCATGCGGTGCGAAAGATTTCGTTTTCCGTCGAGCGCGGCGAGACGCTGGCCATTGTCGGCGAGAGCGGCTCCGGCAAATCGCTGACCTCGCTGGCGCTGATGGACCTGCTGCCGCGCCGGGCTGTACGCTCGGCGGCGCGTCTTCGCTTCGACGGCATCGACCTGCTGGGGATCAGGGAGCCGCAGATGCGCAAGCTGCGCGGCAACCGCATGGCGATGATCTTTCAGGAGCCGATGACCTCGCTGAACCCGGCCTACACCATCGGCAACCAGCTGATCGAGGCGCTGCGCTGCCACGAGGCTGTCAGCGAAGCCGCGGCGCGCGACCGCGCTTTGCAACTGCTCGACAAGGTCGGCATCACCAATGCCGCCAGCCGGCTGCGGCAGTATCCGCACCAGCTCTCGGGCGGGCTGCGGCAGCGCGTGATGATCGCCATGGCGCTGATGTGCAGCCCCGACCTGATCATCGCCGACGAGCCGACCACCGCGCTCGACGTCACCATCCAGGCGCAGATCCTGCGGCTGCTGGCCGATCTCAAGAGCGAGTTCGGCATGGCCATGATCCTGATCAGCCACGATCTCGGCGTGGTCGCGCGGGTCGCCGACAAGGTCGCAGTGCTCTATGCCGGTGACGTGGTCGAGAGCGGCGCGGCGCGGCCCGTCTTTAAGGCACCGTTGCATCCTTATACGCGCGGGTTGTTGAGCTGCATCCCGATCCCCGGCCGCACCGCGCCGGGCGCGCCGCTCGGCGCCATCCCCGGGCAATTGCCGAACCTGATCGGCCCGCAGCACGGCTGCGCCTTTCGCGCGCGCTGCGCATTCGCCATGGCGGAATGCGAAGCCGAAATTCCGCTGGTGCATCCCGAGCCGCAGCACGATGTGCGCTGCATCCGCCTGCCCGCGCTGGAGGCCATGGCATGAGCGACATCGCCCTCGAACTGCGCAACGTCACACGAACCTTCGAGATCTCGCAGGGCATGTTCCGGCCGAAAGCGACGCTCACCGCGGTGGCCGACGTGTCGCTGCAGGTGAAGCGCGGCGAGGTCTATGCGCTGGTGGGTGAGAGCGGCTCCGGCAAGTCGACGCTGGCAAAAATGTTGCTCGGCCTGCTGCCGCCGACCTCAGGCGAGATCCTCATCGACGGCGTACCGATCTCCAGCACCAACCGCGTCGCGGTGGCGCGCCGCATCCAGCCGATCTTCCAGGACCCCTATTCCTCGCTCAACCCGCGAAAATCCATTGGCCAGCTGATCGCACTGCCGCTGGTGGTGCACGGGATCGGCGACCGCGCCTCGCGCCGGGCAAAAGTGATCGAAATGCTCGACCTGGTCGGGCTGCCCAAGCGCATGCTCGACGCCACGCCGGGCCAGCTCTCCGGCGGCCAGCGCCAGCGCGTCGCCATCGCACGCGCGCTGGTGATGCGTCCGGAGGTGGTGATCTGCGACGAGCCGACCTCGGCGCTCGACGTCTCCGTGCAGGCCCAGATCCTCAACCTGCTGCTGGAGCTGAAGCGCGAGCTCGGCCTGACCTACTTCTTCATCAGCCACAACCTCGCGGTGGTCGAGCATCTCGCCAACCGCGTGGCGGTGATGTATCTCGGCCGTCTGGTCGAGCAGCGCAGCCGCGCCGGGCTGTTCGCCGCGCCACGCCATCCCTATACGCGCGCTCTGCTGGAGTCGGTGCTGACGCCCGATCCCGATCTCGGCGTCCCCGACACCGGCATCGGCGCGATCGCGCCCAATCCGCTGGCGGACCACCCCGGCTGTCCGTTCACGCCGCGCTGTCCGGCCGCCATTGACATCTGCCAGACCACCTTCCCGCTTACGCGCGCCCTGCCGGATGGCTGGGCCGCCTGCCATCTCGTTCAACCACAGGAACTGCAACTCTCATGAGCCGCTCAGACGCCGTCGCCCGCGCGACAACCTATTTCGACAATGGCGCGTTTATCGCCGACCTGGCGCGCCGCGTCGCCGTCCCCACCGAGAGCCAGGGCAGCACGCCACGCCTCGACATGCTGCATGCCTATCTCAAGGACCAGATCATCCCGGACGTCGAGCGCATGGGCTTTGTCTGCCGCGTCGTCGACAATCCCCGCGCCGGACACGGCCCGTTCCTGATCGCCGAACGCCACGAGGCCGACGGCCTGCCGACCGTGCTGACCTACGGCCACGGCGACGTGGTGATGGGCCACGCTTTTCAGTGGCGCGACGGTCTCGACCCGTGGAAGGTGATTGTCGAGGGCGACCGCTGGTACGGCCGCGGCACTGCCGACAACAAGGGCCAGCACACCATCAACCTCGCCGCACTCGAACAGGTGATGGCCGCGCGCGGCGGCAGGCTCGGCTTCAATTGCAAGCTGATCCTCGAGATGGGCGAAGAAGCCGGCTCGCCCGGCCTGCGCGCCATTGCGCAGGTCGAAGGCGACGCACTGAAGTCCGACGTGCTGATCGGCTCCGACGGCCCGCGCCTGACCGCCGATCGCCCCACCGTGTTTCTCGGCTCGCGCGGCGCGCTGAATTTCGAACTCGAGGTCGATCTGCGCGAAGGCGGCCACCATTCCGGCAACTGGGGCGGCGTGCTCGCCAATGCCGGCACCCTGCTCGCCCACGCCATCGCCTGCCTGGTCGACAGCAAGGGCCGCATCCTCGTGGAGTCGCTGCGCCCCGTTTTGCCCGACGCGGTGCGCGCCGCATTGTCCGACGTCACTATCGGTCAGGGCCCGGGCGATCCGGTCATCGATCCCGACTGGGGCGAACCCGGTCTCACGCCGGAAGAAAAGATCTTCGGCTGGAATACGCTGGAAGTGCTGGCGTTCAAGACCGGCACGCCGGAAGCGCCGCTGAACGCGATCCCGCCCACCGCCAAGGCCACCATGCAGTTGCGCTTCGTGGTCGGCACCGATCCCAACGGCATTCTGCCAGCGGTGCGCGCGCAGCTCGACGCCAACGGCCTGCAGCGCGTGTCGGTCAAGCCGGCGCGCCAGGAAGCGTTCGCCGCCACCCGGCTCGATCCCACCGACCCCTGGGTGCACTGGGCGCTGGCCTCGATCAAAGAGACCACCGGCAAGAAGCCGGCGCTGCTGCCGAACCTCGGCGGCTCGCTGCCCAACGACGTGTTCGCGGACGTTCTCGGCCTCCCCACGATCTGGGTGCCGCATTCCTATCCGTCCTGCTCGCAGCACGCGCCCGACGAGCACCTGCTCGGCTCAGTCGCCCGCGAGGCGCTGCAGATCATGGCCGGGCTGTTCTACGATGTCGGCGAGGACGGCGCGCGGATCATTGCTGCCCGTAGGGCGGATTAGCCAAAGGCGTAATCCGCCGCCCATCCACGTGGCGGATTACGGCTACGCCTCATCCGCCCTACGTTGACAATCAGGTACGAAACAAATGAACACCGATCTCACCGACAAGGTCGTTGCGTGGCTGGCGCCGCGCGCCGCCGAGATGGAAGCGCTGCTGCACAGGCTGGTCGACATCGACTCCAGCAGCTTTGACAAGGCCGGCACCGACGCGGTCGGCGTCGCCATTGCCGAACTGCTGACCGGCGAAGGCATCAAAGTCAGCGTCACGCCGAAAACCGGATTCGGCGACATCTATCGCGCCGAGCTGCCGGGACGGCAGAACGGCCACGTGCTGCTGCTCGGCCATCGCGACACGGTGTTCGCCAAGGGCACGGTGACGACGCGGCCGTATTCACGCTCCGGCGACCTCGCTTACGGGCCGGGCGTTGCCGACATGAAGGGCGGCCTGGTTGCCAACATCTTTGCGCTGCGCGCGCTCAATGCCGTGGGCGGCCTGCCCTTCCCGGTCGTTGCACTCTTCACCGCCGACGAGGAAATCGGTTCGCTGGACAGCCGCGCCGACATCGAGGCCGCCGCGCAAGGCGCCCGCGCGGTGCTCAACACCGAGCCCGGCCGCGTCAGCGGCAATGTGGTGACCGGCCGCAAGGGCGGCGGCTCGTTCCACATCAAGGTCACCGGCCGCGCTGCGCATGCCGGCGTCAACCACGCCGACGGCGCCAGCGCCATAGAAGCGCTTTCGCGAAAAATCACCCGACTGCATGCGCTCACCGACTACGCCGCCGGGATCACCACCAATGTCGGCCTCATCAAGGGCGGCAATAACCACAACACCGTGGCGCCGTGGGCCGAAGCCGAACTCGACCTTCGCGTGGTGACGCTTGAGCAGCGCGAACAGGTGGTGCGCGCCATCGCGGAGATTGTGCGCGCCGAAGACGTCCCGGGCACGACTGCCGAGTTGATCCCCAATTCGGTACGCCTGCCGATGGAAGAAAAACACTCCGCCGCTTTGTTCGCCATGTACCAAAAGGCTGCGGCACATGTCGGCTTCGCCGTCGGCGGCGAGTTCACCGGCGGCAACGCCGACTCCGGCTTCACCGCGTCGATGGGCATCCCGACCCTGTGCGGCCTCGGCCCGGTCGGCGGCAAGGCCCACACCGATGCCGAATTCTGCCGCCTCGACACCCTGTTGCCGCGCACCCAGGCACTGGCCGCCACGATCTGCGCGCTGGTGTGAGGACAAGATCGAGACGCGAATGTTTTGTCACCTCTCCCCGTTGGGGAGAGGTCGGATTGCGAAGCAATCCGGGTGAGGGGGCCGCGCTCCCCCGAGAATGCAGAGCCCCTCACCCGACCGGCTTCGCCGGTCGACCTCTCCCCGACGGGGAGAGGTGAAAAAGCGTACGTCTCCCGTCATTGCGCCGTCGCCCGACCTCGGTAAAATTCGTCCATGACTCAATCTCCCCTCTCCCCCGATTCCGCCGATGCGCTGCTGTTCGATCTCGGCCGCGTGGTGATCGACATCGATTTCGAGCGCACCATCGCATGCTGGGCCGGCCACGCCGGCTGCACGCCGTCCGATCTGGTGACGCGGTTCGCCCGCGGCGACGACTACATGCGCCATGAACGCGGCCAGATCAGCGATGAAGCTTTCTTCGCGAGCCTGCGCGCGACGCTCGGCATCGACATTTCCGACGCCCAGTTCCTCGAGGGCTGGAACGCGATCTTCATCGGCGAAATGCCCGGCATCGCGCCGCTGCTCGCGCGCGCCGCCGAGCGGTTGCCGCTCTATGCCCTCTCCAACACCAACGCCGCCCACGCGACGCATTTCTCGCAAGCCCATGCCGAGGTGCTCGGTCATTTCCGCGAGGTCTTCCTGTCCTCGTCGATCGGGCTGCGCAAGCCGGACGCCGCGGCCTACGATCATGTCGTGAAGGCGATCGGCGTGCCGGCCGAGCGCATCGTGTTCTTCGACGACCTCGCCGAGAACGTCGCCGCCGCCCGCGCCTGCGGGCTGACCGCGGTCCACGTGACCTCGCCGACATCGGTGGCCGAGGCGCTGGCGGCGCTGGGCCTCGCGGAGCAGTCCTGATACTGCCGCGATCGCGGTTTTGCGTCCGCTCCGGCGCCGGTCTCCCGGTGCACGCGTGGCGGAATTCATCTCGTTTGAACTACAGCGGCGGATGACGCCTTCGGCCGGACTTCCCTATGCCCTCGCCCCTTGTTCAAGGCTCCAGTTTGGAGCGTGATGACGCTCCAGCCGTCTCAACGGACCGGCTTGACCAGTGGGCATTCACTATCCGCCAGACTGGCGTAAACCTCGGCGCTCGGCACTTTTTCAAGCACGTTATAGTACTCCCAGGGGGCCTTGACGTCAGCTGGATCCTTCACCTGAACCAAATAGAAGTCGTGCACCAGCTTGCCGTCCTCGCGCACCTTCGCCCCCCTCGCATAGAAGTCGTCGACTGCCGTCGAGCGCATTTTCTCCAGCACCGGATCCGTTGCATCGCTGCCAACCTCGGCCACGGATTTCAGATAATGATTCACGCCTGAGTAAACCGCCGCCTGCGGTGCCGTGGGCATGGTGCCGCGCAGCTTGAAGAAGCGCTGACCGAAGGCGCGCGTCTCGTCGTTCAGCGCCCAATACCATGCCGTCAGCGTCGTCAGGCCTTTTGCGATCTTCGGGCCCATGGCATGAACGTCGGTGAGGAACATCAGCTCGGCCACGGGCTTTTGTTTGCCTGCACTCATGCAGAACTCGTTCCATTGTTTCATCAAGGTCACCAACTGCTCACCGGCATTGGCAAACGCGATGATCTTGGCGCCGGACGCCTGGGCCTGCAGGATGAAGGAGCTGTAATCCGCAGTGCCGATCGGGTGATACACGGCGCCGAGCGACTTGCCGCCGGTCGCCGCGAGCACGCGCTGCGACTCCAGCACCATGTTCTTGCCGAACGCGTAGTCGGCCGCGATGAAGAACCAGGTATCGTAGCCCTGGGCGACCAGCGTACGGACCGGTCCCGACACCAGATTGTAGGAATCGTGCAGCCAGGCCAGCCCGTTGCGCGAACATTGCTTGCCGGTAAGTTCGGTGGTCGCGACGGCCGCATAAACCGCGATCTTGTTCTTGTCGCGCGCCAGCGACTGGATGGCGAGGCCCACGGCCGAGTTGGAGACATCGGCGACCATGTCGACGCCATCGACATCGAACCATTTCCGGACGATGCCGACGCCGATGTCAGGCTTGTTCTGGTGATCTGCCGAGACAATCTCGACCTTGATCGACGGCATTGATTTTTGAAAATCCTCTGCCGCCATCTTGGCGGCAACGATCGAACCTGGCCCGCTCAGATCAGACAATGGCCCGGTCTGGTCATTGATGATACCGATCCGCACCACGCCGCCGGAAATTTCGGCCGCGCGCGCGACCGGGATCGATCCGATCAGCACTCCCGAGATCAACAGCGCGGCGACCTTGAGCATCACACGTCCCCGTTCATGCGGCCGCTCCAGACCATGCAAGTATCTTTCCAGAAATGGCGCCGTGTTTCCGACCGTCTGACCCGCGGCTCAGGCAGCCGTCTTCGCTTGCGATTTGAGCTTTGCAACCGCCTTCTGCACCGCCGCCGCGCGCTTGCGAAGCCACGGTTCGGCGTCAATGCGCATTTTGGAAATCAGTTCACGCGGCGCATTCTGCACGGTGATGTCGAACGGCGGCTGCGGCTGGTATTCCAGCATCAGCTGCAGATTCTTGGCGACGTCCTCGCCGCACAGTTCGGATGCGAGCTGAAAACCGAAGTCGACGCCGGCGGTCACGCCGCCGCCGGAAATGCGGTTGCGGTCGATCACGACGCGTTCGTCGACCGCGATGGCGCCAAAGGCGGCGAGCTGGTCGCTCATCAGCCAATGGCAAGCCGACCGGTATCCGTCGAGCAGGCCGGCGGCGCCAAGGATCAGGCACCCTGCGCAAACCGAAGTGATGTAGCGGGCTGATCCACCCTTGTCGCGCACGAACGCGATGAAATCATCGTCATCCATGATCTCGACCATGCCCGGGCCACCGCCGACGCAGAAGACATCCAGGTCCGGACAATCGGCGAAGCGCGTGGTCGACAGCAGCGGCAGGCCGACGTCGCTGATGACGGGCTCAATGCGTTTCCAGAGCAGATGCACGCGCACGTTCGGCAAGCGCGCAAGGACTTCGAAAGGCCCGGTGACGTCCAGCTGAGTCATTCCCGGATAGAACAGAATTCCGATCTCGATCCGCTTGCCGGTCATGCAGCACCTCCGTTGAAAACGAAGGGGATGTTGACAGGCGACCGGGCTTGCCGAAATGTCAATCAACACGCAATTCCTGCCAAATCCTCTGACAAGGCCTCTGTCATGGCCCGTGCCGCTGCCCGCCGTCTGGTCTTCGTCCTGTTCGAGGATTGCCTGCTGCTCGACTTCGTCGGGCCGCTGCAGGCCTTTGAGCTGGCCTGCGAAACATCGGAGCCCGGCCGTGCGCCCTATGTCTGGCAGATCTGCTCGTTGAAAGGCGGACTGGTCAAAACCTCGTCCGGCCTGGAGGTGATGACGACCTCCCTGTCCGACTGCGGCGCTGCCAGCATCGACACGCTTCTCGTGGGCGGCGGGCCCGGCGTTCATCGTGCCGCTGCGGAGGCCGCACTGGTCGACTGGTTTCGTCTGGCTGCGCCGAAGGCCAGACGGGTCTGCTCGATCTGTACCGGCACCTTTGTCCTGGCCGCAGCCGGCCTGCTTCACGGGCGACGTGCGGTCACCCATTGGGGCTCCTGCGACATGCTCAAGGCGCAATACCCTGATGTTTCGGTTCTGGTCGATCCGGTCTTTGTGCACGACCGCGGCATCTGGACGTCTGCGGGCGTGACGGCCGGCATCGATCTGGCGCTCACCTTGCTGGAAGATGATCTCGGCCACCGCGAAGCCATGCGGATCGCACGCCGGCTGGTGGTGTTTCTCAAGCGTCCCGGCGGGCAGGCCCAATTCAGCGTGCCGCTCACCCTGCAGTCATCCGAAGACAGCGCGTTTGAAAACATCTCGACCTGGATGCAGGATAATCTCCGCCACGATTTGCGTGTCGAGATCCTGGCCGAAAGAGTCGGTATGAGCCCCCGCACCTTCGCGCGCGTGTTCCGGCAAAAGACCGGCCGCACGCCCGGCAAGGCGGTGGAAGAGCTTCGCGTCGAGGCAGCCCGACGAGCGCTGGAAGAATCCGCTGCCCCCATCAAGGAAATCGCGGCGCGCGCCGGATTCCAGAGCGAAGAGCATTTGCGGCGCGCGTTCCGGCGGCGGCTGAATGTGTTGCCACAGGATTATCGGGTGAGGTTTTATCAGGGGCAGAGGCAATGAGCCGTGGGGCGGACGAGCGACCTGTCCGCCGGGCTGCATTTTTGCGTCCGCTCCGGCGCCGGGCTATGAAGCCCTGATGCGGTCGCCAGCCTCCTGCGGCGAACCGGCGGTTCTGGAGACTTTTGCCGATGGCCTTGATGCCGGTTGCCGACGCGCTGGCCGCGGTGCTCGCCGATGCCGAACCGCTGGCTCACGAGATGGTCGCGCTCGACGACTGCTTCCACCGCGTGCTGGCCTGCGATGTCGCCTCGCTGCGCACCCAGCCACCGCAGGCGATGTCGGCGATGGACGGCTATGCGGTGCGCGCCGTGGATGCCACGCAGCATGCGCGGCTCACGGTGATCGGCGAAGTCGCCGCCGGCCGGCCGTTCGACCGGGTGCTCGGCGCTAATGAGGCGATCCGGATCTTCACCGGCGGCGTGATCCCCGAAGGTGCCGATGCCGTGGTGATCCAGGAGGACACCGCGCGCGATGGCGCGACCGTGTTCATCCACGAGGCCGCCCGCCTTGGCCGCCACATCCGCCCGGCCGGCGTCGACTTCTCCACCGGCGACGTGCTGCTGCGCGCCGGCGCCCGCCTCACCGA
This sequence comes from Tardiphaga sp., assembly GCA_036561845.1. Taxonomy (GTDB): domain Bacteria; phylum Pseudomonadota; class Alphaproteobacteria; order Rhizobiales; family Xanthobacteraceae; genus Tardiphaga. Next base: position 1,767 of record DATCUS010000179.1, on the reverse strand, counting down.
CCGCGACCTGTCGCTGGCGGCCGGCATGAACCATCCCGAGCTCCCCGTGCGCCGCCGTCCGAAACTCGCGCTGCTGGCCACCGGCGACGAACTGGTAATGCCGGGCAGCATCCCCGGCCCCGGCCAGATCGTCTATTCCAACGGCTATGCGCTACGCGCGCTGGCCCGCCATGAGGGCGCCGAGGTCGTCGACCTCGGCATCGCCGCCGATACGCATCTCGCCACCGTGGCCGGCATCCGCCGCGCCCGCGATCTCCAGGCCGACATCCTGATTACCACCGGCGGCGCCTCGGTAGGCGACCACGACCTGGTGCAGCAGGCGCTAACCGCCGAGGGCGTCACCATGGCGTTCTGGAAGATCGCGATGCGGCCGGGCAAGCCGATGATGCACGGACGGATCGGACCGATGCGGGTGATCGGCCTGCCCGGCAATCCGGTGTCGTCCTATGTCTGCGCACTGCTGTTCATGGTGCCGCTGATCCGCGCACTGCAGGGCCGCCGCGACATCCATCACGAACTCGAGCCGGCGCTGCTCGGTCGCGACGTCGGCGCCAACGACATGCGCGAGGACTATCTGCGCGCCGTGCTGGCGGTGCGCGAGGACGGCGCGCTGGTGGCGACGCCGGTGACCCGCCAGGATTCCTCGCTGCTCGGCAATCTGTCCGCCGCCCACTGCCTCGTGGTGCGCGCCGCTCATGCCCCCGCCGCGTCGGCCGGCACGCCCTGCAGCGTGCTCCGGCTGCCGCTGTAACGTGTCCTGATCGCGTTGACCGGAAATTAATCGTTGCGGAACACATATGGAACAGATAGTGTTCGTTCATGATTTGTTTCTAACGTCGAGGCGCTGCAGCCGCTCAGCTTTGATCGGGTGATCGGCGCAAGGCTGGAAACGCGACGGTGGTCAACGCCGTCTTATTGAGGATCGATCGAGATGCTGACCCGCAAACAGTATGAACTTCTGCGATTCATCGATCAGCGCCTGAAGGAAGCCGGCGTGCCGCCCTCGTTCGACGAGATGAAGGACGCGCTCGACCTGCGCTCCAAGTCCGGCATCCACCGACTCATCACCGCGCTGGAAGAGCGCGGCTTCATCCGCCGGCTGCCCAACCGCGCCCGCGCCATCGAGGTGCTGAAGCTGCCCGAACTCGGCGGCAGCAGCAGCGTTGCCGGCAACGGCCGCCGCGGCTTCACCCCCAGCGTCATCGAGGGCACCCTCGGCAAGGTGCGCCCCTCCTCCGGCAATGCCGAGGATGACGGCGCCCGTTCGGTGCTGGTGCCGGTGATGGGCCGCATCGCGGCGGGCACGCCGATCGAGGCGCTGCAGACCCGCAGCCACAATATCAGCGTGCCGACCGACATGCTCGGCTCCGGCGAACACTATGCGCTCGAAGTGCGCGGCGACTCCATGGTCGAGGCCGGCATCCTCGATGGCGACATGGCGCTGATCCAGCGCAAGGACGCCGCCGAGACCGGCGACATCGTGGTGGCCCTGATCGACGAGGAGGAAGCCACCCTCAAGCGCTTCCGCCGCCGCGGTGCCTCGATCGCGCTGGAGCCCGCCAACGCCGCCTACGAGGTCCGCATCCTGCCGCCTAACCGGGTGCGCATCCAGGGCCGGCTGGTCGGGCTGTACCGCAAGTACTGAGTGAACGCGCAGCGACTCACTGCGCCGTTATTCTTGACGCAGAGCGACTCGCTCACGGTTCATCGGCCTGCACGTCGGCCGCGGTCGGCGTCGCATCCGGCGCGCGCTGCCGTGCCGGCGGG
>DATCUS010000178.1:0-3118 GCA_036561845.1 Tardiphaga sp. | reverse complement strand
CTTGACGATGCCGCGGCGCGCCAGGGCCGCCGCCGGCCCCTCGCCGGAGAGGCCGCCGAGCCGGCGCGCTTCAAGCTCCAGCCGCTCGATGCACTTGAAGAAATAGAAGCTGCGCAGCGCCGACACCGCGCGCATCACCGCGTAGGCCATCACCAGCGCTGCAATGATCGCCCGCTGCTGATAGCTGCTGATGAAATTCAGGCTGAAATAGACCATCGCCAGAAAGGCGAAGTTCGACACGAAGCGGTAGGCATAGCCGAGATATTTCATAGTCCGCTCCAGTTGATCGCGCCCGTCGATCGGGTAGCCGCGGCAGAGCGCTAGTGGCAAGTCGTTACAAGAAAACTAAGGCTGGGTCAGCAATTGCGTTGTCCACAGACGATCCAGCGCTCCTGACCGAGACTCAACCGCAGTTGCCGGCCAATCGAACGAAAGCCGCTTCAGGGGCCTGAGTTGCGCCCGCGGATGGAAGCGCCGTTCTCGGGCATGACAAATCTGCTGATCAATGGCCCCAGCGCAGCACGACGGGATCGAGGCGTCGGGCGATGTCGAGGAGACCGGCCCGGGTCGCCGGGTGAACCTTCTGCAGCGGATGGCGAACCATTTCAGAACCGATGACGCCACCTTCCTTCATCAATATCTTGCAGGCCTGCAAACCGCATTGCCGGTTCTCGTAGTTGATGAGGGGCAGCCATCGCGCATAGGCCTCCGCTGCATCCTCCCGGCGGCCGGCAAAATAGGGATCGACGACCTGCCGGATGCCATCGGGATACCCGCCGCCGGTCATCGCGCCAGTCGCCCCGGCCTCGAGGTCGGCCATCAAAGTGATGGCCTCTTCGCCATCCCACGGTCCCGCGATGCTGTCGCCGCCCGCCGCGATGAGATCGCGCAGCTTCGCGGCGGCCATCGGGACCTCGATCTTGAAATAGCTGACGTTGGGGATGTCCCGCGCCATGCGGGCCAGAAAGTCGACCGAGAGCGGCGTTCCCGCGACCGGGGCATCCTGGATCATGATCGGGATGTCGATGGCATCGGAGACGATGCGATAGAAATCGAAGATCGCCTTTTCGGACACGCGAAAGGTGGCGCCGTGATAGGGCGGCATGACCATCACCATGGCGGCGCCGGCCTGCTGGGCCTGCCTGCTGCGGGCGGCGCAGATCGACGAACTGAAATGCGTGGTCGTGACGATGACCGGCACCCGGCCGGCGACATGCGCGAGCACCGCCTGCATGACCTGGTCCCGCTCGGCATCGGTCAGCACGAACTGTTCGGAGAAGTTGGCCAGGATGCAGATGCCGTTCGAACCGGCGTCGATCATGAAATCGATACAGCGCCGCTGGCCGTCGAGATCGAGCTCACCGCGGTCGTCGAAAACGGTTGGCGCGACCGGAAAGACGCCGCGATAGGCGCGGTGGACGGCTGGGGTCATCTTGGTTTCCTCTTGAGATGCGATCGTTGATCGTCGCGGGGACGGCTCCGCCCTGCCCCACCATCCGTCGTTCGCGTCGCAGGCGATCGGCTGGCAGCACAGTCTCAACCAATCCGGCCGCAAAAGGCAATCCCGGGGCGCGACTGGCGCGCGCCGCCGCGTTCCGGCCGAAATATGAAGGATAACAAGGAGGTTTGTTGAGGTAAGTGGTGCGCTCGGAGGGACTCGAACCCCCACCCTGTTACGGACTGCCACCTCAAGGCAGCGCGTCTACCAATTCCGCCACGAGCGCTAAAGAATCCGGCTCCAGACTTTCGCCTGACCGGATCAACCGGCGCCGATGTAACAAATCAATGATGGGGGGACAAGGGCTGCGGAGCGATCCGCACCACCTATCTGTGATCCGCGCTCCGCGGCAACATTTGCTTGACTTCGACCGCGATGCGGTTGCGGTTGACCTGTACCACGCCGCTGGCGATCGGCAGATTGTTGGCGAGAATCCGCACCTCGTCCTGCTCGCTGGCGTCCAGCTCGATGATGGCGCCGCGGCTGAGCCGCATCACCTGATGGACGGGCATCGAGGTGGTTCCGAGGACCACCATGATATCGACTGTGACATTATCGAGGGTTGGCACTGGGGACCTGAATTCACACATGCGAGATTGCGATGCCCAGAGATCAACACGTTATGGTTAGCCAATGGTTAATGACCGCCAAACCCTCGATTTGACGCCGTTTGCGCAGGCCCCGGGGGCCGCGGCGGTGGAGTGGCGGGTGTCCGATGCCCCGATCGGCTATCCCGAGGCGGTGGCGGCGATGGAATCACGCGCCGCGGCCATTGCCGCCGGCGCGGCCCCGGAGCTGGTCTGGCTGCTTGAACACCCCCCGCTCTACACCTCCGGCACGTCCGGCAAGGCTGGCGACCTGCTGGAGGCCCGGTTCCCGCTGTACGAGACCGGGCGCGGCGGCCAGCTCACCTATCACGGCCCGGGCCAGCGGGTGGCCTATGTGATGCTCGACCTCAAGGCGCGGCGGCCCGACGTGCGCGCCTATGTGGCGGGGCTGGAAGAGATGATCATCCGCACGCTCGCCGCTTTCAACGTCAGGGGCGAACGGCGCGAGGACCGCGTCGGCGTCTGGGTAGCGCGGCCCGACAAGGGCCCGGGTCATGAGGACAAGATCGCCGCCATCGGCGTCCGGCTGCGGCGCTGGGTCTCGTTTCATGGCATCGCCATCAATGTCGAGCCCGACCTCAGCCACTTCGCCTCGATCGTGCCATGCGGCGTGGTCGATCCGCGCTACGGCGTCACCAGCCTGGTCGACCTCGGCCTGCCCGTCGGCATGACCGACGTCGACATCGCGCTGCGCCAGGCGTTTGCCGAAGTGTTCGGCGAAGCCAGCGCGCTTGTGCCGGAAACGACCGCCTGAATTTCCGATTCGAATGTCAAACAGCCAAGTGCTCTCGTTCTCGCGGCGCATGATGCGTCCGAGGTGTGGGCAGATCTCCCCTCCGGACATGAGGGGAGCGGCGCGCCGGCAGGCGCGGGGATGGTGGTTGGGACGCGAGCCGCATTGCTGCGGATCGCGGCGCCTGCGGGCGCGCCACCGCGGGGTTTCTGGCAAGGGGACCGTTCTTCCGGGGACTCGGCGCGGTCGGGCCTCGGCCCGCCCTCCCGGCGGTTTCCC
>DATCUS010000177.1:0-19801 GCA_036561845.1 Tardiphaga sp. | reverse complement strand
AAGCTTCGCTTCGCGCGGGGGGAGGGGAGCTACGCCGCTTGCGTTGACCTCAATGCGTGGCGTTGGCCTTGATCACAAAATCCGTGGTGTAGGTCTTGGCGAGGTCGATCGTCTTGCCCTGCAGGTTCGGCGAGAAGCTGGTCAGCACCTTGAGCACCGATTCCGGCGCGCCAACCGGCATCATGCCGTCGGGCGAATATTGTGCGCGGCCTTCGCGCAGGCCCTGAATGTAGAGGTCGAGGTCGCCGGCGTAGTAGTCCTTCGGCATTTGCGCGGCGATCTCTTCCGGCGAATGGCTGTGCATCCACTTCAGCGTCTTGACCATCACGTTGACCACCTTCTGCGCGGTCTCCTTGTTGGCTTCCATCCAGGCACGGTCCATGTATAGGCAGGCCGCCGGATAATCGCTGCCGAGCGCGGCACGCGTGCCTTCCGGCGTGCGCAGGTCGATGCCAACCTTGGCGATGCCGTTCTTGACGGCGCGCGCCACCGTCGGTTCGGTGGTCATGCCGGAGACGATCTTGCCCTGCTGCATCGAGGCGAGAAACGTGTCGCCGGCGCCCACCGGCACCAGCGAATAGTCCTGCACCTTGAGCCCGGCCTTGGCGGCGAGCGCGCGGGTCAGGAAGTCGGTGGCCGAACCGAGCCCGGTGACGCCGAGCGCCTGGCCCTTCCAGTTGGCGGGATCCTTGAGCTTGTCGGCGTCGGCAGCCTTCACCAGGACCACCTCGCCCGGCGCGACGGCGAACTGCACCACCGAGGTGATGAACTTGCCCTTGGACTGCAGGTCGATGGTGTGATCGTAGAAGCCGACCACGCCCTGGACCTCGCGCGCCAGCAGGGCGGTAGCGGCCTGCGAGCCCGAGGTGGAATTGAACAGCTCGACGTCGAGGCCCTGCTCCTTGAAGAAGCCGAGCTGGGCGGCGAGCTTGGCAGGCAGATAGATCTGCTTGTCGATGCCGCCGACCATGATCTTGATCGGGGTCTGTGCGGCGGCTGGCTGGGCCAGCAGCGCGGCGGCGGACAGAGCGGCGCCGATGGCCGCGGCGAGAATCTTGCGCATGGACGTTTCCCTGGTGCTTCTTCGACGCGTGGCGGCACCGGCGGTCTCCGGTCTCGTGACATGCGTCAATCTGCCGCCATCAGGGCCTTGCGCCGCGCGCGCTGTCAATCGGTTATTTGGTCGGCCTGCGGCCGAACTCACGCCGGATCTGATGCGGCGCCGAAGACGCGGCTCGACCGCGGCCGGCCTTGTCAGGCATGCCCGACCGGCGCGAGCTGCGGATCCTGAATGGTGCGTGGAAAGCGCGCGGTGAAGGTCGTTCCGTCCTTTTCCGACGAGGTCACCTTGATCGTTCCGCCATGCGCGGAAACGACTTCCTTGGTGATATACAACCCCAGACCGAGACTGTTCGATGAAAGGTGAGCATTTTCGCCCGAGCCGCCACGAACCAGGGCATCGAATATCCTGTGCACCGCGGTCGCCGGGATGGGAATGCCGTCATTGTGAATCGAGAGCGACACCTCGGCCGGCTCGCCGGTGATGACCACTTTAATGGGAAGGTCGCTGAACCCATACTGCACCGCATTGCCGAGCAGATTCGAGAAGATCTGACCGATGCGGGGTCGATCCCACTCGCCTTCAGTGTCGCCTGACACGTCGATCGTGAATAGCCGCTCGGGATGAGATGCGCGCATTTCCTCAACCAGCTGCCTGGCGACGAAGGCCATATCCATAGGCACCCTGAAGAGCTGCAGTCCGGCTCCGAGGCGCGCACGCGTGAGGTCGACGAGTTGATCCAGTATCTCCGTCGCGCGGCCGGCACTCACCGAAATCTGGGAGATCAGCATCGTCTGCCGCTCGTTCAGGGCTCCGATCCGTGCGACCAGCTCGGCCGACATCAGCATGGCGCTGATCGGATTGCGGAGATCGTGACCGAGAATGCCGAGAAAAAGGTTGCGGGAGCGGTCCACCTTTTCGGAGTAGTAGCTGATGGATTCCGTCAGTTCCTGATCGATGGCCTCGTTGAACCGGGTCAGATCGACGATGTCGAATTCCCCGGGTCCGGAGAGTTGCGCGCTCCATAGTTTGACGACGCTCGCGCGCAGCGCACGATATTCGGAGACCATCTGGTCCATGTTGAATCCGCCAGCCTGCCGCAACGCAGCGTGAATCTCGGCCACGCTGTTGACCGGGTGCTTCGGCTTGTCACCGTGCGATTTGCTGATTTGCTCGGCGTCGGTTTGCGAGCTGTCGATATCGTCGGCGATGAATTGCAGGATGTACTTGATGTGATTGCGCAGCGACCGCGGACTGGTCGATTCGGAGGCCGGGGCCAGCGTTGCCGCGAAGGTTTCCCACTCGGCGATGATGGGCGCCGAATTCTCGCGAATAAAGTTGGCAAGACGCATGCAATACGGTCTTTCGCAGCGGAGTTGGAACAGGACGGCAAACGTCGTTGCCGCTGAGGAACTCAAAGGGGGAAATTTCCTAAGTGCGAGCTGCGGAATTTCGCTCGAAAATTCAATGGTATCCGTCTATTGCGAGCAAAGCTGTATCGTTTGGCACACCAGAAGATCTGTCCCCGTGGGTTCACACAGAGGCATCAACCTCGTCATCAAGGTCTCGACGCTGTCCCAACAATGAGCCGTTCGAGCGCGAATATGCCTCGCCCCTGGAAACCCCCGATCATCCTTTAGACGTGGGGCGGGCGTCCTAGAAGACGCCCAGCACGATCGCGCCGACGAAGGCGACCGCAAGATAGGCGGCGGCAACGCTCAGGCGATTGACGAAGGAACCCGCGGCATTCATGGGACACTCCCTTGTCGTGACGCAGTCCATGTAACGACGGAACTGGGGAAGCGTTCCCGGCGGAACAAGTGAGCGTTGCTGACCTGTTCGGTTTGACAGGTGCGTTCCGGCGAGTCGCGGACGACCCAGGACGTGCACTCCGCCGTGTTGCCAAACTGGATGCGGCAATGCCGGACGATAGCGGACGCCTATTTGCCTTTGGCCAACGTGACCGATGGCAATTCGCCGAAACGATCCTGATAATCCTTGGCGAAATGTCCGGGATTGGAAAACCCGCATCGAAAGGCAACGCCGGTTACGCTGGTGTCCTCGGAAGGCGATCTCAGCAGGAGGTTTGCATGGTCGAGCCGTACCATTTTGACATATTGCAACGGCGTATGGGCTCGGTAACGCCGGAACGACCGGAAAAGTGACCGTGCGCCTAGGCCGGTGACCTCGGCCAGGTGCTCCGCCGTGAGGGGCCGCATCCAGTTGCCGTCGATGTATTCCTCCACGGCGCGAACTTGAGCAGGAGCAATATCCAGCGGTTCGCCTCGCAACAGATCGCTGAAGGTGTGCGGTACCGATTCCAGAAACGCGACCACGAGCGTCTCCTGCAATTCGCGTGTCATGAGAACCGGCGGCTCGGGCAAGCCGGAGGTTGACGCGAGGTGACCGGCCGTAAATCCGATCAGGCTCATGAGAGTGCCGAGCTTGACCTTGTCAATGTCGAGGACCGGAGCAAACGAAAGTCGGCCCTTGGGCCGGAAACCCAGCAGCGCTGTGAGCTTGTTCTGCAATGCCTCGCGTTCGACGCGGAGAAAGAGCTGCTGAAAATCGGAGCCGAATTCGAGGCGGCTCGCGCGATCGGCCGACGTTACGTAATAGTGCGCAATATCGAGGTCCGATTGCTCCCCGCCGACGATAGTCCGGGCGTGACCGGCAAGCGGGATCTGCATCCGCACAAAGTCAGTTTCCGGAAATTCAACCGATGCACGACCGGCGTAGGCACAATAGCCGAGGGAGATCGGTCCGGAGCGCACACTATCGGATTTGGCATAAAAGCCGGTCGCGCTCGGCGAGATGTCGAATTTCGTCGCGCCAAAATGATTCAGCATCGAATGCCGCATCACTTCGAAATTCCGGGTCTCGATCACCGGAAAGGCGCTCAGGGCCAAAGTTGAACTCTGAAGCGGCATCATGTTTCCTGCAGAGCCCTGATTCGAGTGTTTCGTTTTACCGGAGATCGGTAGGTGAATACTTTTCGCGACTACGACAAGTGGCGCGATCCGAGTGGTGTGTCGTGGATCGGTCTAACGGATATCCAATCTGCTTAGAGTACAACTATTACTACTTTCCCGCGACAAGACGTCAGCTGGCATACAAGTACCTATGCGCCGCAGTCTCGCTTTTGATCGCAACAAATCTTCAAAACCGGAGTTGCTCTGATGTTTGGTCGCAAGTCACATGGAGACGCTCAGGCCCAGTTGGCGGCGATCGCCCGATCCCAGGCCATGATCGAGTTCGATCTGGATGGAACCATCCTTACCGCGAACAAGCTGTTTCTCGATGCACTCGGCTATCAACTCGATGAAATCAAGGGAAAGCATCACTCCATCTTCGTGCCAGCCGATCAGCGTGATAGCGCAGCGTACCGGGAATTCTGGGCCGCGCTCAATCGGGGCGAATTCCAGGCTGCTGAGTACAAGCGGATCGGCAAGGGCGGACGAGAAGTCTGGATCGAAGCGTCGTACAACCCGGTTCTCGATGCTGCCAACAGGCCATTCAAGGTCGTCAAAATTGCAACGGAGATCACCCGGAAAAAACTCCGTAATCTTGCGGACGCGAGCAAGATCGCCGCGGTCGATCGATCGCAGGCGATGATCGAATTCAGCCTGGATGGCACCATCGTAACCGCCAATGATAATTTCCTGAAGGCGCTCGGCTATTCGTTGAACGAAATCCAGGGCAAGCACCACAGCATGTTTATTCAGGCAGCGGATCTCAGCAGCCCGTCCTATCGGGAGTTTTGGGCGGCGCTGAATCGCGGCGAGTTCCAGGCCGGAGAATACAAGCGGATCGGAAAGGGCGGCAAGGAAGTCTGGATCCTGGCTTCCTACAATCCGGTGCTTGACGAAACGGGCAAGCCGTTCGGCGTCGTCAAATTCGCCACCGACGTCACCGCGCAGAAACTGAAAAACGCCGACCTGTCCGGCCAGATCGATGCAATCGGCAAGTCACAGGCGGTCATCGAATTCAAGCTCGATGGCACGATTATCGACGCGAACGAGAACTTTCTGCACGCGCTTGGCTATAATCTTGGTGAGATTCAGGGGCGAAAGCACAGCATGTTTGTCGATCAGGTTGAACGTGAGGGCGCCGCCTATCGTGAATTCTGGGCGGCTTTGAACCGCGGCGAGTTCCAGGCTGGCGAATTCAAACGGATCGGCAAGGGCAACAGGGAAGTCTGGATTCAGGCGTCGTATAATCCGATCCGTGATCTCAATGGCAAGCCGTTCAAGGTTGTCAAATATGCCAGCGATATTACGAAGCAGGTTCTTGTCCGCATGGGCAACGAGCGCGTGCGAAGCATGATGGAGTCGGTCGCAGCAGGCTCCGAGGAACTGAACGCCTCTGTCCGCGAGATCTCGGAGGCCATGATGAAGTCAAGAGAAACCGCGATGAGCGCGGTCGATCAGGTTGCCTCGGCAGATGCGCAGGCAAGCCGACTCAGCGACGCCTCCAAGGCGATGAGCGGTATCGTGGAACTGATCGGCAACATCACCGGCCAGATCAACCTGCTCGCGCTCAATGCCACCATCGAATCGGCGCGCGCCGGGGAGGCGGGCCGCGGATTCGCTGTCGTCGCTTCTGAGGTCAAGAATCTCGCCAATCAGGCAAAGCAGGCCACCGACAAGATCGGCTCGGAGATCGAAAGCCTGAACGGCATCTCCGGCGATGTCGTTACGGCCCTCGCTTCGATCAAGAAGGCGATCGAGAACGTCAGCGAGTACGTCACCTCCACTGCAGCCGCGGTTGAGGAACAAAGCACGGTGACGAACGAGATGTCGTCAAGCATGCAGCGGGCGGCTGACGAAGCGAGAGCAATCGCAGCCGGTTAGGCCCGCGATCATGAGGTTGAACTGAAAGTCGTCTTCGGGCGGCTTTTTCCTTGCTTGGCGACCTCCGGGGTCGTGGCGCACAGCGTCGTTTGGTTGCGGCGAGTTAGGTCCGCTATCCGTGCGTTCGGGCGCGACGTGGTTAACCGCCCATGAATCGCACTCGTTCAAGAGTCCTTAAAACATTTGGACCACCTTGCGCGGATGACGCGCGGAATTCGTTTGTATCTCGTCGGCTCCGTCGTCCTTGTATCGCTTGCGGGTTGCGGTCGCGGTCTGTTCCAGACCGAGGAGCGCGAACCCTGGCGTGCCGAGGCTGAAGTCGCATGCCTGAAGTCCGGTGCCGTGAAAGAGGGAGCCGATCTCGTTCGGATCAACCCGATTTCAGGACCGGGAATCTGCGGCGCCGAGTTCCCCCTGAAGGTGGCCGCGCTCGGCGAGAGCAGCAGCAGCTTCGGTTTCGCCGATGAAACGCTGCGGCCGCCGGGCTCCGTCGGCAATGCCGGTCAGCCTCGCTGGCCGGTGCAGCAACCGCCGATGCCGGCGCGCCCGGCGACGGCCTATCCGAATTCCTATCCGCAAGCCGCAGCGCAGCCGTCGTCGTACGGTGGCGCGCCCTATGGTGCCGCGGCCAGCAACGGTCCGATCTCACTGAACCCGCCCGGTGTGTCCGAGGCTGAAGAGGAGACCGAAATGCCGCCGGAGCCGGCACGACAGGCCGCGCCGCAGCCGCGTCAGCCCTACGGTCGCTACAGTTCCGGCGTGGCCCAGAGCCCGCTGCCTGACTATGCCCAGCCGCGGCTCGGGCCGGGGCCCGGCAATATCACCGGGTCGGTCGGTCCCGTCGCGGTGAAGCCGGTGGCGACGCTGGCATGCCCGATCGTTTCAGCGCTGGACAAGTGGCTGGCGGAAGCGGTGCAGCCGGCGGCGATGCGCTGGTTCGGCGCGCGGGTGGTCGAGATCAAGCAGATCTCGGCCTATTCGTGCCGTGGCATGAACGGCAGTTCGCGTGCGCATATTTCCGAGCATGCGTTCGGCAACGCGCTCGACGTCGCCGGTTTCACGCTGGCCGACGGCCGTAAGATTTCGGTGAAAGATGGCTGGAAGGGCGTGGCGGAAGAGCAGGGATTTCTGCGCGACGTGCAGGGCGGAGCCTGCCAGATCTTCAACACCGTGCTGGCGCCGGGGTCCAACGTCTTCCACTACGATCACATCCACGTCGATCTCATGCGTCGTGCCAAACGTCCGGTGATCTGCCAGCCCGCTGCGATGTCCGGCGAACAGGTGGCATCGCGTGTTCAAGGCCGCAGCAGCTATTCCAGCCGCGAACCCGCGGTGACGGGATCGCTCGGCCGCTGGTTCACCAAGAAGCCGGTGGCAAAGGCGCGCGACGAGGAAGACTACGCCGACGAATAGCGCCAAAGGCCTGTCAGGCGGGCTTGACCTGATAGGCGGCCAGGAACATGCGCGTCGCGCTGTCGACCACGGTTGTGATCTCGTCCAGCGTCGGCGCCGGCTTGGCGTGAAAAAGAAACGGCATGAACAGGGTGGCCTGGCAGCACTTCATGAATTGCGATGCCGCCAGGTGGACGTCATCGATGGCGAGTTCGCCGACGCTGACGCGCGCCGTGAGATAGTTGGCCAGCCGATCGATCGTCAGCTTGATCACATTGTTGTAGAAGCGCTGGCCGACTTCCGGCATGCGCTCGGCGATGGCCATCACCGTGCGTGTCGACGATCCGCCGCCGGGCCGGCACAGCAGCTGGATATAGGCAATGCCGAAATCCTTCAGCGTGGTCTCGGCGTCGCGGGCGAAATCGAAGTTGAAGGCGATCTTGCCCTGCTGGAGCACTTCCTGCGCGACGATGGCCTCGAACAGCGCGCACTTGTCGGCGAAGTAGACATAGAGCGTGCCCTTTGAGACCCCGGCGGCCCGGGCGATCTCACCCATGCTGCCGCCGTCGAAGCCGAGATTCATGAATACCGCGCGCGCGCCGTCGAGAATCTGCCGGCGCTTGGCGCTGTCTTCGTCGCCAACGATGGAAAGCGTCGCTGAGGTGGAGGCAACCATAAATTTAGCCTGTTCGATGAAACACGCAACGGTGAAGGGATTCGTCAAGCCTAGACGGTATTGTGCTGCACAATGTAGCTTGACCGAACCGTTCGGTCAATGTTATTGGCAAGCCAGATGGATGAATGCCGGCGTTTTTCGGCATTTGCCGCGACACATTTCAGGAGGCCTTGATGGCCGGACCGCGCGACCAAGCCGCCCGCATCCTTCGTTCCGAACCGGATGCCGCGGATAGCGCGGCGGTCAGGGCGGTCGCGCCCGCTGCGGAGACCTCTGATCCCGCCGTGGCGGAGACGGTTGCCCGCGGTCCCGCGGAAACGCCTGCGCCCGCCAAGCCTGCGCCGGCTGCGCAAACCGCCGCGCCCAAATCCGGCAAGAAGAAGGTCGTCCTGCTCGGCATCGGCGCCGTACTGGCGCTGGCTGCCGCCGCCTATGGCGTAAACTATTATCTGGTCGGCCGTTTCATGGTCTCCACCGACGACGCCTATGTCCGCGCCAACAATACGACGCTGGGCGCCCGGGTCTCCGGCCATATCGCGGCGATCCTCCCCGGGGACAACACCTCGGTAAGGGCCGGCGATGTCCTGTTCAGGATCGATGACGGCGACTATCGCATCGCCGTGGATGCGGCGCGCCGCAAGATCGCGACCCAGCAAGCCACCATCGACCGCATCGGACGCCAGGTCACCGCGATGCAGAGCGCGGTGGAGCAGGCCAGCGCACAACTGGCCTCGGCCGACGCGGCGTCGAAGCGCGCCAAGCTGGATTTCGACCGCCAGGACGCGCTGAGCACCAAGGGCTTTGCCTCGCGCGCGATCTTCGAAACCTCGCAGGCGTCGCGCGACCAATCCGCTGCGGCCGTGCTGGCGGCGAAGGCTGCCGCGGACGCCGCGCGCGACAACGTCGAAGTGACCAAGGCGCAGCAGAACGAGGCCCGCGCCCTGCTCGCCGAATTGCAGAGCGCGCTCGACAAGGCCGAGCGCGATCTGTCCTTCACCGAGGTCAAGGCGCCGGTCGACGGCATCTTCTCCAACCGTCTCGTCAATACCGGCGATTTCATCTCGGCCGGCCAGCGGCTCGCCAATGTGGTGCCGCTCGATGCGGTCTATATCGACGCCAACTTCAAGGAAACCCAGCTGCGCCGCCTGAAGCCGGGCCAGCCGGTGCGCATCGAGCTTGACGCCGATGCCAGCCGCGACATCGAAGGCGTGGTCGACAGCCTGGCGCCGGCGGCCGGCGCGGTGTTCACGCTGCTGCCGCCCGACAACGCCACCGGCAACTTCACCAAGATCGTGCAGCGCGTGCCGGTCCGCATCAAGGTCCCCGCTGCCATCGCCAAGGAGAACCTGCTGCGCGCCGGCATGTCGGTCTATGTCCGTGTCAATACCAAGCCGGGTGCGGAGCCGGCGAAGTAGCTGCTTTCTTCACCTCTCCCCCGGCGGGGAGAGGTCGGATTGCGAAGCAATCCGGGTGAGGGGGCTGCACGCCGTCGAGAGTGCGTACCCCCTCACCCGACGCCTTCGCTGCGCTCGGGCGTCGACCTCTCCCCGCTGGGGAGAGGTGTCGGAGCGTCGCTGCAAGAGTTGAGCGTCTGGACAGTTAAACAATAGCCCACAGGACTATCATGGCCGCTTCCACGACAGCGACGCCCGGCGCCATCCCGGCAAGCGAAGCGCCCTCGGAGCGCATCGCGCCGAAGCGCCTGATCGCGTTTCTGATCATGGTGTTCGGCATGTTCATGTCGATCCTCGACATTCAGATCGTCTCGGCGTCGCTGTCCGAGATCCAGGCCGGCCTTTCGGCCTCTTCCAGCGAAGTCTCCTGGGTGCAGACCGCCTATCTGATCGCCGAAGTGATCGCGATCCCGCTGTCCGGCTTTCTGTCGCGCGCGCTCGGCACCCGCATGCTGTTCGCCATCTCGGCGTCCGGCTTCACATTCGCCAGTCTGATGTGCGGCTTCACCTCGTCGATCGAGCAGATGATCCTGTGGCGCGCCATCCAGGGTTTTCTCGGTGCCGGCATGATCCCGACCGTGTTCGCCTCGGCCTACACCGTGTTTCCCCGCTCCAAATTCCACATCGTCGCGCCGATCATCGGCCTCGTCGCCACCCTCGCGCCGACGGTGGGTCCTACCGTCGGCGGCTACATCACCGACCTGATGTCGTGGCACTGGCTGTTCTTCATCAACGTGGTGCCGGGCATCGGCATCACCCTCGGCGTGCTGGCTCTGGTGGACTTCGACGAGCCGCATCTCGAACTGCTGGATCATTTCGACTGGTGGGGCCTCGGCTTCATGGGCGGCTTCCTCGGAACGTTGGAATATGTGCTCGAGGAAGGCCCGCGCAACGACTGGTTCGGCGACACCTCGATCCTGATCTGTGCCGTGATCTGCGTGTTCAGCGGCGTGGCGTTCTTCTGGCGCGTGCTCACCGCGCATGAGCCGATCGTCGACATCCGCGCCTTCACCAACCGCAATTTCGCGCTCGGGTCGATGTTCTCGTTCTGCGTCGGCATCGGCCTGTACGGCCTGACCTATCTCTATCCGCGCTACCTCGCCGAGGTGCGCGGCTACAGCGCGCTGATGATCGGCGAGACCATGTTCGTCTCGGGCGTCGCGATGTTCTGCAGCGCGCCGATCGTCGGACGGCTGATGCAGAAGGTCGATCTGCGCTATCTGATCGTCACCGGGCTGCTGCTGTTCGCCACCGGCACCTGGCAGATGACCTGGATCACCCGCGACTTCGACTTCTACGAACTGCTGGTGCCTCAGATCCTGCGCGGCGTCGGCATGATGATGGCGATGGTCCCCGTCAACAATATCGCGCTGGGCACGCTGGCGCCGGAGCGGCTGAAGAACGCCTCGGGCCTGTTCAACCTGACCCGCAATCTCGGCGGCGCGCTCGGTCTCGCGCTGATCAACACCGCGCTGGACTATCGCACCGATTTCCACATCTCGCGGCTGCACGACAAGGTCACCTGGGGCAATGCCATGGCGGTCGAGACCCTGAACAAGTTCACCCAATCGTTCCAGGGCAAGGGCGACGCCGCGCTGATGGCGCTCAAGCAGCTCAACCAGATCGCCCATCGCCAGGCGGTGGTGATGAGTTTTGCCGACTCGTTCTATCTGCTCACGCTGTTCTATGTGGCGCTCAGCACCATGGTGCTGCTGGTGAACAAGCCGGGCAATCCGGCCGCGGCCGGCGGCGGCCACTAGGTTTCGTCACGCGGTCGGCACCGGCGCCGGCCGCACCCGGCTCCGCGCGCTGATGGCGACCACCGCCACGACGGCGGCGGCGAACAACACCACCTGTGGCGTGATCGCCTCGTCGTTGAATGCGGTGGCGAAGGCGAAGGTGACGAAGGGCTGCAGCAACTGCACCTGCGACACCCGGGCGATGCCGCCCATCGCCATGCCGGCGTTCCAGGCGAAGAATCCGACCCATTGCGAGAACACCGCGACGTAGAGCAGTGCCAGCCAGGGTTCCAGCGGAATCGCGGTGAGATCCGTCGGCAGCGTCAGCGCCGCAGCCGGCAGCGAAATCGGCAGCGCCATCACCAGGATCCAGCTGATCACCTCCCAGCCGGGCATCTGCGCGGTGAGCCGGCCGGATAACCCGTAGCCGATGGCGGACGCCGCCACCGCGCCGAACAGCAGCAGGTCGCCGGCCGACAGCGCTCCGCCGCCCTGGCGCAGCGCGAAGGCGACGACGATGGCGGCGCCGGCGAGGGAGGCGATCCAGAACAGCGGTTTCGGACGCTCGTGGGTGATGGCGACGGCGACGCAGGCGGTGGCCAGCGGCAGGATGCCCAGCACGACGCTGCCGTGGGAGGCGCCGACGCTCTGCAGCGCCACCGCCATCAGGAACGGAAACAGCGCGGCGATGCTCAGCATCGCGATCGCGAGTTGCGGCCACAGCCGGCGCGGCGGCAGCGGCCGGCGCAGGATCAGCAGCAGCGCCAGCGCGCACAGTCCGGCAATGGCGGTGCGCAACGCGGTGAGGGCGAGGGGATCGATGGCCGCGACGGCAATCCGCGTCGCCGGCAGCGTGCCGCCGAAGATGACGACGCCGACAAAGCCGAGCACGAGGCCGAGTTGTTCGCGGGACAGGACGGGGAAGGACATGGGCGACGACTAGCGGGTTTGGCCGGGCGCGCAAAGGCGCAAAACTGGCGAGGGGCCCGGCGTGTGGCGCGGGGCCCCTCGTTTTGGTCAGACGCGTCTTCTTCGCGAACCGGTTTCCACTTCGCTCGGAAACGCCTTCGGTCGAAAAAGTATCAGCCGGCCTGTAAGCCGGGTTTTGTAGGGCACCGCCCGGTTGCCCGGACGATACGTGACGGCCATTCCTCTGGGACCGCATTTGCATGCGGCCTCAAGCAACCTACCCGGACGGCGAGCCAGACATCGCCCTGCAGTGTTATCGCTCGCGGGCTTTCACCCGAGGTGAGCGAACTGACTGCGTTGCCGTCCCTATTCGGTTTTGCTCCCGGTGTGGTTTGCCATGCCGTTTCCGTTGCCGGAAACGCGGTGCGCTCTTACCGCACCTTTTCACCCTTACTCCGCTTCGCCTTGCGGCTTCGCGGAGCGGTTCGTTCTCTGTGGCACTGTCCCTGGGGTCGCCCCCGCCGGTCGTTATCCGGCACCGTATGTCGATGGAGCCCGGACTTTCCTCCCCCGCAACCTTTCGGCCATAGCGGGAGCGGCCGTCCGGCCGACTGACGTCCGATGCATGGGGGTTGCGGGCGACGGCGTCAAGCGGGGATCGGCGGCTGGCGGAGCTGGAAGACTAGCGCGTCGCGGCGGTCTCGGTCGGCAGGCTGCCGAGCAGCGCCTGCAGGGTCGTGAGCGTCGAATGATCGGTGACGCCATCGACGCGCTCGGGGCGGAAATGGCGCTGGAATGCGGTGACCACTTCCATGGTTTGCGCATCGTACTTGCCGGTCGTCGCGATGCCGTAGCCGTAGCGCGCCAGCGCGTGCTGCAGCGCCAGCACGTCGTCGCCCTCGGCGCCGAACTTGATGGTCTCGCCGCGCACGATGGGCGCCGGCAGCACCCAGTGGCCGACGCCGGAATTGGCCAGCGAATGCCACGGAAACTTTTCGCCGGGATCCTTCTTGCGCGATGGCGCCACATCGGAATGGCCGAGCACGCGATGCGCCGGCAATTCATGGCGCAGCATGATGCCGCGGCACAGCGCGATTACGGCCGCGATCTGCCGGCGCGGGAAATCCGGATAGCCCCAGTCGTGGCCGCGATTGATGATCTCGATGCCGATCGAGCAGGAGTTGATGTCTTCCTCCCCGGCCCAGATGGCGGCGCCGGCATGCCAGGCCCGCTTCGTCTCCGGCACGCATTGCACGATGCGACCGTCTTCCAGGACGATGTAATGCGCGGAGACGTCGGTGCCGGTGGTGCACAGCCGCGTGATGGCGCCTTCCACATCGGGCATGCCGGTATAGTGCAGCACGATCATGTCGGGTCGCACGCCGTTGTTGCGCTCGCCGTAATTGGCCGACGGGATCACGTCGGAGACCACCGAGGAATCGGGGGTGAAGACCGGCATGTCCGCAGCGCCCTTGGGAATCGGGAGGGGGCGTTGACGTTTCGAATCAACTCCGGACGAGGTGAACGAGCCTGTAGCCATGAAATACTCAACCGGGCAGGAGATGGCACACCGGACGGACGGCGGCACTTCGGCGCACTATCCCGGCCCGGGCGCCGCCGCGCAACGGTTCCGTGACACCTGTCCAGCTTTTTCGCCGACCGTGGATGCGTTGCATCGGGTTCCCAAAGGCATCTGCGACTGACGGGGAACCGCGCGGCGCCCCGCGGCGGAAGCCTTAATTCCAGTCGGAGTCATCAACCCTTTCTTAACGCTAAACGACGTTACTGAGGGGTGAACAGCCGACCCGAGAGGGGCGGCCAAGGTCCCTTTTGACGCTCAAATCCCATGGCAACCCTTCCATTTCCATGCGGACGGCCGAATCTTCCTGCGGACGCCGCGGGCGGCGCGGCGAATCGGACCGGCAATCGCGTGGTGCTACGGTCTTTCGAGCGGAAAGGCCGGGCGGCGCGCCGACAGTTGAGGCGACATGGGCCAGTCTGTGTCCAGTTTGACGTTGCGCCTCGATGCGAAGGGCCGGGTTATGCCGGTTCCATCCTGCTGCGGAGCGGGCGCATGACCGCGCCTGCACCGCGCCATATCCCCGTGCTCGGCCGCGAGGCCGTCGACTTGCTCGCGCCCCGCGAAGGCGGTGTCTATGTCGACGCCACTTTCGGTGCCGGCGGCTATTCCCGCCTGATTCTCGCCACGCCGGGAACCCGGGTGATCGGCATCGACCGCGACCGCACCGCCATCGCCGGCGGTTTTGATCTGGTCGATCAATCCGAGGGCCGGCTGTCGCTGGTGGAAGACCGCTTCTCGCATCTCGCCGAGGTCTGCGCCGGACAGGGCGAACCGCTGGTCGACGGCGTGGTGATGGATGTCGGCGTGTCGTCGATGCAGATCGACCAGGCCAAGCGCGGCTTCTCGTTCCGGTTCAGCGGTCCGCTCGACATGCGCATGGGCCATGACGGTCCGACCGCAGCCGACGTTGTGGCGAAGGCCTCCGAGGCCGATCTCGCCAACATCATCTACATTTTCGGCGAGGAGCGGCATTCCCGCGCGGTCGCCAAGGCGATCGTCGCCGCCCGCAAGGAAGCGCCGATCAGCACCACCGACGAACTGGTCGCCGTCGTTTCAAAAGTCGTCTGGGCCAAGCCGGGCGAGATCCATCCTGCGACGCGCACGTTCCAGGCGCTGCGGATTTTCGTCAATGAGGAACTCGACGAGTTGCACCTGGCCTTGGCCGCCGCCGAGCGCGTGCTGAAGCCGGGCGGTCGCCTCGCCGTGGTCTCGTTCCATTCGCTGGAAGACCGCATCGTCAAGAATTTCCTGAACGAGCGCAGCAAGACCGGCGGCGGCTCGCGGCATCTGCCGGAGATCGGCCAATCCAGTCCGCGCTTCCAATTGCTCACCAAGCGCCCGATCGTGGCGGGCGGCGAGGAAGTCAGCGCCAATCCGCGCGCGCGTTCCGCCAAACTGCGCGCTGCGGAGCGCACCGATGCGCCGGCGCAGGATGCCGGTCCATTGCCGGGCTGGCCGACGCTCGCCACTGTGCTGAGGGGAGGCTGAGCATGCGCATCATCCACCTCCTCGTGATCGCCGTGCTGGTGTTCGCCGCAGCCTATGTCTACCGCATCAAGATGGAATCCACTGTGCGCACCGAGCGGGTGCTGCGGCTGCATGCCGACATTCGCGAGCAGCGCGACGCCATCGCGTCGCTGCGCGCCGAATGGGCCAAGCTCGACGCGCCGATGCGGCTGCAGGGCCTCGCCGAGCGGCACCTGACGCTGAAGCCGATCACCGCCCAGCAATACGACTCGCTGAAGAATCTGCCGGACCGGCCGCCGAGCTTCGCCAAGCCGGGCGATCCCGATCCGATCGGCGCGATGATCGAAACCATCGATCCGGACATTGTCACCGGCACCTTGCCGTCGCCGGAGGACGCGCAGTGACCGATCAACTCACCATGCATAAGCCGGCCGAAAAGCCTGTCGAAAGACCGATTGAGCCTTGGCGTCAGCGATTGATCCGCAGCCTGCTGTACGGTCGCAATGTCGACCGCGCAGCGAAGGCGCGCGCGCGGGTCGGCCTTGCGATGCTCGCCTTCGCCGGCATCTACGGCATCATCGCCGTTCGTCTCGTGATGTTCGCAGTCGGCGGCGACAGCCATGGCGAGCGGCGTGCCACCAGGGATGCCATCGCCACTGCGCGGCCTGATATCGTCGACCGCAATGGCGAAATTCTGGCTACCGACATCAAGGCACCGAGCCTGTTCGCCGAGCCGCGCCGCATCGTCGACAAGGACGAGGCCATCGAGCTGCTGACCGCGACCTTGCCCGATCTCGACACGGCCGAGGTGCGCGAGCGCCTGATGTCGAAGAAAGGCTTCGTCTGGCTGAAGCGCGAGATCACCTCGCAGCAGCAGCGCGACATCCACAAGCTCGGTGTGCCGGGCGTCGGATTCCTGCGCGAGAACAAGCGGGTCTATCCGAGCGGCCCGGCGGTCAGCCACGTGATCGGCCTGGTCAATACCGACAACCAGGGCATCGCCGGGATCGAGAAGTGGCTCGACACCAACGGCCTCGCCGATCTGCACCGCGCCGGCTTTGCCTCCGACCGGCTGCAGAAGCCGATCGAGTTGTCCGTCGACCTGCGCGTCGAGCACGCGCTGCGCGACGAGCTGATGAAGGCGAAGGAGAAGTACAAGGCCAAGGCGGCCTCCGGCCTGATCTCCAACGTCAAGACCGGCGAGATCGTGGCGATGGTGTCGCTGCCGGACTTCGACCCGAACAATCCGAAGGAAGCCCACGACCCTGACCGCATCAACCGCCTGACCACCGGCGTCTACGAAATGGGTTCGACCTTCAAGACGCTGACGCTGGCGATGGCGCTGGATGCCGGCAAGGCCAATCTCGGCACCATGTATGACGCCCGGATGCCGCTCAGCTACGGCAAATTCAAGATCCACGACAGCCATTCGCTCGGCAAGTTCATCTCGCTGGCGGAAGTGTTCACCTACTCGTCCAACATCGGCGCCGCGCGTGTCGCGCTGTCGATGGGCGTCGAGGCGCACAAGGCATTCCTGAAGAAGGTCGGCCAGATGGACCGCCTGCGCACCGAGCTGCCGGAAAGCGCGATGCCGATCGTGCCGAAGCGCTGGAGTGAACTTAACACCATCACCATCGCCTTCGGCCACGGCATCGCGGTGGCGCCGCTGCAGGCGGTGATGGGCATCAATGCCATGGTCAATGGCGGCTACCTGATCCCGCCGACCTTCCTGAAGCGCACCGAGGAAGAGGCGCTGGCGATCGGCAAGCGCGTGGTCAAGAAGGATACCAGCGACAAGATCCGCTATATGATGCGGCTCAACGCCGAAACCGGCACCGCGCGTCAGGCCGACCTGCTGTCGAAGGGCTACTACATCGGCGGCAAGACGGGCACCGCCGAGAAGGTGGTCAATGGCCGCTATTCCAAGAAGCAGGTGCTGAATTCCTTCACCGCGGTGCTGCCGATGGACAATCCGCAATTCCAGGTGCTGGTGATGCTCGACGAGCCGAAGGCGCTGCCGGAAACCCACGGCTTCATCACCTCGGGCTGGAATGCGGTCCCCGCCGGCGGCAAGGTGATCGCCCGCGTTGCGCCGCTGCTCGGCCTGGAGCCCCGCTTCGATCTGCCGACGGCCGATCGCCTTATTCTTGCGGCATCGAGGGTGACACAGTAGCGGGCCAGGGGTGCTTTACAGCCGGTCCAAAATGCGGTTTGCCAAGGCCGGAATGCCCCCGATCTCCGAGCAGGAACAGCATGAAGCTGCGCGACCTCTTCAGCGATGACGCCGTGATGGACGCGTCCGCGGGCGACGTGACCGTCGGCGGCCTCAGTGTGGACAGTCGCGCGGTGAAGCCGGGCGACGTTTTCTTCGCTTTGGCCGGCAGCAAGACCGACGGCTCCCGCTTTACCACCCAGGCCATGGCGTCGGGCGCCGTGGCCGTGGTCGGCGATCACAAGCCCGTCGGACTGCCGGTGCCGTTCGTCGCGGTGGCCAATCCGCGCCGCGCGCTGGCGCTCGCCGCGGCAAAGTTCTATCCCGCCCAACCCGCTGTCATCGCCGCGGTCACCGGCACCTCGGGCAAGACCTCGGTCGCGGCCTTCGCGCGTCAGATCTGGGAGCGCCTCGGCCATGTCGCGGCGAGCATCGGCACCATCGGCCTCGTCTCGCCGAAGCGCACCGTCTATGGCTCGCTGACCACACCCGATCCGATCGCGCTGCACCGCCAGCTCGACGAGATCGCGCGCGACGGTGTCACCCATCTGGCGATCGAGGCCTCGTCGCACGGCCTCGACCAATACCGCCTCGACGGCATCCGCATCGCGGCGGGCGGCTTCACCAACCTGTCGCGCGACCACATGGACTATCATCCGACCGTCGAACATTACCTCGCGGCCAAGCTGCGGCTGTTTCGCGACCTCGTCGTCGATGACGGCGTCGCGGTGATTGCGGCTGACCACGACTGTTCGGAGCAGGTGATCGCCGCGGCGCGCGCGCGCGGCCTGCGCATCATGACCGTGGGCCGCCATGGCGACGGTCCCGGTGAGGGTATCCGTCTCGTTGCCGCCGCCATCGACGGCTTTTCGCAATTGCTGACACTGCAGCATCGTGGCCGCATGCATGACATCCGGCTGCCGCTGGTCGGCGAATTCCAGATCGAGAACGCGCTTGTTGCCGCCGGCCTGGTGATCGGTACCGGCGGTGATGCCGGCGAGGTGTTCGCATCCCTTGAGCATCTTGAGGGGGCGAAAGGCCGGCTTGAGCAGGTCGGCACGCGCAACGGTGCGCCGGTGTTCATCGACTACGCCCACAAGCCCGATGCGCTCGCCAAAGCGCTGGAGGCCCTGCGGCCCTATGCGCCGCGCAAACTCGTGGTGGTGATCGGCGCCGGCGGCGACCGCGACACCGGCAAGCGGCCGCTGATGGGCGCCATTGCCGCAGAGAAGGCCGACAGCGTCATCGTCACCGACGACAATCCACGCAGCGAGGATCCCGCCGCGATCCGCGCCGCCATTCTTGCTGCTGCGCCCGGCGCGGTGGAGATCGGCGACCGCGCCGAAGCCATCAGGGTGGCCGTCGCCGGGCTGCAGCAGGGCGACGCGTTGCTGATTGCCGGCAAGGGCCACGAGACCGGACAAATCATCGCTGATCGCACGTTGCCGTTCAGCGATCACGAGGCCGCTGCAGCGGCGCTGGCTGCGAGGGTTGCATGAGCGAGATTTTGTGGACGTCCGCGGCGATGGCCGAGGCGATGCGCGCCGACACCAGCGGCGCTTTACCGGCTGGTATCACCGGCCTGTCGATCGACAGCCGCAGCATCGCGCCGAACGAGGCCTATTTCGCCATCAAGGGTGACGTCCATGACGGCCACGCCTTCGTCGATGCGGCGCTGAAGGCCGGCGCCGGGCTGGCGGTGGTCGAACGCGCGCAGCGCGGAAAGTTCGCGGCCGACGCACCGCTGCTGGTGGTCGATGACGTGCTGGCCGCGCTGGTCGATCTGGCACGCGCCGCGCGCGCCCGGCTCGGCGCGCAGATTGTCGCCGTCACCGGCTCGGTCGGCAAGACCTCGACCAAGGAAGCGCTGCGTCGCGTGCTCGAGGCCCAGGGCGAGACCCATGCCTCGGTGGCCTCGTTCAACAATCACTGGGGCGTGCCGCTGTCGCTGGCGCGTTGTTCGGAAACCGCGCGCTTTGCGATCTTCGAGATCGGCATGAACCACTCCGGCGAGATCGAGCCGCTGGTGAAACTGGTGCGGCCGCATTTCGCCATCATCACCACCGTCGAGCCGGTGCATCTGGAATTCTTCGCCGGCATCGAGGCGATCGCCGACGCCAAGGCCGAGATTTTTTCGGGACTCGAGCCCGGCGGCACCGCCATTCTCAACCGCGACAACGGCCAGTTCGACCGGCTGCAGATGCAGGCGGCGAAGGCCGGCGTGTCGCGCATCGTCTCGTTCGGTGCCGATGCAAAGGCGGAGGCGCGGCTGCTCGACGTGGCGCTGCACCCGACCTGTTCGGCGGTGCATGCCGGTATTCTCGGCCATGACGTCACCTACAAGCTCGGCATGCCCGGGCGCCACATGGCGATGAATTCGCTGGCGGTGCTGGCGGCGGCCTCGCTGATGGGCGCCGACCTGGCGCTGGCGGCGCTGACCCTGTCGCAGGTGCAGCC
>DATCUS010000176.1:0-5311 GCA_036561845.1 Tardiphaga sp. | reverse complement strand
CTGCCGCTGGCTGCGGCGCCGGATGCAGCCGCGCTGTCGCGCGCCGCCGAGGCGCTGCAACTGCATGTCATCGACGGCGTGCGCAGGCTGGTGCTGGTCGACGGCGTGTTTGCGCCCAAGCTCTCCGACCTCGGCAAGCTCGACAAGGGCCTTGCCATCCGCACCCTGCGCGAGGTGCTCGAGTCCAACGAGCCGGCCTTGCATGCCCGGCTGTTCGCGCTCGACAATGCCAATCCCATGCAGGCGCTGAACGGCGCCATGATGACCGACGGCCTGGTGATCACGGTGGCCGCCGGCGTGGCGCCGGCGCAGCCGCTGCACATCGTCCATGTCGCCACCGCAGCCTCAACGGCGATGTTCACGCGCTCGCTGCTGGATCTCGGCAAGAACGCCCGCGCCACGCTGGTGGAGAGCTTCATCGCTGCCGACGGCGTCGAAATCTATCAGGCCCACGACGCCACCGTCATCCATGTCGGCGACGATGCGCGGCTCGATCATGTCCGGCTGATCGAGGACAGCCGCGAGGCGTTCAACATCGCCTCGTCGTTGATCACAGTCGGCAACAAGGCCCACGTCAACACCTTCGGCATGAACACCGGTTCGCTGGTCAGTCGCTACCAGGCGGTGATCGAGATCGCCGGCACGCATTCCCATGTGGAAACCAACGGCGTGAACCTGCTCAATGGCCGCCAGCATGCCGACACCACGCTGGTGATGAACCACTCGGCGCCGGATTGCGTCAGCCGCGAAGTGTTTCGCGCCGTGCTCGACGATCGCAGCCATTCGGTGTTCCAGGGCCGCATCAATGTGCGCCAGATCGCGCAGAAGACCGACGCCAAGATGATGACGCGGGCGCTGCTGCTGTCCGACGAGGCGGAAGCCTCGAACAAGCCGGAGCTGGAAATCTTCGCCGACGACGTCGCCTGCGGCCACGGCGCCACCACCGGCGCGCTGGACGAGAGCCTGCTGTTCTATCTGCGCGCCCGCGGCCTGTCGGAGAAGGCGGCGCAGGCGCTGCTGATCCAGGCTTTCGTCGGCGAAGCCATCGAATCCATCGTCAATGACGATCTGCGCGAACTGGCCATTGGCGCGGCCGAACGCTGGCTGGAGGCGCGCACATGACGGTGCATCCGGCGGTCTCCAACGGCACTTATGACGTCGAGCAGGTCCGCAAGGATTTCCCGGCGCTGGCCATGCAGATCTATGGCAAGCCGCTGGTCTATCTCGACAATGCCGCCTCGGCGCAGAAGCCGAATGCGGTGCTCGACCGCATGATGCTGGCCTACAAGACCGAATACGCCAACGTGCATCGCGGGCTGCATTACCTCGCCAATGCCGCGACCGAAGCCTATGAGGGCGGTCGCACCAAGGTGCAGCACTTCCTCAATGCCAAGCGTCCGGAAGAGATCATCTTCACCCGCAACGGCACCGATGCGATCAACCTGGTTGCAGCGTCGTGGGGCGCCGCGAACATCAAGCCGGGCGACGAGATCGTGCTCTCGATCATGGAGCACCACGCCAATATCGTGCCGTGGCATTTCCTGCGCGAGCGGCATGGCGCCGTCATCAAGTGGGCGCCCGTCGACGACGAAGGCAACTTCCTGCTCGACGAATTCGAGAAGCTGCTGACCGAACGCACGAAGATCGTGGCGATCACCCAGATGTCGAACGTGCTCGGCACGGTCGTGCCGGTGAAGGAAGTCGTGAAGCTTGCCCATGCCCGGGGCATCCCCGTGCTGGTCGACGGCAGCCAGTCGGCTGTGCACGGCGTCATCGACGTGCAGGACATCGATTGCGACTTCTTCGTCTTCACCGGCCACAAGCTGTATGGTCCGACCGGCATCGGCGTGCTTTACGCCAAATACGATCATCTCGTCGCGATGCGGCCCTATGCCGGCGGCGGCGAGATGATCCGCGAGGTAGCCCAGGATTGGGTCACCTATGGCGACCCGCCGCACAAGTTCGAGGCCGGCACGCCGATGATCGTCGAGGCCATCGGCCTCGGCGCCGCCATCGATTACGTCAATTCGATCGGCCGGGAGCGCATCGCCGCGCACGAGCACGACCTGCTGACCTATGCGCAGGAGAAGCTCCGGGAAATCAATTCGCTGCGGATTATCGGCACGGCCGGGGACAAGGGACCGGTGATCTCGTTCGAAATGAAAGGGGCGCACCCCCATGACATTTCGACCGTGATCGACCGCCAGGGCATCGCAGTGCGGGCAGGAACCCATTGTGCGATGCCGCTTCTGGAACGATTCAATGTCACGGCAACGTGCCGGGCCTCGTTCGGGATGTATAATACCCGCGAAGAAGTCGACCATTTGGCGCAGGCGCTGATCAAGGCACGGGATATGTTTTCATGACCGACACCATCGAAGCAGGGACCACCGACGCCGCTGCAGGCAATGCGGACGTCAAGGCGAGCCAGATGCAGACCGTCTCGGCGCTGGCGCCCGAGGAGACCGAACGGCTCGGCACCGAAATCGTCGCCGCGCTGAAGACGGTGTTCGATCCGGAGATTCCGGCCGACATCTACGAACTCGGCCTGATCTACAAGGTCGACATCAAGGACGACCGCACCGTCGATGTCGAAATGACGCTGACGACGCCGAACTGCCCCGCCGCGGCCGAAATGCCGCAGATGGTGGAGAACGCCGTGGCCAGCGTGCCCGGCGTCGGCGTGGTCAATGTCAGCATCGTGTGGGAGCCGGCGTGGACGCCGGACCGGATGACCGACGAGGCGCGCCTCGTCCTGAACATGTGGTGATGGTGTGCGTTTGATTTGTTGAGCGACGACAGCGGCCTTGAATGGCCGCGAGGACTGAACAAATGACCGATATGACTCCAGCATCCAGCATTCCAGCTGCCAAGCCCAAGGCACGCCCGCGTCCGCAGGTGATGCGGCTCACGGACGCCGCCGCGGCGCGCGTGCGCGAATTGACCGGACGCGCCGATTCGGAAATCGTTGGCCTCAGGGTCGGCATCAAGAACGGCGGCTGCGCCGGCCAGTCCTACACCGTCGAATACGCCCATGACGTTCGCCCGACCGACGAAGTGGTCGAGGACAAGGGCGTCAAGATTCTGGTCGAGCCGAAGGCCGTGCTGTTCCTGCTCGGCACCGAGATGGACTACAAGGCCGACAAGATGCAGGCCCAGTTCATCTTCAACAATCCCAACCAGACCGGCGCCTGCGGCTGCGGCGAGTCGGTGCAACTGACGGCGGCGAAGGTCGACTGAGGCTGAGCGAGCGCTCCTTTGCGTCGCCACAATCTCAACCGTCATCCTGAGGCGCCGTCGCGTAGCGACGGCCTCGAAGGATGGGCCGCGAGTTCCGGCGTACGTCGCCGCATCCTTCGAGGCTCGCCAAGAGGCTCGCACCTCAGGATGACGGCAGGGAGCTTGTGGCTTTCGTCCCCGCCAATCCCATCCTACACTTCCCCCATGGATCGCGATTTTCTCACTGAACTGTTCGCCGGCTTCGGCCCGGTGACCATCCGGCGCATGTTCTCCGGCTATGGCGTGTCGGCCGATGGCACCAACTTCGCGCTGGTGCTGCGCGGCGCCATCTATCTGCGCGCCGATGCGACGACCATCCCGCGCTATGAGAGCGAAGGCTCGAAGCCGTTTCAATATGAGGCGCAGGGCAAGACTCGCACCATCGGCTCGTACTGGCAGTTGCCGGAACGGCTGTACGACGAGCCGGACGAGGTGACGGAGTGGGCGCGCGCGGCCCATGCCGCGGCGGAGCGCGCCGCGCTGGCCAAGCGCAGCAAGGCGCGGGTGGCGAAGAAGAAGGTTGTGAAGAAAGCCAGACCGGCGATCGCGAAGGCGCCAGGAAAGAAGGCTGCAAAGAAGACGAAGACCTCATCCTGAGGAGCCGCGCACGTGCGCGGCGTCTCGAAGGATGGGGAGGAGATGGCGCGCCAGCAGCCTCATGGTTCGAGACGCGCGAAGACGCGCTCCTCACCATGAGGTCTCGGTAACTTACGCCACCTGGATATGAACTTCGGCGGAATATTCCGGATCGACCTCGCAGATGACGCGGTTGCGGCCGTTGCGCTTCGCGGCGTAGAGGCAGGCGTCGGCACGGCCGATCAGCGCGTCCATGTCGTCGCCGGGCTGCAGCACCGAGACTCCCACCGACAGGGTGACGCGGCCGAGGATCTCGCCGGTCGATTTCTTCTTCAGTTCCTTGGCCATCACGGCGCGGCGGATGTGGTCGGCCACGGTGAGCGCCTGGCGCAGCGGCGTGTTGGGCAGCACCACGGCGAATTCCTCGCCGCCGTAGCGCGCGGTGATGTCCTGGCCCTTGATGGTCTGCTTCATCGAGATGCCGACGAGGCGCAGCACCTGGTCGCCGGTGAGGTGGCCGTAGTTGTCGTTGAACGACTTGAAGTGATCGATGTCGAGCATCAGCAGCGACAAGGGTTCGCCGAGCCGGAGCGCCTGCTCCATGGCCGCCATCAGCGCGCGGTCGAAAAACTTGCGGTTGCCGAGGCCGGTGAGGGGATCGGTCAGGCTCTCGGCGCGGATCGCCTCGAGGCTCTGCTGCAGGTTGTTGATCTCGCTCTTCGAATTGTTGAGACGGGCTTCCAGCGCCATGTTGGTCTCGTGCGCCTCGCGGGTCGACCTCACCAGCGACTCGATCACGGCCTTGACCTGATTGCGGTCCTTGGCGTGCGTCAGGCGCTCGCGGGCGCCGCTCAGCGTCTGGCCGAAGCTTTCGGTCATGCCCAGCGCATTGGAGATCAGTGACATCACGTCGTCGATCTCGCCGATGACGCGGGCACCGACCTTGTCGATGCGGTCGGTGACGCGGATTTGCGACAGGTAGGTCTCGTAGATCAGGTCGAGATCGGCTTCGGTGAGCTTGCCGTTGAGCGCCAGCGTCTCGTTGATCACCCGGTTGAGCGATGAATTGTAGCCGGTGGCGTAAACGTACCAGATCTCGTAATTCCGCGGAATTGCGGTCTGGCGCAGCGATCTAATCTGCCCCAGCGCGACCTCGGCAAACGCCAGGGTCCGCTGCTGTTCATCCAATATACCGGTCACGTACTGTGCCCCCGCCGACGGGCAACGCTGCACCGTCTCTGAACCGCGAAATAAGTCTGGAAATATCCCGTTCAGTTTAGGCGCAGATCGTGAATGACCGGTAAACGACGCTAGGTGGAGCCGACCCGGGCGCGCACCGGACGCAGCAGGAATGCCGGCAGATGCGAGTGGTCGGCGGGCTCGGAAGCCTGCTCGCGCGGCTGCGGCGCTTCGGCGCGGCCAATCGAGGGTGTGCGCGACGGCGGCGGAGCCGCCG